>JABSOQ010000233.1 GCA_013216195.1 Bdellovibrionales bacterium
GAAAGCTGCTAAGCTCTGATGAAGACTGATAGATCCCAGCCGTGAAGGTGAGAAGTGACTCTTTACCTCCGAAGCCAACACAGTTCACATCCTCCTGTGGAAATTGCGTAGTATCAAGTGAACGATCACTCTTACAGTTAAGATAGGCGAGCTCAGACTTGCTCGGAAGGTACCAATCGTCGTAGCCCCCTTAAATCATCGCATCGCAAAAGTGAGCTGCCGAATCAGAGCCAACACTGCTATCTACAACTATAGCAGCTGTGAACACATCGCCAGTGTTGGTACTAGGGGTCGACTCCAGTGGCAGGTTTTCAACGCCCGTGATATCAACATAACTCCCCCCAGTGCCATACCAGGTTTTTGAAACCACATCTCCACCGCCAGTACAAGTTGGAGTCGCCGAATCATTACAACCACCTGGTGTCACCATATAGTCGTTCCCAGAAACCCCCCCCGCGAAGATCGCCCGGCCATCACAGACTGTACCTATGGTGACTGAACCAAAACAACCATCAAGAGAAACCGTCGTATCAAAATTCTCAGAATTTGCTAAAGAGTCAAAGCCATCTAAATCCGTAACCGCTCCAGCGTCAATTTCTGGGATCAGAGAACCTTCAACACTGAGAGCCGTAGCCTGCAAGGTGAAGTTGCGATCGTCTCCAGAGTTGACAATGTTCCATGTCGAAACCGCTCCTGTTGAGGCCAAATCTAACGACACATCACTAGTGGTAAAAGACGAAGGATCAATAGGCTTACTGAACTGCACTTGCCATTCAATCGGTAAACTGGCTGCCGGCTGCGGCTGATTCGGAGCTGGCCTTACAACCACTGAAGCTGGCCCTTTATTGTAGTAAACATGCACAGCGCCAGAGCCTGTGCTTCCATTATCAACAGGGATCTGGGTATCATTCACAGGAAGAGTCGAGCCTGAGTTGTTTGAGCCTTCTCCAACAAACAATTGGTCACCATCTAGATAAACTGATGTGCCGTAGTCCTCACTTAAAATCTCATAACTCTGAATAAAGCTACTTAGACTCCAAGAGGAGCCATTGCGTTCAAAGACGTAAGCCGCACCTCGATTGAGATCAGCCGATCTCTCACTCGGAGTCTTAGTCACCCCGTTCAGCACACCAAGGGTTTCAGTGTCTTCTTCAAATTTTGTTACCACAAGCCGGTCACCCCAAACACTCGTTTTCCAGCCGAAGTAGCCATCGACTTGAGGCGAAGGATCTGAGATATGCGCTTGCTGAGCCCAATTGTCACCTGTTCTTTTGTAGACATACACAGACCCAGAGGAACTCACAGAGTTGTCACTGCTTGCAGTTGTGCCATTGATGATTTCTCCGAGACCAGAATCCTCACCTATGGCCGAAACCACAAGCGTGTCGCCCTGAAGACTCAACTGCTCTCCAAAAAAGTCACTCGCCTCACTATTAGCAGCCTTTATGTAGGCCTGCTGCTCCCAAATGCCTGCATTTCTTTTGTAAACGTAAACGGCTCCAGAGTTCGTTGCCAGATTGTTATCTAGTGTTACCGAGGTTCCATTTTGGATTGTCGTCAGGTTACTGTCTTCAGAGTTAGTAGAAATGGCGACGGTGTCTCTGTCGATCGCCACAGTTTGACCAAACTTATCGCTAGAATCTCCATTGTCGGCTTTTAGATAGGCCTCTTGTACCCAAGTGCTGCCAGTCCGCTTATAAATGTAAACTGCTCCGCGGTCTCCTGAAGCATTGTCAGAGGGCGCTGCGTCCCCATTTGTAATGGTAGTTTGGCTGCTATCTTCTCGCAATGCCGACACGACTAAGATATCACCAGAAATCGCCACGCTATAACCGAAGCCATCACCAGCTTCGAGGTTTTGCGGTTTGATGTAGGCCTCCTGCATCCATTCATCTAGCCCATTTTTCTTGTAAACGTAAACGGCACCACTACCTGCAGCTGAATTGTCTGAGCTTGAGCTTGAGCCATTCACAATCGTGACCGAGTTACTGGCCTCCATTGTTGTTGCCACGACCAAAGTGTCGCCTTCAGAAGCAACTACTAAACCAAACTGATCAGATGAGTCGGCATTAGAGGCTTTAATATAAGCCGACTGACTCCATTCTCGTGTAACCTGATCTTGCTCAAACACATAGACTGCACCAGAATCTGAGTTTGTGTTGTCAGCACTGGCTGAGGCACCGCTAGATATGGTGGTTCGTGAGCTGTCCTCTAGATAGGCAGCCACAGCAACATAATCGCGACTGGCGGATAGACCTCCCCAACCCATAAGATCCCAATCATCAGTGTTTGAAGCCTTCAAGAATGCCTTTTGACACCAACCCTCATCTGGGCATTTCAGCCCAGAGTTGACGATTGTCAAAGTTGATGTCGCCAAGTCTATCACACCATCTGAAGTGCCAAACAAAGACACAACAACTGTTTCATCTGACTCTATGATGCCATCACCTACAGTGAGCAACCTTCCTTTTGCTGAAAGATCACCAGCAGGAATGGTTACAAAATCAACGTCGTAAATGAAGTCAGCACCGCTAATGGCACTACCACCACCCGTCGGAAACACATAGGCTGTCACATCGTGCGGCCAAGCCTGACTGATTGACACATCAAACTCTATAATATCGCCCTCTTCGCCCGCACCAGGGTAAACCGAAAGAGTCAGAGAGGGTCCAAGATCATCGATATCGAGAACGTCTATTACCGCAACAATATCTGCGCCATAGGCACCACTCAATGAGCTAATCTGCACAGTAAAGTACTCAGGATCATCAGCTACACTGTCGAGCCCCAAAACAACAGGTATCGTTACCGCCCGAAACCCCGTCAGAATTGTGTGCCTTGAGTTGATCAAAGCCGTATAGTCGGCACCTGCGATAGCTGATCCGTCTACTGAGGTCACCTCAAATTCGATGTCTAACAAGGCAAAAGAGTCATCACTTACAAGCTCCACAACTAAGTCGAGAGTGTCACCTTCAAAGCCGGCTGTGTCGAGAATACGAATCGGAGGCAAAGCTGTGTTGTCGTTGTCTGCTATTATGCCGAGCCCGGTATCATCAACGACGTTTCCTGTAGCTGAAGTTATTGACAAAGAGAAAGTCTCCTCAGATTCAAGATCTAAATCATCAAGGGTGTAAACAGAAATAGCAGCGGCAGACCTGCCAGCCGCCAAAGTCACTACCCCTGAAAGAGCCGCAAAATCCTCACCTAGTGTCGCAGAATCACCATACACCTGGTAGTTGACTGATATAGCTGACTCGAGAACGGATGAGGCCACAACCGCAAAAGTCATGATCTCACCCTCAATAGCGAGAGCATCAGTCACAAACAGATCAGGCGGAGACTCGTTGTCGACAATCGTAATTGTGTGCTGAATCAGACCTCCCAAAGAGCCAACATTTGGTGCACCCAAAGTTACCACTATGGTTTCATCACCTTCAAAAACCGAATCATCAACAATGGTGTTCGAACCTGATGCTGCCCCCCCTCCAGCTGCGATAGTCACAGCTGACTTAAGCACCTGGTAGTCGACACCTGAGCCAGAGGCGGTGCCAGAGAATCCAAAAGGAACAATAACATCCACTGATGATGCATTTGACAGCACAACCTCTATAAAGTCGGAGCCTAAACCCCAAATGCCCGAACTGTTATCACCCAGAGAAACTTGATTGGGAACTGCAGCCGATCCAAATTCACCAGTCCCAAGCTGATAGTCAAAACCCTCTCCCCAGCAAAATAGTTTTCTATCTAGCCCCAAACCACAAGAGTGCCTGTATCCAGCTCCCACTTGATAGTAACTCCCGGTCGAGTCACCTAAACTTACCGCTACTGGCACCAATGACTCAAAACTACTGACGCCATTGTCTCCCAAGCCCTCACTAAGGTTATCGCCCCAGCAGTAGGCCTTTTGATCTAAACCCAAGGCACAAGTGTGAAAACCACCAGGGGAAATGCTCCTATAATCTGCAGGCCCCGCACCAAGGCTCACCAGCTTTGGTTGCGATTGCCTATCGTAAGAGTCTATCCCTAATTCTCCATAATCGTTACTTCCCCAACAGTAAGGTTTTTGATTTGTACCAACGGCACAAACCATTTCGCCTCCAGCCGTGACATTCAAGAAGGTTCCTGGGCTATCCCCAAGGCTAATCTGCACTGGGGTATCGTTTGTGCCGCCTACTGAGCCAGCGCCCAACTGCCCATCGCTATTTGAACCCCAGCAATAGATGTGACC
>JABSOQ010000234.1 GCA_013216195.1 Bdellovibrionales bacterium
CGAAACCCTTCGGGCTTCCAGGCATTCTTGTGATAAGTGATTTCAACTTGACCAAAAACTGACTTAGGTAGTACCCACCAAGAACGGGTTTTCCCTGGAATCGTTAGAACTCGATCAGACCGAAAACCAAGCGTGTTGGCACCTACTAGCCCTTCAAAGAGTCGCGACTTGCTTTGAGCAACATAAATTGCATTCAAATCTGATGACACTCTCTCGCCACTGCAATGAGGATGACCTCTTAGCCAATCTGGAATGCGATCTACTTTCGGATGATAAACCCTTCCGACTTCGAGATATCCAAACAAAGCATGAAGGTCTTGCTTCTCAGTCTTACTCCAGATCAGTCTTCCGTTTGCATCAACTTGAGTCTGCCTAAACCAGCCAAAGAACAAAAATAAGTCTCCCGCCGAGACACCATTGCTTTGCAAGTGCGACTGTGCGGCCCCAGACTGCCCCAGGCTAGCCCGCCAACCAGGCTCTCTTCGCAACAGACTCCGATCTAAATCTGGGTCGAGATGGCAATTATTGCGACCAGGCTTTAAGCCCAATTGCTGTATGATCTGCTGGTAGCTGCCAAACTTTGGGTGCCTCAACTGCGAGTATTTGACTGAGTCGCGTGATGGTATTGGCAAAGACAGCAAACTGCCATCAGGCAGTATGGGGCTCGGTCCACCACCACCTTGTGGTGAAGAGTCGAAGCCTTTTCTAGACAGAATCAATCGCGTGGGCATACCCTCTTTCACCACAAACTTTCGTCTGTTGCAAACCCTCGGGCTTACTAGCTATTTGACTCTGCAGTTGATACTCTAAGAGGGCACTAGTCGACAAATAGTCGATAAAGATTTCAAACTCTTGAGCACCTAAGGATGAGCAAATGAGACGAGAGTTTTTTATTGCAGTTGGTTTTTCTATTATTGTGATCTTGGCAGGCTACCTGATACTGCCGCCAATCTATTACCCAATCCACTCACTCGTTTCTGTATTTTTAGCAATCATTGGCTTTATTGGTATTCGAGATGCCTTTCAAACCCGACGCGCAATTTTGAGAAACTTCCCAGTTCTTGGCAACTTTCGATACCTACTCGAAATGATCAGGCCTGAAATCAATCAGTACTTCATCGAATCCAATACCGACGGCAGACCCTTTCACAGAAACGACAGATCAGTGGTGTATCAGCGAGCCAAAAAGCAGCTCGATTCACTACCCTTTGGCACTCAGCTCGATGTAAATGAAATTGGCTACGAATGGTTGAACCACTCCATAATGCCGAAGCATTTTGGCCTCGACAAAATGAGAGTAACCATTGGAGGCCCTGACTGTAAGCAACCCTATTCAGCTAGTATGTTAAACATTTCGGCCATGAGTTATGGCTCTCTGTCAAAGAACGCCATTCAAGCACTTAACGGCGGAGCACAAAAGGGCAACTTTGCTCACAACACTGGTGAAGGTTCAATCAGTGACCATCACTTGAAGCATGGTGGTGATCTCATTTGGCAAATTGGTACTGGCTATTTCGGGTGCCGCACGTCTGATGGCAAGTTCAACCCTGAGACATTTAAAGAGAGGTCTCAACTTACTCAGGTGAAGATGATCGAACTCAAAATTTCTCAAGGAGCAAAACCTGGCCATGGTGGTATCTTGCCCGGCAAAAAGGTAACTGAAGAGATTGCGAAGATTCGAGATGTTCCCGTTGGCCAAACAGTCAACTCTCCTCCAGGTCACTCCGCATTCTCTACACCAGAAGAACTTCTTCAGTTCATCAAGCAAATGAGAGACCTTTCTGGCGGCAAACCGGTTGGCTTTAAGCTTTGCCTCGGCCGACGAAGAGAGTTTATGTCGATTTGTAAAGCTATGGTCAAAACAGGTATCAAGCCTGACTTTATTGCGGTTGACGGAGGCGAGGGAGGCACTGGTGCTGCCCCTATGGAGTTCTCAGATCGACTCGGCCAACCTGGTATTGACAGCCTGATCTTTGTAGATAACGCCCTAAGGGGTTTCGATCTAAGAAAAGATATTAGAGTCATCGCGAGTGGTAAAGTCGTGACTGGCTTTGGCATCGTAAAGAGACTCGCCCTTGGTGCCGACCTCTGTTACGCCGCTAGATCAATGATGATGGCACTTGGCTGTATTCAAGCCCTGAGATGTAATGCCAATGATTGTCCTACCGGAGTTGCAACAACCAACCCTTATCTTGTCGCGGGCCTGGTGGTAACTAATAAGATTGATCGAGTCTTTAATTACCACAAAGAGACTCTCGAAAGTGCAGCTCATATGATTGGTGCCATGGGTATTGAGGACCCTCACAACCTCAGACCTTGGCAAGTGTTCAGACGCGTTGGTCATGCTGAGATCCGTAACTTCTCTGAACTCTACCCTCAGGTAGAAGTTGGGCAGTTTCTTAAAGGAGACATACCAGACCTGTTCAAATTCTCTTACAACGCATCCCACCCTGAGACTTTCAATACCTCGGTGTAGAACCTTAAAAGGCCAAGATCTAACTCAAAACCCAATTATTACAATGGGATAGGGTTGATTTTCTATTAATAGTTTTTTGCTATTGCGCTATCTTATTCAATTATTGGTAACTATCAAGCTGATCTGTCATATTAAAAAGCGTGAACAGGCCACCCATACTTTTGGGGGCTACTTCTAAGACTTAATAAACGTAAAAGTAAGAGGAGATGAAATATGGCATTAGAAGACAAAACTGGTAGCACAGTCCCACAAGTCAAATTCGCAATTCGGGAAGGCTCTGCATGGACAAGTAAAACCACAGACGATTTTTTCAAAGGCAAAAAAGTAGTGCTATTCGCACTTCCTGGAGCATTCACCCCAACATGCTCATCTACGCATTTGCCAAGGTACCAAGAGCTCTACAGCTCATTTCGCGAGAATGGTGTCGACGATGTGATCTGTCTATCAGTCAACGACACCTTCGTAATGAATGATTGGAAGACTTCACAGAACGCCCCTGACATCACGATGCTTCCCGACGGTAACGGAGAGTTCTCTGAAAAACTGGGTTTCTTGGTCGACAAATCAGCTTTTGGTTTCGGCAAGCGATCTTGGAGATACTCAATGCTCGTGAATGATGGTGTGATTGAGAAAATGTTTATTGAAGAAGAGCGAGATGGTGATCCGTTTGACAGCTCTGATGCTGTTACAATGCTGAAGTATTTGAATGAGACGGTTGAGATACCAAAGTCAGTAACTATCTTCACTCGTAAGGGCTGTGAGTATTGCGACGAGGCAAAGGCACTTCTAAAGCAGAACAATGTCGCCTTTGAGGAACACGTTTTGAACCAGGACTACTCGATCAAAACGCTTGTAGCTGTTAGTGGAACCACTAAAGTTCCTCAGATTTTTATGAACGGCGAAAGAATTGGTGGCGCCGACGAACTCAAGAAAATTATGTCATAAGACTATACTGGTCCGAGAGGCAATTGCACTCTCGGGCTGGCTCTGAGCTGACTGATCATTTATTAAAAGAAAAAACCAAAACAGTTTTCGAGCACGGACAAAAGAAATGAGGCCCAAATGAAAAAATACAATGTTGTAATTATTGGAGCTGGTACGGCTGGCCTTACTGCAAGACGTGAGGTCGAAAAAGTAACCGACAACTATGTTGTGATTGATGATGGCCCATTGGGAACCACCTGTGCAAGAGTTGGCTGTATGCCATCAAAAGTTTTGATTCAAGCGGCCAATGATTTTTATTGCAGAAAGAACTTTGCAACTGAGGGCATATTTGGTGCTGAGAGCCTGTATCTTGAAACACCTAATGTGATGAAGCATGTTCGCTCTTTGCGTGACCGTTTGACGGGCGGAGTTTTAAAGGCTCATGAGCAATGGGAAGACAAACTCATCAGAAAGAGAGCGACAGTTCTCACTTCTAACTCATTGCAAGTGGGTGATGAGGTCATCGGCTTTGAAAAGCTCATTATTGCAACAGGCTCGAGACCAGTATTCCCCTCTGCTTGGGAGCCTTACCAAGACAAGTTCATAGATACCAACAGCTTCTTTGAACTCGAGACGCTGCCTAAAAAGCTGGCCATTATTGGTCTCGGTGTCATCGGCCTAGAGCTTGGCCAAGCCCTTTCGAGGCTAGGTCTTGATGTTGTTGGTTTTACAGTAGGCAAGGCTCTAGGAGGCCTCACCGACCCTGAAATTCAGAACTACGCTGCCAGCAAACTGTCTGAAGAGTTTCAGGTTCATTATAATGGTGTAGAAATCGAAGGCCTGAATTCGGTAGGTCAGCTGGTTCTAAAAGCCGACGGCAAAATCTATGAGGTCGATAAGGCCATTTTAGCAATGGGTAGAAGACCAAACAGCGACAAGGTTGGCCTCGAGAACCTCATCACAGATATGACGGCAAATACCCGCCTTCAAGTGAACCCCAATACGATGCAGTGGCTTCAGTTTCCAAACATATTTTTGCCTGGTGATGTAAACGCCTCTAGGCCCAT
>JABSOQ010000235.1 GCA_013216195.1 Bdellovibrionales bacterium
ACTGAAGTGGGTTGGCGTCAATCTCGATAGGCAAATTTAGCGGAAAACTCGGAGACAGATTGGCTCTTGCATCACCCTTTAACAGAATCTTGATCAACTTTTCGGGCTGCGACAAATCTGGCAAAGAGATCTCAAGATCGAACGGGTCAAGACTGTAGAGCACTTGATCACCAGTATCTCGATAGACAACTGAAGCGGCTTTTACAACTAGACCTGCCCCAACTTTAACAAAACTTGAGGCCAACCACTGCTCCCACGAGCTAGTTGGCTCCTGGGCATTGGCCTCAGGCGGGACAGGTAGCGGAGCATCATCAGGCTTCTTCTGATAAGCGACCACTTTTAGACCACCAACACTCAGCATTGCCGACAATTTGGGCCTTGAAACATCACTATCCCATTGCCATTCCATATCAAACAGAACGGTGGGAACTATCACCTGCAAAAACCCATAAGGGTCTTGCAGACTGAGTTTTTGCACAGAGACATTTGGCGGAACGAGCCGGCCAACTTGTACTTTGTCGTACTTGAGATTGTAATCACCCACCTGCAGGTTTTGCCCAGCCCTTTGATTGAGGTAATAAGAGGCCAAAATGGGTCCAACGATGAAATTAATTGCCAGCGAACTCGAGAGTGCAATGACGATGATGATCAAAAACTTTTTCATGCTTTTGGCTGCCCCTAAAAAATTCATCATACGACTTCATTGCCACCCTGCCTACTGAACTTTGATCCAGCGCCTAGCTTTCGGCAAGTCGTGAGATTTATCGACTGACTCCGAGCTTTGAAAGTGCTAATTTTAGAGCGTATCAGATGAAAACCTGGGAGCTCAACTTTGCTTAAGCAGAACTATATGAATCGCAGTAACTTGGAGTATGTCGAAGGCCTCTACAAAGACTTTTTAAAAGGCCCTGAAAATGTGCCTGAAGAGTGGCGGCAATTTTTCGAAGGTGTCGAATTCGCCAAAGAACTTCAAACCTCAGATGTCGAGGGAGATGGCGCCTTTTCAATGACTGAGTTGAGAGTCAACCAACTCGTAAAAGCCTACCGAGACTACGGGCACATGAAAGCGAAACTTGACCCACTAGGCTTGGCTGAGCCTGTCGAAAAGGGGCTTCGTTTAGAAGACTTTGACCTCTCTGCAGACGACCTCGAAAAGGACTTCGCTGTCAGCAAAACCTTAGGCCTCCCAGAACACAAACTCGTGAACATCATTACTCACCTTGAAGACAGTTACTGTGGCCACCTCACCGGAGAATTTTCTGATTGCCGGCAAGAGGTTCGAGACTGGTTCCGCAAGGAGCTAGAATCAAAAGAGCCTCCGCTGCGTTTTACAGCTGAAGATCGCAAGCAGATCTTTCAGCAGCTGGCCAGGACTGAGTCTCTCGAAAAGTTCATTCACACTCGCTATGTGGGAACCAAGAGATTCTCAATTGAGGGTGGAGATGCCATGATTCCCATGCTCGAGTCATTGGTTCAACGAGGTACCGCTGACCGACTCGAAGAGGTCGTGATCGGAATGGCTCACAGAGGTCGAATCAATGTGCTCGCGAACTTCATGGGCAAAGGCCTCGAAAATATTTTCTCAGAATTTGATGGAACTGCATTTGAGACGCTAGGCTCAGACGGTGATGTGAAGTACCACCTGGGTTACTCGGTAGACAAAGAGACACCAAACGGCAAATGCCACATCTCTTTGGCCTTCAACCCGTCTCACCTCGAAGCGGTAAACCCAGTCGTACTTGGTATGGCGAGAGCTAAGCAAAGGCAACACAACGACACGAGCGAAAGAAAAAAAGTGCTGCCGGTTCTGATACACGGTGACGCTGCCTTCATTGGGCAAGGCGTGGTCAGTGAAACTCTGCAACTTTCTCAACTGCCAGGCTACACAGTCGGCGGCAGCATTCATATCGTTGTGAACAACCAGGTCGGCTTCACTACAAATCCAGAAGATGGCCGCTCAACTCGCTACTCATCAGATGTGGCAAAGACAATCAAAGCGCCCGTGCTTTTGGTTAACGGTGATGATGCTGAAGCCTGCGTCAGAGCTATGGATATCGCATTTAGATTCAGACAAGAATTTGGTGAAGACGTGGTCATTGACCTAATCTGTTATCGTCGTTTCGGTCACAACGAGGGTGATGAGCCAGCTTTCACTCAACCCAAAATGTATCAGGTGATTAAAAAGCACCCGACTCTGCTGAAAATCTATCAAACTGAGCTCATCGAAAAAGGAATTATCACTGAGCAAGAGGCCAAGAGCTTTTATCAAGAAAAAATCGACAACTTACAAAAAATCTTAGACTCGGTACGAGAAAAACCACCAGAGGTAAAACCTGATGCTTTTGGGGGCATGTGGGCAGGTCTGAGAAGCGGCAAACTCGAAGACTTCGAAAAGATCGCAAACACAAAGTGCGACAAAGCGACTCTCGAACAAGCCGCAAAAGTGCTGACGACAGCCCCTGAGAATTTCAATGCTCATAAGAAGCTGCTAAAACTGATTGATCAAAGAAACAAAATGTATAGCGAAGGTTTCGTCGACTGGGGGCTTGGAGAGCTACTGGCTTATGGCACCTTATGCGCCGAGGGCACACCTGTTCGCTTAAGCGGTCAAGATGTGAACCGCGGAACATTCACACACAGACATGCAGGCTACTTCGATACAGAGACTGGCGCCAGGCACGTACCCCTTGAGACCATCAGCCCAGATAAAGGTGAGTTCAACATCTACAATTCACCTCTGTCAGAGTTTGCAGTGCTTGGTGTTGAGTTTGGAAACGCCAGCTCAGACCCAACCTTTCTCACTCTATGGGAGGCTCAGTTCGGTGACTTTGCGAACGGGGCTCAGATTATCATTGATCAGTTTCTTGCCAGCAGCGAAGAGAAATGGAGCCGGGGCTGTGGCCTTACGCTTCTTCTACCTCACGGCTACGAGGGGCAAGGCCCCGAGCACTCAAGCGCTAGGCTCGAGAGATTCTTGCAACTGTGTGCTCAAGCGAATATGCAGGTCTGTAACCTCACGACTCCAGCCAACTTGTTTCATGCGCTAAGAAGGCAAGTCAAAAGAGATTTCCGAAAGCCGCTAGTGATCATGTCGCCAAAGTCTCTGCTAAGACACCCTAAGGTGGTATCTTCAGTCAGCGAGTTGCACGATGGGCAATTCTATGAAGTTCTTGAAGACTCTCGAGTACAAGACACTAAAGCCATTGAGAAACTCGTGCTTTGCTCTGGTAAGCTGTTCTATGATCTCGACAAAGCCCGCGAAGACAACCTCGATTACCAAAAGGCCTCAGAGACGACAGCCATTGTCAGAATCGAACAGCTCTACCCATTCCCTTACACACAGTTGGCCCCTTTCTTGTCGGGCTTTCCGAAGTTGAAAACTGTGGTATGGGCCCAAGAAGAACCAAAGAACATGGGCGCCTGGCTTTACATTCGACCTAAATTGAGAAAGATTTTGCAAGACGTGGGCCTTGAGAAAATCGATCTCGACTATGCAGGCAGAAGCTACAGAGCATCGCCTGCAACTGGCTCTCCGAAACAGCACGAAAGAGAGCAGCTTGATATTATTAAACAATGTTTTACACCATCGTAACGGACACACAATAAAGGAAAACAACCGTGGCATTTGAAGTAAAAGTCCCCGCAGTAGGAGAATCAATCACAGAGGCAACCATTGGAGAATGGACTAAGGCCGATGGCGATTATGTTGAGAGAGATGAAATCATTCTCGTTCTTGAGACAGACAAGGCGTCTGTCGAAGTCGTTGCTGAAAAAGCTGGTAAGCTGAGCTTGAAGGCTGAAGAGGGTGACACTGTTGAGATAGGCGCTGTGGTTGCCGAAATCGACGAAAGCGCTGAGGCTCCCGCTGGTGCAGCAAGCCCAGCTGCAGAGGCTCCAGCAGCTACTGCAGATACAGCCACTGCTCCAACAGCAGCTGCCGCGAAAGCCCACCCCGACCTGCTTGCAACTCTTGCTCCAGCAGTAAGAGGCATTATCGAAGAGAATGGTCTCGACCCTAAAACAATTCAAGGCACAGGCAAAGATGGCCGAATCACCAAAGAAGACGCTCTCAAAGCTGCAGCCAACAAAGGCTCTGCTCCTGCTGCAAAAGCAGCTCCTCCCGCGGCAGACAAACCGGCTGCTCCTGGCCTACCTTCACCAAAAGGCAATACCGAAAATATTGAAACTCGCGAAAAGATGACCACGATTCGAAAACGAATCGCTGAGAGACTGGTAAGCGCCCAGCAAGAGGCCGCCATTTTAACGACTTTCAATGAAATCGACATGTCTGCAGCCATGGAGCTTCGCAAGAAGTACAAAGAGCCGTTCAAAGAGAAGTATGGCCTGAGTCTTGGTTTCATGGGGCTATTTGTGAAAGCGGCTGTCGAGGCTCTTAAAGAAT
>JABSOQ010000236.1 GCA_013216195.1 Bdellovibrionales bacterium
AATATCGGAGCGTTTACAGTATGGGATTCTGTTCGTTACTCGAGCCCAAACAGGCAAGGTGAAGTCGACCAATTTGTAAGAGACGCAAACGGAGAACTAAGGCTTCAGTCTTATGGCTCTCTAGTTGATGATGAGGGTCAAACCAAAAACCCTTCTATCTGCACACAATCGCAAATTGACGCTCGTAGCTGCCCACTTTCAGAGGGCCTATTTGATGATACCGACGGTGGCTTTCCAGTTCGAAACTTTTGGCAACGTGGTGAGTTGCTGCCAGTAGCCGAATTTCATGAGCCCAGCAACAGATGGATCCGTCAGCCTGAGTCACCGAGATTTGTCAGTAAAGCCGACGGCGATGCTCAGCAAGTAGCTGAAAATCTCAAAGCACTTCTAAATGTAGAAGTCATTCGTTACGAATATCAAAAAAGAGCCGATGGCACTCAAGTGAGATGTGATTTTCGTGGAGACAACCCAAATTCTAGAGACTGTACAGATGAAAACGGTGCTAACGAACTGAGCTCAATTATCCCAGGCACCGGTCGTGGGCCAGAAATTGAAGAGATTTACTCGCCAATACAAGCCGCTTTGACTAGCAATGAACTGAAGTCTGGGCCAAACAATGGCTTCTTCAGACGAGATGCCCTAAAGGTCGTCGTCATTTTGACCGACGCGCCTGACGCCTCTGTGAACATTTCGGAACAAGAGCTTAAGTTCTTACTTGAGAACTCAACAGATAGAGAAGAAGGTCACAGAGTCGCTGTGTACTCGATCACTCCTACTGGCAGCAACTGCACCGATATGGACCCTGACTTTGGAAACCCTGACTTCAATGACATTGCCGATTTCGTAAGGCTCTTTGGAGATGCAGGAAAGAGCTACAACCTCTGTAGCAACTTTGGTGACCAACTGGCAGAAATTGGCCAAGACGTGGTTGAGAGAACACTGGCATTGACTGAGATTCCACTTGATCGGTACCCTTCTGTCACCCAAGAGAGCATTCGTGATCGACTCAATCTGCCGGGCGGCATTGTCGCTGGAGATGGTACACTGTACCCCGAGCTAGATTGTAACCCTGAGCTGTTAACTCAAGTGTATCAAAGACTTGCTGTGCCTTTAGCTGAAGATGAGACGCCAGCTGAGCGTCTTGAGCAAGTTGATCGATTTGTGTCTGTGAATCACCCAAGGTTGCCATTTGAGGTTCGAAACTGGGGCCCTGATTGGCTTAGAGTTTGTTACGACACTCAAAGAGTACCTGTTTACAGCTCAAGCACTGGCTTTGGCTTTCAATGGGACAAGCAGAGAAACTCTATCAAAATCAGGGGTGCCGAGAAGCTCAACCCAGTCGATGGTGGAGAGTTTCAGGTGTTAGCAACTGAATTAGACTTAAGAAATGCCACCAATGGCTTGATTGAGTACACGAGATAAAGGATCAGACTATGGAACAGGTAGTAAAACTTAAATCTAAAGACGATCTGGTAAAAGAAATTCGCTCTTACTGTCTATTTGCAGCAACAGGCCTATTCGCAGCTTTGGGTAGCAGCACCAACAGCTTCAACCTTATCAGCCTAGGCCTTGACCTAATCATTGCAGCCTACACTTTGACCTGTCTCTATATGGCCTACAAAACCGCAAAGCAGTTGGCCGAAGCCAAGTAGTTTTTCGCATTTAGGCTTTTGCACTTTGGCTTGCCTCAAATGAACACTCAGTTATGATAAAGCTCTTCTATTTAAGGAGAGCTGATGCCTCAACGAACTATTGCCGACCTCGACAAGAATTAGGATAAGCACTTCCGAATTGTCAGAGAAATGGAGTCAATTGATCAAATTGGCTCTGTGCCAGAGGCTGAATTGGTCTTTTTCTTACTCCTCAACTACGTCTTTATTTTGTCCCGAGAAGATTACATGTACTACAAAGACGACTTTGCACCAGCCAAATACCAATTTAAAATTGAATTGTTAAAAAAGATCTTCTCTCACATCGCTAAAATTGATGAACCTCTAGCCATGGTTTTGTTTGAAAGCCTTAAGCACACAGAGGCTGCCGCTGAGGGTGATTATGAACTGTACTCAGATAACCCAAACTATGATGCGTTTTGGCTCAGGTGCAGGGTGTTTAGCCATCTCTCATCAATTTTTGATGACAAACACGAAAGCTACCTTCAGCACCACGTCTACCTCAATTGGCCAGAAGAGCCTGTTTTAGGGAGTCTCAAACCTGAGGTAAAAACTCGCACTGCAAAAAGCGAGACCCCTGGCTCAAATAGCCCTCTGTTTTCAGACCTCATACTCGAAGATGAAGACTGCAAAGGCTGGGGCCTGCACCATCTAGGAGGAGTCTTTCTTTACAAGCTCTGGAGGCATGGAGCAAGCGACCAAGTGCTTATGGCGATGCATGCTGAACATCAAAAAGTTGACGATTACAAACACTTTGAGTTTTTTGAAAAGTTCGGCAAGATAGGTCTCTCAGCACCTGTCAGAGAACACTTTCAAAAGCTGATTGATGAGCGGCTTCAAGCTGAGCAGTTTTTTCCTGACGAAGCTTATGGGCTTAGCATTCTTACTTTTGCCAGCGAAAACTATGAAGACTTTAAGAAGAACTGTAAGATCATCGGCCTGAATGCCATTGAGATTTTAAGCTCAGATGAAACCCCACTTAAGAGTGCCCTTCGAGCTGCTTTGAGAATGGATGCTGATGTTTTGCTATGCGACGAGGCTACAGAATTCGACCAGGAAACTGTTGAAATACTGAGATCAGCCTTTTTAACAGGCCACAGCTTGGCTTTTGTCGACAACTGTAAGCAGCAGATTGAGCAGATCAAAGCCTCTCTTCTCGAGTTTCAGACAGAGCCAAAGATGTTTCACCTGCCCTTTAACAGGTAGTGGCAATTTTATCGCTAGGCAATCTTGCGAATTTTTTCGAGTTTTTCTGCCATGGCTACGTTTTCTTTTTTCAGAAGCTGCAGCTCTTTGGTCAAATTGATGACCTTGCGCTTTAAAAGCTCCAATTCATGGGCTGAGATCGTCTCGCCGTGATCGGCTTTGGCAAATTTCACTACGGGGTCATCTGGTGAGTTGATTGTAGACGAGCTCGTTTTAACAGGCACTTTGTCTTCAGCTCGTGGTTTTTTCTCTCTTCTTGCGCTAATCACACCCGAGGCCAGGTCGTCTTCAATATCAGCAGGTATAACCAGCTTTGAATCGATAGCGTCGATCTTGAGTAGTTTCTTCTCAATCATTTCTCGGGTGGTTTCGATCATCATCACCATTGATGAAGAAATCTCTAATGAGCTGGGGCTCATCATCTCCATCTCGTCTTGCAGGTGCCGTCTCTCAGTGTCACCAAACAATCCGACAACTCTTTTGCTCTCTTCATCGCTCAAACCGTGAAGCACTGCTGCCAGGTTCTTCTTGTGCATGCTGCGAGCAACGTCATAAACGGGGTCGTCTTTCCACGACATAATCTTCTCAATGGTTAGCAGTTTGCCTTCGATGACTCCTGCCCAGTTCGGGTCTTCTTGCTCGAGAATCGCTAAGAACTTCTCTTTCTTCTCTTTGCCGAAGCCCTCAAGAAGCTTCACCAACTGCAAAAATCCTCCAGGCCGCTTGTACCGAACCAGCAAATTACTCATAGCAGATCTCCCCCATATTGACCGTATCGGCACCTACAAAGACCCCATTAACTGGCCAAATCCAAATAAGCTAAATTACTGTAAACCCTGGCTTTTTAGAGCAATCTGCAGGCCCCAATTGCGTCTCAATTGAGCACATGTCTGGCAAAATTGCAGTTGCAAGCGAGGGTAAACTTCAGTACAATTTCGTCTCTATTTTTGTGGCGGCCAAAGCTCAGTAGGTAGAGCCTCGGATTGTGATTCTAGGGCGCTGGCGAAGCCGCGAAGATAAAGTGTGAGTCTTTTCGTTTGAAATATCAATCGCTTAGAAAAGACTCAATGGCAGATGCCAAATTGAAAATAAGCGATTGAAACTGTATTGTAACTTTTAAGCCTTTGTGGCGGCCGTAGCTCAGTTGGTAGAGCCCCGGATTGTGATTCCGGTTGTCGCGGGTTCGAGCCCCGTCGGTCGCCCCATTTTTGACCTCATTACATTTTAAAAAGTCAAAAATTGGAGAAGGCAAACTCTTAAGGAGCCCTTCTCTTGGAACATCAAGAACGGATAAAAGAACTTCCAGAACTTGATGAAAAGGCTATCGACTACAACCTAATACTTACCCCAACCGAGCGCCTTCAGCAGCATCAAGCAAGCTTTGAAACTGTTCTTGAGCTCGAAAAGGCCCACAAAAAACTCTATGCAAAACCTCAATCAACTTCTCAAAATTCTACTCCAAGCGGACATTGATTTCGTGCTGATTGGTGGTTACGCCGGAGT
>JABSOQ010000237.1 GCA_013216195.1 Bdellovibrionales bacterium
ACAATTTCATCAAGACTTGCCGGTGTCACGATCACATTGGCGTCTTGCGTGGCACCGTCTAAGCTTGCAGTCACAGTTAAGAACTCAGTGTCTGAGCCGGTGTAGATGTTGTCCATTACGCCTTCGCTACCAGGGCTATTGAGCATGAGAGCTACCGAGTTATCAGATGAACTCCAAAGAACCCGGTCGGTAACATCGAGCACTGACCCATCACTGAAAGTGCCCAAGGCCTGAAATGGCACATTGATGCCTTTCGAGATTAGCATTTCAGAGGGCACGATCTCGATGCTGGCAAGACTTGTTGCCGACACTTCAACCGATTCTATTGCCGTTACACCAGAGAGGCTTGCGGTCAGCGAAGCCAATCCACCAGAGACAGCAAGAGCCAAACCTTTGTCTTCAACAGAATTCGAAACCTGCAACACCGAAGTGTCAGAAGAAGTCCACAGCACACTTGACGTAATGTCAGCGGTGCTCGAATCAGAGTAATAACCTGTAGCGGTGTATTGCTGCTCGAAGCCCTGAGCGATCGTTGCCGAGCCAGGAGTGATGGTAATCGACTGCAGAGTGGCTGAGCTAATGTTTGCAACGGCTACTGCAGAGATAGAAGACACGAAGGCCGTCAAAGTCACACCACCGGCACCAACGAAGCTCGCGACTTCGTTAGAAAAAGTGGCCTTTGAAAGGTCGCCTGAGCTGAACGAAGCCAAGTCTGTGAGATCTCGAACACTGCTATCTGAGTAGATCCCAACCACAGAGTAGCTCTGACTGTCTCCGGTTGCGCCTGTGAAAAGCACTGGACTGATCTCGATGGACTGCAAGGTTTCACTATCAACTGTCAGGTTCATTGTTTGAGTGACCGCGCCGTAACTCGCCTGAAGAGTTGCTGAACCTGAAGCAAGGGCCGAAACTTGGCCAGTAGAGCTCACTGACACCACTGCACTGTCAGAGCTCGACCAACCCGATGCCGCTGTTAGGTCTTGAGAACTACCCGAATCGTAGATTCCAGTGGCTGACATTTGCAAAGAGTCACCAACACTCAAGGCCGGGTTGTTTGGAGATATCTCAAGGCTGACAAGACTACCACTGACCACACTGATATAGCGCTGAGCCGATACGCCCGAAAAACTTGCGACTACGTTAGAGCCGCCAGCTCCAAGCCCTGTGACTTCGCTAGCCGCAGACAAAGAAAGAACGGCAGCATCGGACACTGACCAGCTTACAAAGCTCGTCATCTCTATGAAACTTCCGTCAGAGAAGTAACCCAAAGCCGAAACGCTTGTAGCCGTTGAGACCGCAATAGTGCTGTCTTCACTGGCGACTTGTAAAAACACTGGTGAGGGGCAAATGACCGCGACATCAGACACGTCGCTTGTGCTGACACTGCCCGAGCCTGAAGACACGGTGCAGACCACAGAAGGCGATGACTGCTGACCAGACACAGCCACCGAGTAGCTCTCGCCAGTCTCCAGTTCTGTACTAAATGAAAAGCTCGAATCACCAGGGTTAAGAGTTAAAGATTCAGAACCATTCAGCTGAAGCGTTACCGAGTCATGTCTCGAGCCCGAGACAGAACCAGAAATTGAATAAGTTGCGACCTCTTCAGGTGACTCCTCCGTGGGAGGGCTCTTAGGCCTTGGATCTTTATCTTCGGTTGGCTGTTCGCCACCACATCCTATAAGGCTCAAGACTACGATCAACAAAAGCGCCTGCATATATAAGATATCGGAGCGGCCTAGACGAAGGTTAACCAAATGTTAAGATCGTGTGTATTTTTTGACATTCAGGTGGTGATTCTCAACCTGGGACGCGGTTAGAGCCCCGAACATCTGTGAAAAGAGAACCTATTGGTGAGGCATTTTGAGACGAATGCCAAGGCAATGAAAAGCCCATTGCCTCAGATCAAATTGCGATTACTTGTAGCGCTTGATGAGGTGGTATCCGAATTGAGTTTGTACAGGTGAAGAGACCTGATCCACTTCCAAATCGAAAGCCGCAGCTTCGAAAGCTGGAACCATACGACCTTTACCAAACTCACCAAGATCTCCGCCTTGCTGGCCTGAAGGGCACTTTGAGAATTTTTGGGCTAAATCTTCAAATGCAGTGCCCTCTTCAATTTTCTTCAAAAGGTCTTGCGCCTCGTGCTCGGCATCAACCAAAATGTGTTTCGCTGAAACAGAATCCATGTGTACTCCTTTAAGTGAGGTATGGTCGTAACAAGCTGAGGCGAAACTTGCAAGTTGCTGCGCCGCTCGCTATGGTCGCGGGACTTCTATGACAAATGATAAGTCCTCAGCCCTGTCGCGGCTTCTTAAGTATGCCAAAACCCATCGCCCGAGAGTGATTTGGGCAGCTATTTGTTCAGTGACCAACAAGCTTTTTGATATTGCTCCTGAGATTCTGATCGGCATGGCAATCGATGTGGTCGTCTCTGGCGAGAAGTCTTTTGTGGCGGGCTTTGGCATTACGGACCCTTGGCATCAGATACTCGTACTCGGTGTGCTCACATTGCTGATTTGGGGAGGTGAATCGCTGTTTGAGTACCTCTTGCTGATCAACTGGCGAGGTTTAGCCCAAGACGTTCAACATGAGCTGAGATGTGATGCTTACGATCACTTGCAGAATCTTGATATCTCATTTTTTGAAAACAAAAATACAGGCTCGCTCACCTCTATCTTGAATGACGACATCAACCAACTTGAAAGATTCTTAGATGGCGGCGCTAGCCAAATGATCCAGACTTTCACGGCCGTGGTGGGTGTCGGCACTGTGTTTTTTGTGATCTCACCTAGCATTGCCACAGTGGCTTTTTTGCCCATACCAGTGATTATCATCGGGGCCTTTTACTTTCAAAAGCGAGCCATGCCCTTGTATGCAGGCGTTCGAGAAAAAGTTGGCTTGCTCAACACGAGACTCAACAACAACATCTCTGGGCTTGTCACCATTAAGAGTTTCACCAACGAGCAAAAAGAGTCTGCAGCTCTCAAGACTGACAGTTTGGCCTACGTTAATGCCAACCTAAAAGCCATTGCCGTCTCTTCAGCTTTTATACCTGTGATTCGAATGGCAATTTTATCAGGCTTTCTTGCCACTTTCATTTGGGGTGCATGGCAAGTGAATCAAGGTGATTTGGCTGTTGGTGCTTACGGTGTTCTGGTATTTTTGACTCAAAGGCTTTTATGGCCGCTGACGGGTCTGGCGGCAACTGTAGATCTTTACGAAAGAGCAATGGCTTCAACGAGAAGAATTCTAGATCTTCTCGATCAGCCGATATCAATTGCAACCGGTGACAAAATTGCAGACAGCCTCAAAGGTGAGATTCAGTTTAAAAACTTGCACTTTGCCTACGACAGCTCATCAGAGATTTTAAAAGGTCTCAATTTCGAAATTCCGGCTAACAAAACCACGGCTCTAGTAGGCTCTACTGGCTCTGGCAAGAGTACTCTAATTAAGTTGCTGTTGCGTTTTTATGAGCCCTCTAAGGGCGAAGTTTTGATTGATGGCGAGGCCATAGAAAACTGGAGCCTGCCCTTTTTACGAAAGCAGATCGGTTTGGTTAGCCAAGACGTTTTTTTGTTTCACGGCACCGTCAGAGAGAACTTGGCGTACGGCAACCCAGAGGCCAGCGAGGAAGAGCTGCTAAGTGCCGCTTCTCTTGCTGAAGCTCATGACTTTATCGCCAACTTGCCAGAGGGCTTTGACACTGTGATTGGCGAAAGAGGCCAAAAACTCTCAGGCGGCCAAAGGCAAAGGCTATCGATAGCGCGTGCGATTCTTAAAGACCCACCGATTCTGATTTTAGATGAAGCCACTAGCGCTGTAGACAATGAAACAGAAGCCGCTATTCAGAGATCGCTCGCCAAAATCTCAAAACACAGAACCGTAGTGGTGATTGCTCACCGCCTGTCCACCATTGTTGATGCTGACCAGATTTTGGTTTTAGAAAACGGAAAAGTCGCAGAATCAGGTCGCCACGCAGACCTGATTGATTCGGGTGGATTGTATGACAACCTGTGGAAGGTTCAAACTGGTGCCAGCGGTTTCGCGAGCACC
This sequence comes from Bdellovibrionales bacterium, assembly GCA_013216195.1. Taxonomy (GTDB): domain Bacteria; phylum Bdellovibrionota; class Bdellovibrionia; order Bdellovibrionales; family UBA1609; genus JABSOQ01. The sequence goes on from JABSOQ010000237.1 coordinate 4,054, forward strand.
TGAGCCCTCATCTGGCTGGCCTCCTGGCTCGCCTCCAGCCTCGGCTTGCCGAAGATAAATGCCATCGGGGGTAACCTCGTATTCGTCAAAATCTCCTGACATCTGAGGCAAGTCTATAGACCCCGAGGCTCCTACCGCGCGCCTCAGGTCAGAAATCAATTCTAGGGCATCATCCCAAGACCCCGAGACTATACAACCAAAAACTGCCCCACCTCTCTCAAGCTCCTTGAGCCACTGACCTGGCGCTAGTCGTCTATTGCCAACATGCCGTCTCAAACAACGCGCCAAGTG
>JABSOQ010000238.1 GCA_013216195.1 Bdellovibrionales bacterium
GTCTTTGCTGGCCATGCTGAGAGCATGAATGCGTCTCAGGCGAAGGCCGTGGCCAATAGAGCCGTGATCGTGGCCTTCTCTGTGATGATCACTTTCGCACTTGTAGGCGAGTTTATCTTTCAATTCTTCAGCATCTCTATCAACGGTCTTAAGATTGTGGGTGGGCTTTTGTTCTTTATCTCGGGCTACGATATGCTGCAGGGTAAAGAGGCCAGAACCAAGTCAGTCGAAGAAGACAACACAGAATCCTACAACAACCTGGCGATCAGCCCTCTTGGCATACCCACAATCTGTGGCCCCGGCTCAATCACAGCAAGCACCGTTTTGATGAAGCAGGCTGAAGGGGCTCTCGAGATTCTAGCAGTGGGGCTTGCTATTGTCGTGGTGGCTGCCGGCACCTACCTCTTATTGAGAAGCTCTCGAAAAATCATTCGAATGCTAGGCCCATCAGGCAACGCAGTTTTTATTCGACTCATGGGCATCATCGTCATGATGATTGCCATCGAGTATTTCTTTGCAGGCCTATCGCACTACACTCAGAAACTCTAGATCGATACCCTAGACCGCGAGTGTTTCAAGGCGACACGCCCTGACAATCTTTTAGCTTAAAACACGGCGCTAGACTCAGTTTGCGAGAACCGCCGCAATTTGCTGGCCAGAGCAGAGGCACTGGCCGAGTTGTGGTCACAGGGTTAACATTGAAGTATGAGCAATACGAACACGGCCGAAGGGCCACTCAAGCTGTATTTCGATGGCGCCTGTCACCTCTGCACTCGAGAGGTTGGCCACTACCAAAAACTGAATAACGGCAGCCTTCGCTTCATTGACATTAGCCATCCCGGCTTCGAGCGCCAAAAGGGCTTTCCCTCAACTAAAAAACTCAACAAGTACTTTCATGTTCAGCTACCGACAGGCGAATTCATAGACGGCGTTGATGCCTTCATAGAAATTTGGAAGAGGCTACCCCAATATCAATGGGCCGGCAGGGCTGCTGAAAACAAGTTCCTCCACAAAGCGTTAAGCGGAGGCTACAGAGTTTTTGCTGAGATCAGACCATGGTTGCCTAAGAAGAAGCGGCCTGTTTGCACCGATGACCACTGCCCGATTTGATCGCTGCCCTGTTTGATCGGCGCCCGATTTATGCCAGCCAGAGGCCAAACAGGCCTAGCCCACTTGAAGCATCCGGGTTCTAAAAAACAGGCTCAAGGCAAAAAAAGCCCCAGCAATTTCTCACTGGGGCTTTGCTCAAATTCTAGTGTAATCTTACTCAGCTGAGACTTTAACTTGAACTGCGCAAGGGCCTTTTTTGCCTTCGCCAACTTCAAATTGAACTTTGTCGCCATCTTGTGGCTCTTGTCCTTGAACTTCAGTCACGTGGAAGAAGATGTCTTTGCCGTCTTCTTGTGTGATGAAACCAAAACCTTTACTCGCATTATAAAATTTTACTGTACCGGTACTCATAATCGTTACTCAGCCTTTCATTTAATTTAATTGAGGTTTGACGTTATCACAGGGCCGTATGAAAAACGAACGAAATGTCATTAAGAACTCATGAATTTGCTAATAAATTGATCAGATACTCTCTGTTAGAGCTGAGGCCGGCTATGGGCCTATTTGAGACCATTTTGCAGGGATTGCATAGGGCTAAAACCCCGCTAAATATTCAAAAAGACCAATATTTCAGATTGAAAAATCACAGTGACAGCATCAAGAATGAGTGGGCTAAATTGGGTTGGCATCAGAATTTGAGGGAGACTAAGAGATGAAGCAACAAGTGACCATTCTCACAACTGGCGGAACGATCGAGAAGTCTTATTGCGAATCAGATGGCTCGGTAAAAAACCAAGAGTCTTTGCTAAAGGCTATGTTGCTGTCTCGCCTTCGCATACCTCATACCGACTTCTGGATCGAAGAGGTCATGGCGAAAGACTCTCTTGATATGAACGAGTCTGACCGCAAACTGATTGCTGAAAAAATTGAATCGCACTCAGAATCAGACCGCCCTATCGTCGTGCTTCATGGCACTGACACCATGTCGAAGACTCTCATGCATTGTCATCAGAACCTAAAAAAACCAAAAGTCGCTGTGATCTTTACTGGTGCTATGAAACCTGCAGGCTTTGTGGATTCGGATGCTCAACAGAATTTTACAGAGGCTTTATTCGCATCCCAAATTGTGCCCCCCGGGTTTTACATCAGCTTTCATGGTCACTTGTTTGAAGCCCCTCATGTCAGAAAAAACCACGATTTAGGAACTTTTGAAGACGAACGGTTTCCGCTAACTACTGAAGACTAGTAGAAAACCTCAAACTTTCAGCCGGCTTTTCTGACCTGGAAAATATTTGGTCAGGCTGTAAAAAAACTTCCGGGTGCCAAGATGTGGCTGCCTACATTCTGATCAAGTGATATTTCGTCCCCTATCAAGAAATGTTTACCTAGGGGACAAATAAAACATGATCAAAAGCGCTTTAACTTTAGTAGCTGTAACAGTAGGTTTCACCACTCAACTGAGCTTTGCCGGCTTTGACTACGAACTCGATTCGCTTGTTCACCGAGGGCCCTACCAACCTGAACTTGATGGCACTGCTGACGAGCTCACTCACGACGCTTACGTCTACCAAGTTCAGAGCATGGCCAATGTGAACTGGATGTACATTGGCTTCGCCCCAAGGCAAGACAATCCAAACCGCATTAAGGTGGTGTTCTCTAAACAAGCCAAAACCATGAGGGTTGAAATGCACCTCACGAAGGCAGACCTAGCAGACTACCCTAATTATCTCGTTCGAAGAGCAAAAGAGATGAACCGCCTCATTGAAGACCGAGGCATTGAAGTCTACCAACCCATCCGACTGGCCAACTTCTACACCAAAGTACTTGAAATTGAGCTCCGCTACGGCATTCAACCAGGCTACAACAACGTTACACACGAAGATGGCTGGGAGCTTTTAAAAGAGCTATTCCCAACCAACATCTTTATGACTCGTGCCTTTATGACAGATGACGACCCAGAGGCCATTGCGGCAGTCGCCCACTTTGTCTACCCCATCACAATCAACAGGCGGGGTACGTCTTGGCCACCTAGCCAGACCTACTACATTAAAAACTCTTACGGCACTGAGGAGAACATCCCCTACACTGTGCAAGAGCGAAGATCGTATCACCGACTCAGAAACTCTGAAGGCGTAGTTTACGGCTCAAACCACATCTTCTCTGGCTGGCCAGCCTTCTGGCTACACTCTGGTGGCGCTGGCACTGGGGTTCATGGCCCAATTCGGTTCTCTCGCGTGCACGAGCCCGGCAACACCAAACAGATTGCCCCCTACGGCAACGGCCGAGACAGCAAGTTGAGATTTTGGCGAGAGAACGAGTTTCGAAGAGACCCTATCAGTGTTTCTGATGGTCTTGATGCCGTCTCATTTCGCTGGGACGTAGTTCGAAGAGCCAACTCAGCTGGCTGCTTTCGCGCTGAAACTCTAGAGCTCAGACACCTTCTGCCTGCCGACCCTGCAGTGATTTTCAACGATGTCGCTTGGGTTGTGCAAACTCCTGTAGACACCATTCAAACACCAGAGGGCGAGAAGTACGTCGATGTGAACTACTACATGGTCAACCCCTATGACTTCCCACAGGCCAGAATGGACTGGATCCGAGCTCAAATCGATATCGACGCTCAAGAGTTTCTCGACAACTCTTACAACTTTGAATACCTCGACCCAGCAACACTCGAGTTTACGGTCAACGGCTCAGCTCAAACTTCTCTTATGGGTGAACTCAACCGAGCTGGCTCAGATTACCAAAGACAAAAAATGCTCAAAAGGCTTGGCAAGATTCGCCCGCGCACAAGACCTGTGCCTGACCAAGCTGAGCCCTCAGAGGATGAAGCAGCTGCAAGTGAGCAACTTACCGACGAGCTGCGAGAATCAAATGCTGAAGCGGGCGTCGACATCTAGAAAGACGAGTCAGCCGAAGTGTTTTTGAAGATTTGCAATGACACTTTGGCAATTCTGCAATTTGCGGCAGCGTTAGTATTCTAACACCCAACACGTTGCCCCTGAGCTGATTCAAGCTGGCTTCGTGATTACACATTAAGGCTCTCGAGAGAAAGTCAAAGATCACTAAGGAGCCCCAATGAAGACACTTCGTTGTGTTTTGTAATCTATATGTGCCCTAAGCTTGGCCATGCCCGCTTATGGAGCCGAAGATCAACTAGAACGTCTAAGCCCCGCTGAACAGAGACAAATTGAAGATTTAGTCGCCGGAGGTATGGAGTACGGTGAAGCTGAAATGCGAGTGCGTATTGAGGCAAATAAGGAGTGGGATAACAATC
>JABSOQ010000024.1 GCA_013216195.1 Bdellovibrionales bacterium
AATTGATCTCAACAAAGGGTCGAGCAGCTCTAGGGCTGAGATAGTGAATGTTTTGCGCTACCAATTCTTTACCCGTACCGTTTGAACCTTGAATCAGAACCCACGACTCAGTTGGTGCCACACGAGAAATCATCTGCTTTAACTTTTTCATAGGATCACTGTCACCGATAAGCGCAATGTTCTTACGAAGCTTGTTCAAAAGAGCGTTCTTCTCGTAATTCGCTTTTTGAAAAGACATGATGTTCGATATCAAAATCGAAATCTTGTCCATTGAGAGTGGCTTTTCGACAAAATCCCAAGCACCTAGCTTGACCGCTTTTACGGCTGTTTCAATTGTGCCGTGACCAGACATGATAATGAATTGAGTATTCGGGTACTGAGCTTTCGCTTTTTGCAGAACCTGAAGACCATCTAAATCGCCAGGCATCCAAATATCTAGCAGAACAATCTGAGGTTTGAACTCAGCGAGAGCCGCAAGCCCTGACACTCCGTCGGCTGCAGAACTCGTAACAAACCCATCATCACCTAAAGAGGCCTCGAGAATATCTCGGATTGCTTTTTCATCATCTATTATCAAGACTCTGACTTCGCTCACTCCGCTCATACTTGTGACTCCTTTTCCTCGAAAGCAATAGCGCTTTCTGACTTCGTCATCGACTGTGCCTTCACTGGCAACTCAACTATCATCTTTGTCCCACCTGGCTCATTTGCAAATGCTCGAATAAAGCCATTGTGGTCTTCAATCGTGCGCTTCACAATTGCCAACCCTAAACCGGTACCTGAATCTTTCGTTGTGACATAGGGTTCGAATATACGATCTCTCAAGCGTGCTGAGATACCAGGCCCGTTGTCGGCAACAGTTATCCTGGCAATTTTCAAAACCGTATCATACTGGATAGAGATGTCCACTCTCCCCTTGTTTCCTTTGGGCAGAGCAAATAGCGCATTGTCCACCAGGTTCGTTATGACCCTCTTCATATTGTCGGGATCAAACATAAATACTGGCAAACTCTCATCTTTTTCAAAATGAATGCGTTTGGCGTTCGGCCCAGCTTTGTACAGCTTTATTGAATCTTCGACACAAGAGTTCAAATCTGAAGGAACTGGGTTTGATTTGGGTAATCTGGCAAAATGACTGAACTCATTGACCAGCACTTTCATATTGTCGACCTGATCAATAATCATATCGGTACACTCTTGAAAAGCAGGGTCATTCACTTGCCCACCAAACTTCTTACGCAGCCTCTGTGCAGCCAAGCGAATTGGCGTGAGTGGGTTTTTGATTTCGTGAGCAATACGCCGAGCGACCTCAGTCCAAGCGGCAGCTCGTTGCGCTGTAACCACATGGGTAAGGTCATCGAAGACCAACACCTTACCGACATCGTTTCCTTTGTCGTCATAAAGAACTGACAGAGTCATTTGCAACGGAACATTGCGCCCATTGACCGTTACATGAACCTCTTTTTTCAGGCTTTCGGCCTTGAAGGTTCTAAGTGAAATCATCAAATCTTCAAAAACCGAGTAGTAGTCCTGAGACAAGATTTCTTTAGCTCGCTTGCCCACATATCTAACGGGATCAATTTCTAGCAGATTTGCGGCATAGCGGTTCACCATTGTGATCCGACCCGCTCTATCGACCGAGACCACTCCTGTCATGATGTTAGAAAGTACCACCTCGACATAGCGGCTGTATTCGTCGAGCTGGTTGAGTGTCTGTTTCAAGTCTGCATTCGCCTTGCTCGCCGATTCTTCTGAAGCTTTTAGATCTGAGGTCATGCTGTTGAAGTGAGTAACAAGCTGGTTGATCTCAGCAGAGCCTGATTGAATCGCCACTTTTTGATAGTCTTTTCTTGCAACTCTATCGGCGGCTTCTCCAAGCTCAAGTAGAGGCACTGAGAACTGTTTGGCCAAATAGAAACCAAACCAAGTCGCACCTAACAAAATCACAAGTGCCATCAAGGTCAAAATGATTAGGTAAATGGCTTTAATCGGATACTCGAGAGGGTTCGTGTCTCGAAAGTCTTCATAGGCAGTAGAGATGTCATTTATCTTCGTCAATAGAGACAGCGGAATAAAACTCGATACCACTATCGCCCCGCCAGACTTTGGCACCGGAACCACAACTCTGACCAAGTTACCCTTTGCAAACTGATGAACAAAACTAGTCTCTGCCTGTTGGGCAATACCCTTCTGCAAGACCTCAAGCGAGACTCTCGGCACCACAGGGATCGACTCATCTGGTGAAAGACTCATGACTCTCTCAGAAAAAAGGTCAGGGTAGTACTCGACGCTATCAAGGGCATAAAGTGATCGGAACTCATTGAGCTGGTCCTGCAGATCTTTTTCTTCAAAAGTGCTGACCTGATTTCTGATCTGTTGAGCGAAGTGAAAGTTCTTTCGCTTCGCCGTTTTAGAAAAGGCACTTGTCACCTCAAGTGAGCTTTCTAAAACGCCTGCCATTTTGGCAGAAAACCACTTATCGAAACTGTTGTTAATGTAGAAGACAGATACGATAAACATCAGACCGGTAGGAATAACACTGAAAGACACAAAAGCTGCGATCAGCTTAGACTTCAAGGTGCTACCAATAATTCGGCCCTGTCTCTCCGCGAAGACCTTTACGACATTGCGAAAGATCATGAAGATCAAAAGCAAAAAGACAATGATGTTAAAATTAACTAAACCGAGAAAAAAGATGGAGTGGACGAAGGGCAGCGAATGACTGATGTCGAACAGTCTAAATTCTATGAAAAGAAGGGCTAAAAACAGGAATGAAAGCAGAAAAACGAGCAAAAGCTCGTTTCTCCGCTTAGTCCGTTCTTCTGGCTCAAGACCAGATGTTAACCGACGCAATAAATCTCCCATCGTTCAAAAGCGTATACTTACTGAACTGATTGGTACATGGCCTTTCCAACTTGGAACGCTGGGCCACCACGCTTGATCAGCTCAAGGCAAATCGCGCGAGCTTCTTCTCTGTTTAATCGACTCTGCTCTCTGTCGATTCCAGTTGATACAGCAGCTGATTGAAGTACGAGCTTCGCGTTGTAGTCGCTCACTCTTTCGCTTAGCTTGTTGTAAAAATCGTTCATTGTGATGCTCACGTCAGTAGAGTTGCCTTCCATACTGAGATTCTCCTTTGGGTCTTGGGGGTTAAAAATCTATAAATTCCTAATTTCTTTAAGCAATTCAATCATCTCTAAGACAACCTCGGCCGTTTCATTGCCTTTGTTGCCTTTTTCTCCCCCAGCTCGAGCATAAGCCTGCTCAGCATTCTCGGTAGTAAGCACCCCAAAGCCAACAGGCTTCTTGTATTCAATTTGAAGCTGCGTGCAGGCTCTTTCAACCGAATTGCACACGTAATCAAAATGAGCGGTATCTCCGCGAATGACGGCACCCAGGGTTACGACTCCATCTACCCCTTTATCAAGCAAGGCTTGTGCCGCAAGTGGTATCTCCACAGCCCCCGGCACGCGCACTTGGTGAATATTCTCCTCAGATACACCTCGTTTCACCAGCTCCTCGAGAGCACCGGCTTCAAGGGGCTCTGTCACTGGTGAGTTGAATCTTGCAGTGACGACGCCGATTTTCACGTTTTTTGCTGATTCAGCTGAAATTTGTCCCTGCATTGGCTTCACTTGGTCACCTCATCACTTTTTTTTTGCAAATCTGCCGAAAGCTGATCGTCATCACCCAGTTCAAGCGGTTGAGTCGCAACAATCTCAAGCCCGTAGCCCTTTAAGCCCACACGCTTTGCGCTACTGTTGGTTAGCAGCTCAATCTTTCTAACACCAAGCTCACGAAGAATCTGAGCACCGACTCCATAGTCTTTGTGGTCAGATTTAAAGGCTTTGCCAACATCGCCAATCTGCTTATCACTTGCATCTAGCTCAGCATAAGCCTGAATGCGGTCAACCAACCTGCTGTCCATATCTTCCATTCGGAGGTACAGAATAACTCCTGACCCATTAGCATCGATTTTCTGCATAGCGGATTGAAGATGCTCACCACTTCTTGATCTCAAAGAACCAAAAACATCACCCATTACGTTCTCAGTGTGAACTCGAACCATGGTTGGCTCAGTTGGGTCAATCTCACCTTTGATCAAAGCAATGTGCTCCCGACCATCAAGGTGATTTTTAAAAGCTCTCACTTGAAAGCCTGAACCATAACGTGAAGGCAATGTGGCTTCAGCCAGCTCTTCAACGAAAGACTCGGTTTGAATTCTGTAATTGATTAACTCTTCGATAGTTCCAATCTTTAAGCCGTGCTCTTTAGCAAACACTTGCAGATCTGGCAGCCTCGCCATAGTGCCATCAGGGTTCATAATTTCACAGATCACGGCGGCAGGGTTCAAGCCGGCCAATCTTGCCAAATCAACTGATGCCTCAGTGTGCCCAGCTCGCTTTAACACTCCACCTTCTTGAGCCTGAATCGGAAAGATATGCCCTGGCACAATGACATCGCCAGCAGAGGCATTTGGGCTGGCCGCAACCTTAATCGTAAGAGCTCTATCAGCAGCTGAAATTCCCGTTGTTACACCTTGAGCAGCTTCGATACTGACAGTGAAAGCGGTTTTGTTGGGAGAGTGATTGGTATCGTTGTTCACCATCAGCGGAATACCCAGCTTGCTGATCTGCTGCTCAGTCATGGCCAAGCAAACAAGGCCTCGGGCCTCAGTCACCATAAAATTCACTGATTGGGGTGTGATGTAGTCGGCGGCAATGATGAGATCGCCCTCATTCTCGCGATCTTCGTCATCGATCAGGATGACCATCTTACCCTGCTTGATATCTTCGATAATCTCTTCAACAGTGTTAAACGACAATGGTCTTCCCTTTCGTTGTGGCTGAAATCTAGCTTTTCAACTGCCCTAGTAAATCGGGGTTCGTCTCTAAAAACCGCCTCAAGGCTCTCGCCATTGTGTCGGCCTCCAAAGTCACGCCATCGCCGGGTTTCAGCTCACCCAGGTTTGTACGCTTCAGGGTCTCAGGAATCAAGCAAACCTCACAAGTTTCTGGAGTGATTTCATTTACTGTAAGACTCACTCCATTGATCGTGACACTGCCCTTTTTCCAAATCATGGGCCTTAAGACCTCAGGGTACTTAACTTCTAAAAACCAAGAGCCGTCTACCTCCTCAGATCGAACCACTGCGCCCATGGCATCTACGTGACCTGCAACCATGTGCCCGTGAACCCTATCACCAACCCGAAGAGAGCGCTCAAGGTTAAACAAGCCTGATTGCATGGAATCAGTTGTCCAACCCGTGACCTTCAAAGTTTCAGCAGCCAGGGCAAACTGAATTTCAGAATCTGTAAACTCCTCGACAGTGAGGCAAACCCCATTAAAGGCAATACTGTCACCTGTCTTGAGATCATCAAAATCGGCTGGCTTCTGCACTCTTATTTGCAAAATCGAGCCCGTTTGAGAGAGCGAATTGATACGAGTTGTGGCTTCTACGATACCTGAAAACATGGCGTAAGTGTGCCAGATCACCGAAGAATGTCACTTCTGTGTGCCAATATTTGAAAACATAACAGTGTCGTCTAACGTAGAGCAAGAAAGAACGGTGAGAGAGGGCACGTGACTTGCTCATGTTAGCCCTATGGGCTCACGATTTTATGGCAATATCAAAAATCTCACAGGCATGGCGGCTATAGCTTTGCTGAGCTCGAGCACAGCTCTCGCTTCACCATTCGATTTTCACTGGCCAAGTGTTTTACAGCGTAGCTGTGACTCTCAAATGTTGCCTGCCAGCTCGAAGGGCTACCGTGTGGCCACAGCCCCTGTGGTTCCGATGATTTCAGCCGCTGAAGAGTTCTTGATTCAGCAAGAACAGCTGATTGATGGGCAAAAGGTTGAATTTCTGTTTCATGGCCGCCTCGAGCTGGATGGCCGCCTTACACTTGATTTTGAACTAGTTGATCACGCAAAGCAAATTAGGAGCAGCATACGGGGGCTAGAAGCATTTGCTGAGATGATGGAGCACCTTGGCTCCGATAGAATGGTCTACGTGCAAAGCGACTGGAGCAGCGCAAGCAACAACCATGCGAGCTTTATCAACAACGTTATCGGAGGAGCCTCACCACAACAAGCAGCCCTTTCAACTTGGACGGCAAGGCAGCTACAAAACTATGGTTTTGATAGTGTCGAAAAGATCTGGTTCGAGCCGAAATCTACAGAGAAAATCAGAGAAATACTAGATGGAGTTCGAGAGGCTTCGCTTGATGATTTTACTGTGAACGTGATTTTCACAAGGAGCAGTCAGAGGGAGACTCAGCTCAATGGACCACTTGCAGAGTTATGGAGCTCAGACGGCAGTAGAGTCTGGCTGGTTGATTTGGTGTTTGGCTATAGACTTGGATTGGGCTTCGCAGAAAACCATATTGAGATTCTCGACGCGAGCCAGGTTACAGGTCAGCACGGCTCAAATCAGTCTCTGCTCGATTTGCAAAAAATTATTGATCAAATCAATGCTTACCTCTCGAGCCCTGGGCGGCCAGCAAGCCTGTCGGTAGGAGTTAGCCGAGATCTTTACAAAGCTCTCAGCACATTGAGGCCTTTTGGCCCACAAACAAAACTTGGAGACTTTCAACTCTCTTTGCTTGGCAAAATCTTGGCCAAGTACAATATGCTAGCCGATTCGGTATCAAGCTCTGGACGAGACTACGAGGTGATCTTTCGATGAAGATTGCAGTCTCAATATTGCTGACATCCTTGATTATGCCAAGCCAATCTGGCTTGGCCGAAGGGCTCAATGGTTCCGAATGGACCTTTACAAATGATCGCATGTTGAATGCTGAAAACACCAACAACATGCAAGCCTATCAGATTGAGGTGATCGCTAAGTGGCTACAGAGAATTGCAGCCCAATGTGCAAGTTGCTCTGTCAATCTTGATAAAAGTGAATTCACTCTTGAAGGCGATTTGACGCTGAACGTGTTTCCCGACAACCGAGTGCTTGAATGGAACATAACCGCAGCCACTTCAACGCGACTTCGAAGCTACGAAGAGCTTTTACAGAGGCTAATCTGGGACACAGCTAAAGGGCTCGGCCTTTCACCTCACGAGCGAATCGGAGGTGGCCATATCACACTCGATTCTGCAACACACTTCGCTGGCGACGAATTGCTCGAGCGCAACTTTTTGGCTGACACCCTCAACCACCCTGAGCTTTCGATAGGCGGGCTAGGCCTCGTCAATGGTGGTGCAAAGCCCGCAGCCGTTCTTGAGCCACATATTCTTGAGGCGATAGCTGCTGAATTTAGCAAGTTCGATGAGGGCCTGATCGACATCCATAAACTGAGAGACAACATCGACACTCACTATGCCCATTCTGAGGTCGCATTTAGTGGTAACAAAAATCATGCGATGAACTTGGTGCGCCGAGGTCGCACAGAGTTGAGAGCTATCAAACCGCAAACTAGCATGAGGCAATATCTAGCCATTCTTGATCTGATCGAAGGGCGGATCGCCTATCTCAAGAAGTTTCGGCAGCCCATACCTCTTCAGGTGCCAGACTATCGGAGCCTGTACAGGTTTCACCGCGACGAAGATTTCAAAATGATTATTGAAAACAAGGTACCCGCACAGCTCATCGTAAATGTGTTCGCACGCTACGTGATTGAATCTGGTCAAGACTGGAATGATTTTAGAAATGACCTGGCTGACCCTAGATTGATTGGTCTTCGACCCCAGGGCTTTGTTGGCTCACTGTCAGCGAGTCGTAAGCAACTGCTGTGCCCTGCCATTTTGACCGAGCCGACAAGGCGAGGTGTAGTGCAGCAATGATCTCTCGGCACCGTAGATACTCTTACCTCATCATTATTGCTTTCGTAATTGGCCTGGCCACTGAGCCCGTGATGGCAGCTCCTTTTTTATTTTCTCCCGCTCGAATCATCCACTTCTGCAAAAACCTCTTGGGCTATGGAGACCCCAAAACCTATAAGGTTCAAAACAGCCGCGTTCGTACCAACACTTCGACTGCAGACTACTACGGCGAATGGCAAAGTACCGCTGAAGCCGGCAGCTCTGAGAACTTTCACTTCTATGCCTACCTGCAAGACGAGGGGCTTTTGAGAATATTTGCCAGGCTTGTAGATCATCAAAACAAAACCCGAAGTAAGATCCGCGGAAAAGAAGCACTTGATAGAGCTCTAAGGCACCTTGGTACCGACCGCATTAATGAAATTGAGGGGCAATGGCATGCCTCGAGTGACAATCATGTCAGCTTTCGAAACGCACTGTTTGCTGGTGAAACACCTACTGATGCCGCCTACAAAACATGGACGGGAAAATTGGCTGAAGAACTTGGTTTCACTCAAGTACGGAGCATTCACGTCGCTGAGAGAGTGCTCACCATTAAGGGCCAGCCCGTAGGCAAAGCCCCGCCACCTGAAATGAATTCTGAAAACCCCACCGACCTCAAGCAATTTGTCTACTTTGTTAGATTTGTGAAACCAACTGAAGCTCCAAAACTTCTTCAGCTTGACTCTCCCTTGTTGGCCAAATGGTATTCGGGTGGGCGAAATTTGTGGCTAACAGATATATTCTTTGGGTACCAGCTCGGCCTAAAATTCGAGAGCGATCAAATCAAGCTACTCAACGGCTCGAAATACGAAGATGATAACGGGGTTTCTAGTGAACTGTTTAGCGTGGCAGAGCTCGTTGACGGTTTGAATTACCTACTCGACCCAGCCAACGAGGGAACAGAGCGTGCAGAAAAAATCAAGGCTCACTACCGGTATGCACTAGAATCTTTGCAAAGGCTAAACAGGCCCACGACACACTTTGATACCTCGGGCTCAATACTGCTCGATGTGCTTGAACGCTACAGGCATGTCATCTTGTAGCGCTACAGCAGTCGTAACAGTTTGACTAAACGACTTTGATCATCACTTTCAGATCATTTGCCTCAAGCTTAACTGTGTCGCCTGAATTCACCTTTCCAGAGATCAATTCGGTTGCCAATGGGTCTAACACCTCATTTTGAATAACTCTCTTTAACGGCCTGGCACCGTAGAGCGGGTCAAACCCTCGTTTGCTCAAGAACTCAACAGCACTTGGTTGCCATTCAAGGTTGATCTTCTTTTCTTTCAGTCGCTTTTGAACTTCATTGAGTTGAATCGAAACGATTCCACTAATCTGCTCCTGCCCAAGACTCTTAAACGTTACGGTTTCATCGATTCTATTAATGAACTCAGGTCTAAAGGTCTGCTTCATTGCCTCAACTACAGCAGCTTGCTTGGCCTCATCATCAAGAGATTCATCGATCAGGGCATGGGCACCCACATTGCTGGTCATAATGAAAACCGTATTTCGAAAATCTACAGTTCGCCCCTGCCCGTCAGTCAATCGGCCATCATCTAGAACCTGCAGCAAGACATTGAAGACATCTGGGTGCGCCTTTTCGATCTCGTCCATTAGAACGACTGAATAAGGTCGTCTACGCACTCTCTCAGTAAGCTGACCACCCTCTTCATAGCCCACATAACCTGGAGGCGCCCCGATAAGTCTCGCAACTGAATGTTTCTCCATGTACTCGCTCATATCAATTCTGACGACCGCTTCTTCCGTGTCGAACATGAACTCAGCTAATGCCTTAACGGTCTCAGTTTTACCGACCCCTGTGGGGCCTAAGAAAATAAATGAGCCAATCGGTTTGTTCGGGTCTGATATCTCAGCTCTAGCTCTCCGAATGGCATTTGAAACGGAGTGCAAGGCATGATCTTGACCCACAACACGCTCACGCAAATTGTCTTCCATAGTGAGCAGCTTATCTGATTCACTCTCAAGCATCTTTTTGACTGGCACGCCAGTCCACTTCGCAACAACTTCAGCAATCTCTTCAGGCCCAACCTCTTCTTTTAGTAAACGACCTTCGTCGTCATTGGCATCTCCGCCCTTGGCCGAACGCTCCTCATGATCTTTTAACTGCTTTTCAAGACCCGGCAGCTCTCCGTAGCGCAGTTCCGCTGCTCTTTCGAGATTGCCCTGCCTCTCGGCTTGCTCCATCTCGACCTTCAGAGTTTCAATGCGCTCTTTGATACCTTTTACGCCACCAATTTCAGACTTTTCTTTCTCCCACTGGGCTGAAAGCTCTTTGTTTTTTTCGTCGAGCTCTTTCAACTCAAGCTGAAGAGCAGAAAGCCGCTCTTTCACTTCGCTTGAAGACTCTTTCTTTAGCGCCTCTCTCTCGATCTGCAGCTGCACCATCTTTCTCTGAATTTCGTCGATCTCTTGTGGAACTGAATTGATCTCAATACTCAGCCGAGACGCCGCTTCGTCCATAAGATCAATGGCTTTATCAGGCAAAAACCTAGAAGTGATGTAGCGATGTGACAGCTTCACAGCATTCAATATGGCAGAGTCAGTGATTCTGACCCCATGATGGACCTCATATTTTTCTTTCAGACCTCGCAAGATCGTGATGGCATCGTGAACAGAAGGCTCTTCAACAAGCACGGTTTGAAAGCGTCTCTCGAGAGCTTTGTCTTTTTCGATATACTTCTTGTGCTCATCTAATGTTGTAGCTCCAATACAGCGGAGCTCTCCCCGAGCGAGAGCCGGCTTCAGAATCTGACCGGCATCCATGGCGCCATCGGTTTTACCAGCCCCGACAAGTGTGTGAATCTCATCGATGAACAAGACAATCTCTCCCGCCGAATCTGTGACTTCTTTGATCACAGCTTTCAATCGATCTTCAAACTCACCACGATATTTCGCTCCAGCGATCAGGGCACCCATATCAAGAGCCATCAGTTTTTTGTTTATCAATACACTTGGCACATCACCGTTCACGATGCGTACCGCAAGCCCCTCAGCTATTGCAGTTTTGCCGACACCCGGCTCACCTATTAGCACTGGGTTGTTTTTTGTTCGTCTTGATAGCACTTGAACAACTCTGCGTATCTCTTCATCTCTACCCACTACGGGGTCGAGCTTGCCATCTGCTGCTAGCTCTGTAAGGTCTCGTGCATACTTCTTCAGGGCATCAAACTTGTTTTCAGGGTTATCATCTGTGACTTTTTGAGAGCCTCTCATTTTACCAAGAGCTTCTTTAAATGCCTCTGGCCTCAGGCCACCTTTTTCTAAGGCACCGATCACACTCTTAGGGCCGACGCTGAAAGCAGACAACACAAAGTGCTCAGTGCTAATGTACTGATCGCCCATGTCACCGGCCTCTTTTTCGGCCTGATTGAACACTTTCACTAACTCTGGGCTGGCCACCACCTTGACCCCTTCGCCAGATACCTGCGACAAACCGTCAATAACGTCAGTCAAAGCCGATTTGATTGAACTCAGGTCACCACCTGCTGAAGAGGCTACGGAAGGCACAATGCCTCCGGGCTGACTCATCAATTCAAATACAAGATGGGCAACCTCAACTGAGCTATGGCCGGCTCTTTCGGCAGCCTTAGCAGCTGTCTGCATGGCCTCTTGGCTCTTTTGTGTCATTTTCTCTATGTCGTTCATACCCTCGTCCTTGCCTATTTCTTCAACTATCTATACATTCGCTGATTCGGTCTTCAAATCAAACACAAAGGGGTTACAGCACAAATCTGAGCTGTTCCATACCTTAAAACTGAGTTCAAAAGGGCTTTTGTCAATATGAAAAAACCAAAGGACCCAGTCCAGAGATCTAAGCGAAGTGTGATCAAGGATAAGATTGATCCAAGAGAGTTTCAAAATCTGAATCTAATATTTTGCTGTGAACAGTGCTCTCACTTTGATGGCCCTAATGAGTTCTGTACGATTGGCTACGACGCCTCAAAACACCTAAAGCGTGTTCAAATGCATGACTATTACCTAAGCGGCCGCATGGCCCAATGCCGCTTTGGAGAGGTCGACTAAGAGTCACGCTTGCCCGCCCCCACAGCCACTGAAGGTTTCTTTTACAGCTTTACATCACAAATGCGTCAAGGCGCCGAAATTGAGCCCCAGGTCAAGCCTCCGAGATCAGCTCTAAAATACGAGCTTCTGAACGATCTCAGTGCGGTCTCTTTCTTGAAACTCTGGGGTGTAGGTAAGCGTAGTCGAAACATATTTGGAGACTCATATGAGAAATCTACGCACTTTTGGGCTCGGCCTTACATTGGTTCTTACCTTCGTCATATTACCTGAGCCCTCTTACTCAAGAACAAATTCAGACTTTGAAACACAGTCTCAAACTTCTGGTTACAACCATGATAATTCTGGTACGCAAACTACCAAATGGATCGCAAATGTTTGCTATCTTACGCAAGACAATGGGGCCATAGAGCCAATTGCTCTTGAGCAAACCTCGGAGCTTTGCCCAAAACTTCGAGACGACTCTCAAGTTGAAGATGCCTACACAAACCTTGCCTTCTTTTGGAAGAGAAAGAACTGCCGCTGGGTCTGTGCACAAATGGGTGCTAGACACCACAACTTATGGCAGCGGAGGAATGGTTTGCGGGCGATACGTAAAAATATGCAACTGAACAGCTCATTTTTGAAAGCCAACTCAACGAAAAACTGTGCTCAAACTAAAGCCCGGCATGTCTTATTCCGATACATGTAATGCTGGGAGAGAAGATGTACCTTTTTCGTTTGCTGTTCTTAGTGGCTCTGCAATGCACTGCAAGTGCTATGGCCCAAGGTTTTGTCGAAGGCACCGTCGATTACGGCTCTAGCCGTGAAGATGACCGTTACAAGCCCGTGTCAGCATACATGCAGTATGATGAGGCCACTGGTCAGTACGCAATTCATCGCTGCCCTGTCAACGGCCAAGGGCCGGTAGGAGAAGTGCCCTGCACCCTGCACTTTGTGGGCACTTATGATGAGATTTGCCGCATAGAAAAGAGTCACAAAAGGTTCATGACTGTCTTCACTGCTCTGGGCTCAGCTGTTCTTACCTCGATTACATGAGGAACCAGCCTTCTGGGTTTATCGCCAGAGCTCAGCCTCGCTGTTGATGCAATTCGAGCAGGTAAGAGACTCAGCGAGGTCACGGATTGCCCACGCACTCTGGCCTTGACCCTCGCTGGCCACATGAATGACGGCGTAATTCGAGAAGACCCCGAAAACCTAGGCGAAGTGGGCAAATTGCTTGCACCGCTAGGGGCTGCAAGATGGGCGGCCTGTCGTAGAGCTAGAGAGAGACTTGAGCGCGAAGGTGGGGGCTCACCGTTTGAAGAACCCGAGCAGTGCTCATCAATCGATGCCTCGACTTATTATCATATTCGGGTGATCAATAGAGAATCTGAGCTCGACGTAAGGGTGAGGCCCCAGCCAGGCAGGACCCTGCGGTTTCCTGCTGCTGCTGAAGCTCCAGCGGCTGTCGACAGAAGCCGACCTGCCGCAGACGTTGAGTCGAGGTAATCATTCAACCAAACCCAGACCTTTGCGGTTTTGGCATCTTGAGCTTTTACCAGCATAATAAATGAAGCCATGGAACTCAGTCTTTATATAGTCGCATTTTCGGCAATCGCCCTCGTGGTTGTAGCAGCAGTCGTACTCAGCAAAAGAGTTTCTCGACTTAAAGTCAGTGCCCCTGAGGCGTTTGAACATATTCTCACGGTAGACGACTTTGAGATCTTTTATCAAGACTCCGGCAGAGGGCCTGGTCTGCTGTTTCTGCATGGTATCGGGGCTTCAAGCTTTAGCTGGAGATTTCAATTGAATGAGTTCTCAAAAACTCACAGAGTCGTGGTGCCTGACTTGCCAGGCTTTGGCAGATCGTCAAAGCTAACCAACAAAGAATACGATTTGATTAGCCAACGAGACAGACTGATCGAGTTCATCGAAAGGGTCGGCTTAAAAAAAGTGGTCATTGTCGGCAGCTCTATGGGAGCCCTCATAGCTCTTGCAATAGCTGAAGCTAGACCCTCGTGGGTCGAAAAGCTCATTTTACTTGGGCCAGCCACGGAACCCCAGCTTGCACCAAAGGGGCTGCATCAAATCAGCTGGTCGGCAGCCTTCTTTAAACCCTGGGTTGGCCAAAAGACTATCGAACTGATTATGAAAACGGTTTTCGTAAACCCAGACGTAATAAACAAAGAAACCATAGCCAAATACAGTGAGCCCTACCAAGATACTGCTGCCATTCAGACTTTCATCAAATCTCTTAAAACACTCAGATTTAAAAAAACTCAGCAACTGCTTCCCAAAATTTTAGCCAAGTCTCTTATACTCTATGGTCAAAAAGATGCGAGTGTTCCGCAATGGGTAGTCGAAAAACTTGCGAGGGAACTACCTAACTCTCAGCTCATTATGCACCCTGATCTTGGCCACCACTTACATGAAGACAACCCCACTTGGACGAACGCTAAAATCTCTGATTTCCTCAATCCAAATGCCTAGCTTTCAAGACTCGACTCGACTCGACACCTTACTGAAATCCAGTCTAGAAGAGGCTTTCAAACAACTCACCAAAGTCTCGGAATCAACACTGAGGTCTTAAGACCTCGATCAATCAAAGGGCCAAGTTTAGGGGATAGAAGTCCAAATTAGCCACACGTCCTGTCAAGAAACCGTCTGGGTTCCCGAAAACTAAAGTGTCAAAGGCACATGAATGCATTTGGCAAATCGAGAAAAGAGATTTGTTGAACAACTTACAAAGGAGGCTACTCAAGGACGGAAATACCGTACACGGAAATGGAAGGAAACAGAAACTTTCCATTTGATTAAGTACCAAAACAAATTTTTGACGGCTCGGATGCCGACCCTACGACAAGGGTTCTTACAAGGAGGATGAATTATGAAGTTAGATTTTTAAAAATAATTGGAGGTTTTAAATGGGAATGCGAGTATCAACAAACATCGCTGCGATCAACGCTCAAAGAAACTTGAACGGCAGCCAGATGAATATCAGTGACAGCTTGGCCAAATTGGCGAGCGGTAGCAGAATCAACAAAGCGGCTGACGATGCAGCTGGTTTAGCGATTTCTGAAAACTTAAAAGCGCAGATCAGATCTGCTAGACAAGCCAATCGTAACGCAAACGATGGTATCTCAATGGTTCAAACTGCTGAGGGTGGATTGAACGAAGTCGGTAACATCATCATCAGAATGAGAGAGTTGGGAATCCAAGCGGCTTCTGACACTGTTGGTGAGAACGAAAGAGGTTTCATCGATAAAGAAATTCAACAGCTCAAAAACGAACTTCAACGTATCTCTAAAGTAACTACTTGGGGTAAAACTAAGCTTCTCGATGGTTCAACTGAGGCTTTCGATTTCCAAGTTGGTATTTACAATGATGAGTTCGAAGACAGAATCACTTTTGACTCTGCTTCAAACGTTGCAACACTAGATGCTTTGGGTCTTGATGGACTTGACTACACTTCTAAAGAAGGTGCTCAAGAAGCTCTTCAAGCTCTAGATGACGCTCAAGTAAACGTAAACAGCATGAGATCAGACCTTGGTGCTCTTCAAAACAGATTGCTATCTACAACTAACAACTTGTTAGTTGCGGAAGAGAACATGTCTGCAGCTAACAGCCGAATTCGAGACACGGATGTAGCGGATGCTTCTGCTGAGCTGACTAAGAACAACATTTTGCTTCAGGCTTCTACTGCTTCTTTGGCTCAAGCCAACCAGAAGAACTCAGTGGCTCTTAGCTTGATTGGCTAATAGTTCAATCAAATCGAACAACCTGAAACCGGTGGTTACCAAGCCACCGGTTTTTTTGTGCCCTGCCCTAGCTCAATGTGGCCCACCTTTTCATTTTCTAGAGGCCAAGTGTACCAACCATGCCAATCACAGCAGACACAGCAAGATACGGCCGATAGAGCCAGAATCGAGTCCACAGGCAGCGACACTTTGCAGAAACCAGTAGAAATCCGGTTCAGACTCAAGCCTCTTGCCCTTTTTTGCTAGGCAGCTGTTTGAATTCCTTTTACTATTTGTGGGTATGATTTTTTAGAACTTGAGTATTTGAGGAGCACCCATAATGGCCAAGAAGAAAGCAACAAAGAAGAAAGCTGCTAAAAAAACAGCCAAAAAGAAGACCACTAAGAAAAAGACAGCCAAGAAGGCCACCAAGAAAAAGGTGACCAAAAAGAAGGCAGCTAAAAAGGCCACAAAAAAGAAAGCGGCCAAGAAAACCAAAAAGAAAGTAGCCAAAAAAGCTACGAAAAAGAAGGCTACCAAAAAGAAGGCCACCAAAAAAAAGACGGCCAAAAAGGCAACTAAGAAAAAAGCTGCGAAGAAGGCTACCAAAAAGAAAGCCACTAAAAAGAAAGTAGCGAAAAAGGCCACCAAAAAGAAGGCGGCCAAGAAAACCACTAAAAAAGCTGCGAAGAAGACCACAAAGAAAGCCGCGGCAAAGAAAACTACAAAAAAGGCCGCTGCAGACACCAAACCGAAGAAGCCAGAAAAGCCGAAGGTTCCAAGCCTTGAGGAGATTGCAGCAGACTCAACTCAACTCATAGCTTCGGGTAACCCCTTTATTGTAAAAGATCAAAGAGACAGCGCTCCAGTCAATGAGGCTAGCGAGGACGCTGCCGACCTACCTCCCGCTGAATTTGAGGAGTACACTGAAGATGAAGACTTGGAAGCGAGCTTCGAGAGTGTGAGTGACCAAATGGATGAGTCTCTCGACCCTGTCGATGAGGCTGACGAAGACGGTTTCGATGATCTCGAGGACGATGACACTATGATGGATGTCGAAGACGATGATGAAGGTGGGTACTTCTGATTTAGCCTCAACCCAAACTCATCAAGACAAAAAGCCACCCCACCAGGGTGGCTTTTTTTTGGGGGGCGCTCACTACTTAATGCCAGATAGAACCAATCTAATTGCAACCCTCACAAATCGAATTGAAGATAGTGAACATGGACAAAGACTTAAAGCAGATCGAAGACTTGTGCCCCAGCAAGAGAGAAGTCAGTGAGCTCTCTATATACGAACTCAATCGGCTCTCTCTGGAGCTAGAAGATCAAATTGATGAGGCCACGGGGATTATGCAAGTCTCTGAACTCAAGGGCTGCCCTAAGCTGCAACACCTCTTCAAGACTCAGTTTGGTCGGACCTACAGCCGATTGGCAGACTCCATGAAACTCAGGGAGTTCCTTTCAAAGAAGATGTCTGGAGGTAGCGGTGCGGTTGAAGGGCTGATTGGTGACAATGCAAGCTCGGCAAATGGTTTGAGATGGCTGTCGACATCGACATTTTACACAAGGCCTGCATGATGTACTTCAAAAACAGAAACGATGACATCGCTGCCCTCGCCCGTGAAGTGACATTTGATAAAAACGGGACCCCAAAGAGTTTTGCAATGACCGACACACTACCTCGTGAATCGATTCACGGGTATGTCTTAGAGCTTGCAAAGAGAAAACGCAGCTCTAGCTCTCCCCCATACTCAGCCACAATTTTTAAAGTTGGCAGTGTCGCGATCATAAAAAAGACAGCCTGGGTTGTGGCAGAATTTAAAGGAACACGCCGCTGGCAGAAATTATAAAGCTAGTCTAGGCCAACTGCCCTCAAGCTTGCTCATGCCAAATAGTTTTGAGCCCCCACTGACTCTTTGAAGACTCCACCCAAAATCTGACTTTTAGCTTGGGGTAGCCCTAAAAAGGTAGACTTCTACAGGCAAGGTTTAAGAATTCATTAAGGATTCTTAACCGGCTTTTAGCAATGAGAAGATCCGACGATACTTTATACGTTGGGCATTCAACAAGATATATTGAGACAGTTGCATCCCAGAGATCATCCCAAGACAGAAAGGAATAAATAATGAGAGAGCGTTCAATTTTAAGATCCCAAACATCTGAATTGAACCCAAAATTGGCAATCGAGCAGCTGACAGCCGAACTGCAACCACTTGATTCTAGCTTTACTATCTTGTTTGTCTCGCCCACCTATGACTCTCTGGAACTTGAGAAACACATCAAAGAACTGTGCGGGCCAAAAGCGGTAGCTTGCACCACTGCAGGTGAAATTTCTGCACTGGGCTATGGGCAAAATAGTATTTCGGGTATGTCTTTTAGCAAAGATCTGTTTGCCTCAACCATTGTTGATATCGATGAGTTTCAAAAACTGACAGATCCACACCATCTCACTGAACTTCAAAACCGAGTGGTGGAAACGCTAAAGCTTCACCACAATCAAATCGCCGAGGGCCGCTCTTTTGCGATCTTGCTAGTTGATGGTCTCAGCATGAAAAAAGAAGATGTTACAGATTGCATCTCTAGTTTCATGCCAGTTGATGTTCCCGTCATTGGGGGATCAGCTGGCGATGGACTCAAGTTTAAGCAAACACAAATTTTTGCAAATGATAGCTTCCGATGTCATCGTGCCACAATAGTCATGGTGACGACCTCTATCCCATTTCAGGTTTTCAAATCGCAGCATTTTCTAACCTCTGACAAAAAGATAGTGATTACCTCAGCCGATCCTGGAGACAGGATTGTGCACGAAATCGATGGGATGCCTGCGGCAGAGGCTTACGCGAAATGCCTTGGTGTAAACCTAAGTGATTTTGGTCCAAATTTGTATTCAAAGCATCCGGTATTGTTAAACATTGCCGGAGAAAGTTACGTACGCAGTATACAAAAGGTCAACGATGACCAGAGCCTCACTTTCTACTGTGCTATTGAATCTTGCCTACTGTTCGAATGCATCTTACGCCGCCTTGAGGTCAAAAACCTAAGCGAGCGTGAAAGACAGGACCTAATCGACCTCTACACCATTAACCATGCCTGCGGATTCCATACTTATGGTGAGCAATTTGGCGGGACACATATCAATCAGACCTTAACGAGTATCGCCATCGGGAGTGAAAAATGACAAATAAACTTGAACATCTTGAAAACGAAGTCGTTAGGCTGACAAAGGTAAACAAGGCACTGATGAACAGAGTTGAGTCAAGACTCGCAGATAACAAAACTGCATTCGTAACCTTGGAAGGAAAAATTCTCCTAGAAAAGAGCGTGAGAGACAGAACTCAACAGTTAGAAGAGACCACCAAAGACCTGTTGGATGAAAAAAATAAGCTCTCAAAGCTAGTAAAAGCACTGCCCGGAGACGTGCTTATGTTTGATGGTTCTATGAGCGTCAAAGATGTGTTTCGCGGAGAGTTTTTGGGTCTTCTTAGCCCCTCTAATGGTGAGAGCTCCGCAGCTCAATTCGAGACTGAATTTTCTATCAAACTAAACTCTGATGTTAAAAAACTCTCTCCAGATCAAGAGTCTATTTCGTTTGAATTCCAGTGTACTGGATCAGAACAGTATAACTACTGCGGAGTCTCTTTGGCAAACGAAGACCACTACCTTCTTTACTCTCAAGACATGACCGAAATTGAGCTACAGCGAAAGCAGATCAGAGACCAGGAGATTCAGCTTATTGAAGCCTCAAAGCTTTGCTCCCTTGGTGAGATGGCTGGCGGTGTGGCTCATGAAATCAATACGCCTCTTTGTGCAATTCTTTTGGCTGCCAGCCAACTTGAAACAAGTGCTAAATCGAATCAGACTGCCAGTTCAGAAAAAGACCTGAGAAACATTGCCCTAATCATGCGCACAGTAGAAAGAGTTTCTAAAATTGTTAAAAGCCTAAGACAGGTATCAAGAGACGGTGGTACCGATGAATTCGAAACATGCACACTTGAAGATGTGATAACAGATGCTTCGGGTCTTTGCACTGAACGATTCAAGTCACATGGAGTGAACCTAGACATTCAAGTGCAGAATCATGACATTTTAATCTCAGCTAAGAGAGTGCAGCTTTCACAAGTATTGTTGAATTTGCTTAACAATTCTTTTCACGTCGCAAAAGATTGTGAAAAAGGATGGATCAAGATTCGGTTTCAAGAATCAGACTCGAACGTAAGGCTTCGAGTCATTGACTGTGGCAGAGGAATCGAAGACGAAGTGCTTGATGAGATTTTCAAACCCTTCTTTACAACCAAAGAGATTGGAGAGGGCACAGGGCTCGGCATGAGCATTTCCCAACAAATCGTCAACAAGCATGGCAGTGAGTTACGTTACGAGCTTTTTGAGGGCCACACTTCTTTTTACTTCGACATTTCAAAAGAGACTCACGACTTGCCTCAAATAGCCTAGAGCGGAATAGAGTCAATAAGGTTTGGATTAAAAAAAAGCCACTCCATCACTGGAGTGGCTTAAAGAAGAATCTTAAACTCAATTCAACAAGCAGAGCAATTCTGCCGTCTACTCAGACCTTAAGAGTTTCCGCTCTTAGGTCTCGCGTGAACAGCGTACTTCTCAAACTCGCCGTACTCGTGAAGTTTGTTATACAAAGTTTTGATCGTAATACCCAAAGCGTTAGCGGCTTGAGTTTTGTTACCATCAAAGTAGTTCAAGGCTTTCAAAATATAGCGTTTCTCAAGCTCGTGAAGTGTCATAGTCGGATCATAGTCGTCGATGACAATCTTATGATCAGGGTTCTTGATATGCTCAGGCAAATCACCCGGCATAATCACATGACCCTCAGCCAAGATTTGAAGTCTTTCGCAAACGTTTTGCAGCTCACGAATGTTACCTGGCCAGTCGTACTTCATAAGAATCTTCAGAGCATCTTCGCTCATCTGACGTCCACGATTTAAGAAACCATTTGGATTTGTAGTCAAAAAGTATTCAACAAGCTCATTGATATCTTCTTTTCTTCTTCTCAAAGGAGGAGAGTGAAGCATGATCGTGTTGATTCTGTAGAAAAGATCCTCACGGAAGTTTCCTTTGAGAACCTCTTTGTCTAACTCTTTGTTAGTCGCAGAGATCAAACGGATATCAACCTTTATAGGATCTTTACCGCCCACTCTATAGATTTCGCCCTCTTGTAGGAAACGCAAAAGCTTAGATTGGATGCCTGGGCTCAATTCGCCGATTTCATCCAAAAAGAGTGTTCCGCCGTTGGCAACTTCTGCCAAACCTATTTTTCTAGAATATGCACCCGTGAAGGCACCTTTTTCGTGACCAAACAACTCGCTCTCAAGAAGAGTCTCTCGAAGAGCACCACAGTTGATGGCAACGAAAGGCTTGTGGCTGCGAGAGCTACGCTCGTGTATCGCATTCGCTACAAGTTCTTTACCAGTTCCACTTTCACCAAGGATCAATACAGTCGCGTTTGATGGAGCCACACGGTCTACCATACGCATCAACTGCTTCATCACTTCAGCTTTGTAGATGATTTTTTTTGATTGAGGAACTCCGTTAGAGTTCGTGTTTCGGCTTGCACCTGGCAAGCTTTGATTTTCGCTGGGGGGGAGTATAGACCCCTTATCCATTCCAGACATACGTTCTGCCCCTTTGGTTGAATAGGTTCTCGCTTCTTCTTCTTTCTTGTCCTTCTTGCTGCAGGTCTTTACCAGACAGCGCCGCAATGCCCAATCCCTTTTAACTCTTTGGTCGTTACGTCTTGACACAGGGTTCTATCAAATGCCCTATTTTTACGCAAGTCTTTTTTGCAATGCATTTTGTAAACGATTCTAATAAGATAGAGGAACGAAGGATGTCACTGTGAAGCCGAAAAATGACATATTGCTGGCTTACTGCTACTTGTGCGAGCTCAAGTCAAAGCAATTAGCATCTGATAATACATTGCGGGCATACGCAGTTGATCTCGGCCAGTTTCTTGGCAAATTTGGGCAGCTCAAGATGAAAAAAACAGCTGGTAAGGGTGAAAATCCGTTTCAGATTTTTTTTGAAAATCATGAGTTTTCATTGAATTGGACTGAAATTGTTCTAGATCCAATCCCTTCACAGTCGTTTACAAATCTTTTAACTGAGGCCTATCAGAGCTGGGCCTCACTCGCTCCAGCCAGCAGAAACAGAAAAGCTGCGTGCCTGAAATCCTTTGCTAAATGGCTTTCTGAAAAAGACCTGATTGACCAAGATGTGCGACACAGAATCTTTGCCCCCAAAGTTCCTCAGAAGATCCCTCACTTTCTATCGGTCGATGAACTGCAGTCGCTTTTATCAGCCCTCAAGCAGGGCAAGAGCCAGAACCTCAAGAATGTTGAAATTGAAGAGGCCCTGATTCTTCTGTTGTATGGCGGAGGTTTGCGTGTGAGCGAGGCCTGCCAGATAAAGTGGGCTGACTTCAATTGGTCAAAAGGTTCTCTGCTGGTTCACAAGGCCAAAGGTGACCGAGAAAGGTTGGTCGTACTACCCGGCTCTGTGGTCGACACCCTACAGGCCCTTCAAAGCTCTTCAGAGCCCTCTCTCTATATATATGGAGAATCTCCCCTGCACCCGAGGGTTGCCTACAATATCGTACGCTCCTGGGGCGCTAAAGCTGGTCTAAACCGGCCACTCAACCCTCATGCTCTTCGCCACAGCTATGCCACTCACCTTTTAAATGATGGTGCGGATCTCAGAGTTCTAGGAGAACTGCTAGGCCATAAAAGCCTGATGGCAACCCAGAAGTACACCCACCTGAGCCTGCAAAAGCTCACCCAGGTCATGGACACCCACCACCCACTCTCAAAAATCACAGGTAAAACTGGCAAAGCCTAGAGCTTGTCGAGCTCAATTAGAATACCGATTCATCAGACCTTTGGTAGTCGATAAAATAGATACGACGAGCCAGTTGCCAGCTCTTGTCTTCATCTTGATGAAACATCAGAAGAGGGTAAACAAAGGTGGCTGACCCTTCTCTTCCCCAAAAACCAGGCTCCTTGGCTTGCTCAAAGTAATCATAAACCTCTTCTTCAAAGCTGAGCTCTTCTCGCTCTACCAGTGAACGAAAACGGTCGGGGTCAAAACTCATCACAACTTCGACAAACTCAAGCCAACCCTCTACGACTCTGCTATCAGCGAACAACAATCTGGTTAAAAGGCTTGAGTGCTGACGTATTTTCCTTAACAACTTCTGGGAGGTGCCCTGTGGGTAAACCTGTTGCTGACTGAAACTCCGATCCGCGACGGCGACTTCGCTTGTGCGGTAGAGCAAACTGTGCTGAGCCGCAGTTGCTTTGAGGCTCAGCATGTTGACGAACTCTACCATGAACTTGTAGCGAAAAAACTCAGTTGAGAAACCGGGCTCAAAACGATCGATCTCGTCGATAAGCTTAAAGTAGCTCCAAGTCATGTCTTCCGTCATTTGAGCATATTCAAAAAGACCGGCATAAAGGCCGTCATAATCTCGAGCTTCACCCCGAAGTTGAGCATCATGAGAAAGCTCGCCAATAACCCTCGCCGTTGAGAGCCATTGATCACCAACATCGATCATGCCCTTTTGAAACGGCATCTGTAGCAACCAATAAATCGGAGATTGCTCAATCACTCGAATGGCAAACTTCTGCATACCAAAATCAGATTTTTGGGCCAAATCGAGAGCTAGCTTTAGCAAGAACCGATTGAAGATGATTGTCTCTGTTGGTCTGAAGGTGAAAATGCGCTGGTTTGAAATAAGACCTAGAAAGTAACTGAGCTTGAAGCCCGTATCAAAACTCGGGTCTCTGGCAAATGCCTCAAAAATTTGTAATATCTTGATTGGTAATGCGTTTGGCTCATAATTGGGCAAACCGGCTTCTGCTAGCTGCTCCCATTGATCAATAGGAATCGGGCTATCAAACAAGTCGAGTACAGCCAGTTTCTGCTGAGCTCCCATCTTCTTCCAAGCCCTGAAGTTTTTCTTTCGCCACGCACTCTCTTCATGAACTTTGGTGTTCAGCACCAAAGAGACCTCGCCAACAAAAGCCTCAAGTGGCCCAGAATCGGTTTCAACTCGCTCGGCGAAGCCTCTGTTGTCAGCCATCATTCCTTTTTGTACGCCTGTTGGGCCATGAATACCATGGGGCTGATTGAATGCGGGGTAAGCTGAAATCAAGCGCCCACTTCTTTTGTCGACAGCAATTTTCACGTTGATTTCTGTCTCGTCTGTGCGGGTTACCTGGGCTTCAAACAGAAGGGCCCACCCCTTATCTTCCATAGCCCCTTGTTGAAATACAGCCTTGATGATCTCTTCGAGCTCGTCCTGATCCATGTCTCTTGGGAACAGTGTCTTCCAAAGATAACCACCATTGTGATTGATATCAGTCATCAACAAAGACTTTTTCTGAGCGGTGTTAAATGCCGAGTTTGGTAGTCGCACATGCCCCACACCATTGATAGCGTTTTGCATCACAAAGTACCAAGAACCCAGTGTCTTATCTGCACTGTCGACCTCGATCTTCTTAGTGCCGAGCTCAAAAATATCGTCTCTTTTTGCCATAAAAGCTTCTAGCCCTGCATAAGTGTGCATTCCGCCCTTCAGCCAAGCCCTCTTGGTAGTTGGGTTCTGCCCAAAATCACCTTGTAAGATGTGTTTTAGGGCTTTTTCAGTGATGACAATTTCTGTTGGTCGCCTGTGCATCTCATCGACACAAGACACTGTAGGTTTCGGGTTAGCCTGGGCCGAAAGCGCTACAAACAGCACTGTAAGAAGCAACCATTTCATAGCAACAAAGAGAGCAAGTCAGGTGCCAGCTGAGAGCCTTGTAGTCACCCACTCACCTGTAAACTCTGAACTCCACTGTGGCTTCATTTGCAGTAGCCAGAGCTTAGATTTTTTGTTTAGATGTGGCTATGGGTAAGCATAAAGCCATCATCTTTGACCGCGACGGAACCCTTATTGTCGACAAGATCTACCTAAATGATCCTGACCTCATTGAGTACCCAGATGGCGTATTTGAGGCCCTGCAGTTATTACGAGATGCCGGCTATGTGTTTGCTGTTGCAACCAACCAGTCAGGCATTCCAAGAGGAATCGTTCAGCCCGCCAACTTATTTGAAACTCATCGAAGAATTCGCAACGAATTTGCCAGGCATGGAGTGGACTTTCTCGATTTTTACTACGCTCCTTATATGACTGACACCGATCACTGGATGAGAAAGCCCAACCCAGGCATGCTTGAGGTGGCCGCGAAGAACCACGACCTAGCGCTTGAACAAAGTTGGATGGTTGGAGACAAGATGTCTGATGTTGAGGCCGGCCACAGGGCAGGCTGTAAATCTGCTTTCTTAAATACGACCAACAACCCCTCTCATCAAGATGGCTGGAGAGACCCAGAAGTCGTCTGCGACACCCTTCTTGAAGCTGCGCACTTGATGCTGTCTCAATCTTAGAAACAAGTTGCTACACCACCCCTATTCTAAACCATCGTAGTTTGGCTAGTTCTCAAAGTGAGACTGTTGCAAGAATGACTACCTTCTACGCGGTTTTCTTAATATTTGTGAAACGTGTTTAAGTACTTAGGTAGTGATCCCGATAACACTATGAACATTCATGGCCGTAGTTTCACGTTGGAGGTGGCCTAATGAGATCTTTAGCAGCGATGCTAATAGGTTTGAGCTTCGTAGTCTTATCACCTTCTTTTGCATTCGCAAAAGGCCACGGCGTATTCCGAGTGGTTAAAGGTGATGTGAAAGTTCAGAGTGCCAAGACTGGCAAAACCAAAAAGGCGAAGATCGGCCAAAAGGTCTTTCCAAAAGATACGGTGATCTCTGGTGAAAAGTCTCGAGCCAAGATCATAATGGTCGACAAAAACGTTCTCAATATCTCACCAAATTCTAAAATCGAAATCGAAGCTTACGAGTACGAGCCGTCGAAGAAAAAGAAAAATGTTTTACTGAATGTGATCTACGGTAAGGTCAGATCTAAGGTGAAGCAAAAGTACGATGGCAAAGGGAACAAGTTTCAGGTGAAAACGAAGTCTGCTGTTGCCGGTGTACGTGGTACAGATTTCGTAACAGGTTATGACCCTACCAGCCGCCAATCTACAGTTGTGACATTTGAAGGTAAAGTGCAATTCGGTACACCTGGAGTGGGTGGAACGATCCAAAATGCTGTTGCCGTGAATGCTGGTCAAATTGCGAATCAAGCTGGTAACGCTTCAGTTGGCCAGCCAAGGTCAGTGCCTAGACAGCAATTAGCTGCCATGGATAATGAAACCAATGCCGACACGTCTTCAGCTGGCGGCTCAGATGAGCGACAGCCGTCTAACTCACCTAATGAGTCGAATGACAAGGGTGAGAACTCTGATGACAAAGGCAAAGATGGAGACGCTAAAGGTAGCGACACCAAGTCTGAGGGCGGTGACGCTAAAACCGAGGGCGGTGACAACAAGGCTGAGGCAGGCGATGCCAAAGCAGATGGTGACAATAAAAGTTCAACTGGCGAAGCAAAAGCCGAAGGAAATGAGAAGGGACCAGCAAAGGGGAATGCCCAGGCCGGCAACAATGGTAACGGGGGTCGTTCTGGCGCGAATCGAGCGCCAGCAGCTTCCACCGGTGGGGAATCAGGGGGCCCCGCCGGTGGAGATTCTTCTGCAAATGGTGGGAGCACCACAGCAGAAAATACTGACGGTGGCCAAAAATCAGGGCCAGCCAGGGGCGGCCCGCGCCGTGGACCAGCGAGTGTTGGACCACGACCACGAGTCACTGTCGGAACACCTGCCACAGGGGCAGTAACAGCGGGACCAGCCACTAACGTCGGTGGCCCCTCACCTGATGTCGGTGGGACCGGGCCAGACGTAAGCCGAACTCCTGCCGCCGGTCTAGCTCCGCCGCCACCACCGCCACCTGTACCCGAGACACCTTTTCTACCTGGCGACTCTTTTCAACCTCCACCCGTTGCTGATGTTATTGGCAATGTTCCCGACGTTGGTGAGATTTGCGGTCAGATATGTAACGAAACCATCATTGATGGCACAGCTCGCTTGATCATCAATATTCAAGGTAATTAGAGCAAGACAAACGTCTAGCCCTAGAACTACCCCCGACGAAATAAGGGTTCTCTCCGCACAGAGGCCCTTTTTTTTTAAAGATCCCCTATACTTACCATACTGAATAAGTTGAATTTCCTCCAGGAGTTGCACCTTGAAGCACCTTGCACTTGCTACGCTAGTTGTTCTGTTTTCTGCCGCCAGTTTTGCTCAAGAACCTGAACCCATAAAAACTGCAGATCAAAAAAACAGTAGACAAGTCAGCAAGCCGAACAAAAAATCATCGGCAAAGAAGATTGCTCAGCAGTTCCCTACAACCATTGAGTACGGCAGCGCCTCTTGGAATAGAAACTCTGCGAATATCGATTCGGCCTTTTTGTTTATTCGCGACAAAAACACGGGCAAAACTGCAAAGGTCGTGCTTGATGAAACGGCTCCCGACTCCTCAACATTTAAAGGTAACTTCTCGCTAGGATGGGCTAACGACAGCGAAGCGCAGCCAGAAATTTACATCCCTCCGCAGAACCTCGTCGGCCAAAAAGGTATGGAGAAGTTCAAGGCGATGCTTCGCACAGGCAAATTGAAGCGAAAGCCAGTCGTTTTTCACACTGACCGAGACGGCAGACAGCTGGTCGATGTCTACGACACTAAAGAACAAGCTGTAAAAGCTTACAAAGCCTTCAAAGACGAGCTCAAAATAGCAGAGCGAGAAAAGCAAGCTAAGAAATTGCTGAAGCAGGCCGAAGCAGATAAAGCCACAATAGAAGCCGCAGAAATGGCTGAAAGAGAACGAAAACTAAAGCAGCTCGAGCTTGAAGCCGCAAAAAGAGAGTCAGCACGTATTCGCCTCGAGCAGCTTGAAAGACAAAAAGCCGAAGAACGACTAAGAAAACAACAAGCACTGGCTCAAGCGGAGCGAGAGCGACGCAAGGCCCAGGCCAGAAAACTCGGTGAAGAGGGCATGCAGAAGTTCATTGCCAATGACTTTGCTGGAGCATCAGATTTATTTGCCCAAGCAGTGGAGCTTGATCCTGAAAACAAAGACTACAACTTGAACCATGGTATCGCCCTCTACCGACAGACCAAGTATGATGATGCTTTGGTAAAACTCAATGTCGCACCTGACAAGCCTGATCGAATTGCAGAAAAGAAATACTACCTTGGTCTTTGCCATTACAATCTGAAGGAGCTCGACCCTGCGATTGAAGACTTTGAATTCGTTCGCGATCAAAACTCTAAGGCCTTTAGTGCTTCCGCAGCTTTTTACTTAGGTCTTCTATACATGACAAAAGAGGATTTCAAAAAATCAGAAGAGAACTTTCAATGGGTGCTTGATAACTCCACGAGCCCTGACCTCGATGAACAAGCTGAAAAGTACATTGAAAGTCTCGCAAGCCTAAAAAGGTTTTCAGACAAACGTAAAAAACCCTTCACGCTCAGCGGGATTTTAGGTTTGATGTACGACTCAAACGTTTTGTTAATACCTTCTGGAGCAGCAGAACAAGATGCTACAGGCTCAGAGGTCGCAGACGTCAGGCTGGTCGCATCAGGAAGCCTTGCTTACCGGGGTGTTTACAGCAAGAAGCATGAGTTCACTCCAACAGCTTTTTCTTACATGCTCCGCTCGCAGAAAAATGAAGTGTCGCAGGCTGATCCTTTTTTAAATAGTGTCGCCCTACCCTACACTTACAAAGGCACTGCTTGGAACAAAGGCTACAAGTTCACAATCAAACCCTCCTATGAGGTGGTGAACATGGATGTTAATGAAGACGGCTCGCAAGAGATTATCATCAGCTCAGCCGTGGTGAACACTGACAACACTTTCGTAATGAGCAAAGACTGGATACAATCGGTGATTTTTGAATTTAGGCAGGATGACTCACAAATTGAATCGGCAGTTGGAGACGAAGACCTCGACGCCACCAAATTCACTTTGAAGTCAAAGCACATAAATTTTTTAGACAAAACCCGCAAGAAACTTCTCACTTCGTATGCGGCACTGGTGATGAACAATGCTGTCGGGAAGAACCGAACCTACCAAAGGATCGACTTGAGTTCGACTTATATGAAACCTCTCAATTGGTGGAAATCAAATTGGACGTTTGGGTTAACCATGTACCAGATTAACTTTGTCGACAACTCTAACAACCGGTCTGACATTAACTACAATCTCGCTACTGGCATTTCTAGGCCCATAAACAAATGGCTTAATTGGAGTCTGAACGCAGCGTATATCCAGAACAATTCGACTATTGATACCTTCACCTATT
The DNA here is from genome assembly GCA_013216195.1 of Bdellovibrionales bacterium. Taxonomy (GTDB): domain Bacteria; phylum Bdellovibrionota; class Bdellovibrionia; order Bdellovibrionales; family UBA1609; genus JABSOQ01. Next base: position 28,893 of record JABSOQ010000024.1, read on the forward strand.
CGCGATACACACTGACATCTAATTTCATAGCAACAACGGATTTCTAATAAAATGCTAAATCGAGTTACTGATCGAATTTCAACGTTCGAATACATGGCCTACCCAACGCCAGTAACTCCTATGCCGACTCGCACTGTGCTGTATAGCCAAGCCGACGGGAAACTGTTCTTGTTTTCTCCAGGTCCTTTTGATGAAGCAACATTTAAAGAGCTTGAAAACATGTCGAGTGAGATCATACTCGTTTCACCAAACCTTTTTCATCATATGCATCTTGAAAAGAGTTTTGAGCGCTGGCCACTGGTGGCAATTTATGGCCAACCCGCACTGTGGAAACTCAAAAAGCAGCCCTGGATCAAACCTTACCTGAGAGACATTCGAGAGATTCATACTCAGCTGAACACGCAAATGAAAGCCATGTTCATTCGAGGCATACCTGCATTGGCAGAGACCGTTTTCTATGACAGCGATTCAAAGACTCTCATCGTAACAGACCTGATGTTCAACATGGACTCTACAGTGGCTTTTGGCACTCGTCTTTTATTAAGCGCCTTTGGCGCTAACAACAAGCTGGCGCAAAGCAAACTCGTTAGAATGAACACAAAAGACAAGAGTGCCTACAAAAGCTCGGCTGAGAAGCTGCTAGATCTTGATTTTGCAAGAGTGATTGTTTCACACGGAAATCTTGTCGAAGACGCTCAAGCGTTCAAGGTTGCCCTCAGCAAAACACTCTGATGGCAACCTCCATTAAGAAGTCTACTGCAGATGTTTATCTAAAAAATCAAATAGGTAACCCAAATACAAAGCTCGGTTACGACGCTTTCTGATTCCATGACCCTCATCTGGAAACAGCACGAGTTGACCCGGTAGCTTCTTTTGCTCCATCGCCTGGTAAACCTGAATCGCTTCACCTGCTGGCACACGAGGATCTGTTGCACCATGAATGATGAGCATAGGATCTTGCAAGTTATCTAGGTAGGTCAGTGCTGATAGCTTTTTAAGTGCCTCTAGGTCTTTTTCAGGGTCACCGTACTCAGATGTGCGCAAAGCTCGCCTGTAGGGTGCCGTATTCTCAAGAAAAGTGAGCAAGCTACTCATACCCACGATGGCGATACCGGCATCGTAGGCACCTGCAAACTTAGTCATCGCCATGAGTGTCGAGTACCCACCATAAGAGCCCCCCATCACTGCAACTTTTGGCGTTTTGCCCCACTTCGACCAGTTCTTTTTTATGTGCTTTGCCGCATCTTCAATGTCGGTAATCACATTTAATCGCTTTGGTCCATTGTCTGCGTGTAGCCAAGTCTTGCCATAGCCATCACTGCCTCTGACATTTGGTTCAACGAAAATGTAGTTCTTTTCAAAGAACATCTGACGAATCGGAGAAAACCGGGGTATCGCTTGCCCTTCTGGCCCGCCATGAAACTGAACTATCACAGGGCAGACCTTGTCTGCGCATTGAGCTGGAGTTTGCACAAACATCGGAATCTGTGTGCCATCCCGGGCGGTGTAGTACTCAAGCTTAGGTGTAACCAGAGCGTTCAACTCAACCTCCGGCGCCGAAGAGGTTGTCCAAACTTTGCTTTTCTTACTCTTCCAATCGTAGATCAGGCCCTGCCCCGGCTCGTTGCCTTTGACAATGTAAAGGGAGGTGTAGCGACCATCTTGCGAGAAGCTGCCCGGGTAGACGTGCAAGACGTCAGGATCGTTTGCCTCAAAGAATGTGTACATGTTCAATGTCTTCAGATCGAGAGCTTCTGCCGAGTAATAACCACCTTTGTTAACCCTCATAACCGCTCGGGTTCGCTGGCGATCCGGCTGAATGGAGTCGATGTCGTAAGTCTCATTGTTACTAATCGCTTTAAACTCACCCTTTTGCCAGAGGTAGAGTTTCCGAAATTCACTAAATTTATTTGTAAGAACCAGAATCTGATCTTTCTTCGATCCGAATCGAGCGCTGTACTCTTCGTCTTCGTCTTGACCAAACAGAGGAGTCTGAGTCTTCGTTTTGACATCATAAAGATAATACTCTGAAGACGTGTTGCCCTTCCAGTTGGCCAGCAGAAGAAGGTTGTCATCCCAATGATCAGCAATGGCCCAATAGCCATCAGGCCCCTCGAAAACCAGCTCTCGTTCTCCAGTTTCAATATTGTGTTTGTATATGGCATAAGACTTCGGATTGCGGTCATTGGCTCTGTAGTACAGGTGCTTAGAGTCTTCAGTGACAAAGCCTAAGAACACTTGCACTTTCTTTTTGCCATAGACGAGCTTGAACTCACCACCATCTGTGCTCTGCAGATACAGCCCTGGGTACTCGTTGCCCTTTTCATCGCGCCCAATAACGAGGTACTTGCCGTCAGGTGTGATGTCTAATAGCCGGCTCGAGTCTTCTCCACCAGTCATCTGCACAGGGAACTTCATTGGCCCTGGCACCTTCCAAATTTGCCTTGAACCTGTCACATTCCACGAAATGTAGAGATCTTTGTTATCAGGAGACAGAGTTCCTGCACTTGGTGAGCGAACATCTAGCAAACCCTGAATGCGCTTGAGCTTACCACCATCAAGGGGAGGTGGGGCAAACTTGGCGAGCGTCTTCGTATCGATACTGTCGAGGCCATGCCCACCGTAACCTGGCTCTTTAGCGGGTGTTGTGCAGGCCACTGCAGCTAGACACATGATCAAACAAGATATTTTCAAAAAGTTGGTCTTCATAAACTGCCCCCATAAGAAAGTGTCGTTAACATATACAGCAAAAGCCAATTTGCCAATGCTGCTTCAATCCCGGCCGCCAGCAGCAATCTGGGGCTCCACATGTGATTTTTTCAATGTAAGTCTTGCTTCAGACCCTCATAAAATCAGTATCTTGCCCGATTTGGCCCCTCTTTAATCGCAAATAAGCCCGGCACACATTTCGCTCTCTAATGGGCATTTTGAGATGAAGGTTTTGGGGTCGACAAATGCTGAAAAAGCTTTTGACAATCTGTTTTGCCACTTCAGTTGCCATGTCAACTGCCTGGACACCCTTAGCTAGCGCCTCTGAGTCCCCTTTGCTTGGTAAGATTCGCCAGGTCAGGGGCTATGCCGCCCGAAAACTGTTACGCAGTTTTCATACAGCTCAAACTTCTAAGAAAGAAATGGTACTCGACTTCTACAGGAGGTCAGGTAAAGGCAGTAAAATCAGCGTGAAGGCTCCCCTTCGCTTTCAGACAGGCCCCTACAAAAGGCTTTTTCTAACTGACACCTTGTTTCGCACCAAGTGCCTTAAAGAGCTTGTGTGGTCAGCCGAGCAATTGAACTCGCACTTTCCTGAATTTTCATTTCAGCTAGATGGTCGTATACAAAACTGCAAAAACCTAGAGAAGGGCGTTCAGAGAATTATCGCAAATAAAAGTAAGGTGCGGGCCAATGTCTCTCGCTTTCATACCCCCATGCACACCATCTACCTCACAAATCGAACTAAGTTCAATCACCACCAAGTCGGAAAAATGGGTCTCTACGTTAACGTCAACAAGAGCCGCGAGATTCAGAGACGACTTGTTGACTTCAGGGTGGGCGTCAATGACATCACTCACGAGCGCTCGCAAGTATTTTAGGTCTGTACTAACTAAGGCTTAAACTAATCTAAGTAAGAGTTGATCGCGTGGTGAACGCGGTTTCGAAGTAAGCCGAAAGTGGCTTTGGGCATACGGCTCTTTTCGTGGTCTGAAATTTTTAAGTCATAAAGATCATTCTCTGGCAGATCTGGCGGCAAAACTCCTTGAGAGGCTAACAGCTTCATCTCAAAGTGCGTTTTGAGCAGCTCTGGCTGCTCTGAAGACTCGAGCGCACGTAGCGTATTGCCAGTCAAATTGAACAGTTCTTGCCCATACCAGTCGTTCTCTTGCGAAACCTTACTCACGAGCTGCAGAAGGTAGAAAGCCGTCTGCAACCTGTCATAGTTCAAGCGAAGCGATTCAAAACCGTTTATCAGCTTCGCCTCTTCGAGAAAATGCAAAGGTGATTCGATTTGCTCATCTTTCTTCTTGTACAGAACCTCAACAAAATGAGTGGGCTCAAGAACGCCTCCACCAAAGCGCTTTTTGCTTCTCATTGCACCTTTGGCAATAAAATTGAGTCGGCCAACCTGAGAAGACAACGCATGCACAATGAGATCAGACTCACCGTGCTTGATTGTTCTTAACACTATGATTCGATCTCGCTCTCTTTGCATCAGATACCTAAAAACAAGCTCACGAGAAGGATCACCGCCGTCACATCAGCAATAGAAGTGAAAAGAGGTACAGAAGCCACTGTTGGGTCAAACCCAAGTCGCTTCATCGCCTGAGGAATAGTGGCACCCATCATAAGAGCCAGCAAAATTTGAACGAACATGACCCCTGCAAGGCCGAGCACTAAACTCTTGTTTGCTGTGACGACCAAACCAAGCAACAAAGACAGTAGCCCAAAAATAAGGGCAAAAGAAAAGGCCAACCGAAACTCTTTCAAGAGCTGGTTACGACCCTTACTCGAATCATAAGACGAGGCGCGCAAGTTACCCACAGCAACTGTGGCTGCCTGTGAGCCAGAAGTCGCTCCCATTGACAAGAGCACCGGAATAAAAGCTGCAACTAACCAAATCTCATTTAAGCTCTTCTCAGCCTGTGCCGGGAGAGCTGCCAAAAAGTACACAATCGCAAAACATGCGGCTCCACCACCATAGGCAAAGAATAACCAAGGCAACCTGGCTTTGAAGTGCTCAAACGTCGACACGTTTAGCCCCCAGCCCGCTCGCCCCATTGCGAGCAGGTCTTCTTCAGCCTCTTCTCGAATAACATCAATCACATCATCAACAGTGATCAGTCCAACTAGCTCGTTGTTTCCATCAACAACTGGCAAAGACAGAAAGTCATATTTTTCAACGACCTTAGAGACCTCTTCTTGATGAGTCTCCACGTTCACCGAAATCACTTCGGGGAACATGATATTTTTTAGAACCTCATCGGCCTTCGACAACAGGAGCTGCTTTAAACTACTCACGCCGACCAACTGCTCGTTGTCGTTCACCACGTAGACATAGAAAGTGACTTTACTCTCTTGGCCCTCAGCCTGAATGCTTTCAATCACCTGCTTGACGGTCATGTCTTTCTTAAAGGCGACGTAGTCTGAACCCATAATACCGCCGGCAGAGTCTTCAGGGTAACCCATTAGACCGGCTACTTCTTGTGAATCTTCTTTCACCATAGATGACAAGATTTCATCGGCTTCATCCTCAGGGATGCTCCCTAGCAGATCTGCCACGTCATCTTTTTCCATTCGACTGACAAGAGTGATCACATCTTTTTTACTGAGAACCTTTAGCATTTCAGCCTGTTGCTCTTCTTCAAGATGACTCAAGATCTCAGCGCGCTTCTCTTCGTTGGGTTCCATAAGAAACACATCGTAGCGGTCCTCATGACTAAGCACAGAAAGAAGCTCTGCTATATCGGCAGCATGTGATTTCTCTAAAATTTTAATCACATTAGGCCTAGCACCACGGCTCATAAGTTTTTGAACTGTGGTGGCCAGCATTTTGACTTTTTCTTCGCTCATGACAAAGCCTCTTCAAGTTGCTTTGGCTGTTTTTTCTTCAGGTAGAAATAACCACCAACTAAACCCCAAATAAACAGAAACACCTGAAAGGCCGTAATCGCAGTCTGCCCGATATTGGTTTTTTCGCCTGAGTACAATTCAAACAAAACCAAAAAGGCATACTGCCCAACACCCACTCCTGCCGGGGCGATCGGAAATGAGGCCACAATAAAACCAATCGGCACCGAGAAGAAGTAAGTCGCCCAACTCAAATCGGCAGCCCCGAGTTGCGCGCCCACAAAAATCATAAAAAACACAGCTGTAATTTGAGCGCACAGACTGAGCCCGACTGCTGCAAACACCGCCCCGAGATGATTGCGGTAGCTATGAAACGCATCATAAATGCTGAACAGCTTTGGCCCAAGAGGCAGCTTCTCTAACCTCTCTTGAACCTTTAGACCTTTTTTAACAGTGCGCGAAAGTGACCCACCTATGAAGGCACTCATGCCCATCCACAGCAACGAAGAGGAGAGCAACACTCCTGTCAGAGACGTGTTGTCGAGAACAAAACTCAAATTGAAGAGCATGGTCATGATTGCCAAAAGAACCATGCCGTAAAGGCCGAGTATTCGATCTACCACGACTGAGGTCACCGCTTCGACCCTGCGATCACTTTGATCTTTTGCGATGTAAT
>JABSOQ010000239.1 GCA_013216195.1 Bdellovibrionales bacterium
GGCTTTCCTATGTACGCCGATTTCAGACCAAGGCAACGAAGAAGCTGTGATGCCACTGTTTTCGATCAACTTGAGCTAGATGAGAGCCAGAGCAATGATCGTAGTTCAGTCTTTTCTCAGACACTTACCGCTTGTGACCGTCAAGAGTACACACTTGAATTGGTTGTTAGTAACGAGGATGCAAACACTCGCAGTTACTGGTGGGGCCGTACAGGCTTCATGAACACTCAGACCCCTGTGCAACGTGTGAGATGCACAGACAGATTTGGCAGAGACTGCAGAGGCGAATGGTCTGTTCAAGTCGATACACCACAGCCACGCAACTGCAGAGTCGAAGGTGAGTCAGGAAACCTCGTTCGACCTGGTGGCCAGTTAGGTCGAGCCCTGGTAGAGGCCCAAGCCAACAACAGACTTCGAGTACCAGGAGGCAGAGAGGCTCTCGTGGTAAAAAGAAGCCGAGAGAACTTGTGCGACAAAGAAGTTCAAGTTGTGAATGTTTCTTGCGGTTTAAAAGGCCTCGAAGAGATCAGCGAACTTCGCTGGGAGACTCGTGAAGGTGGCTCAAACCCTGAAGACCCATCTTGCAGCAGCGCTGACTAGGCCCAACAGCAAATTCACATTTAATGCTCAACAGCTCGCCATGACTCAAAACAGACTTTGAGTCATGGCTATGTCTTCAGCTTCGAAGATCCTGAATCCGACCCGAATTGCTCGTCGACTTAAATTAAATGAATTTTGACACAGTAAAGATTCAAGGGTTCGATGGCTCAATTTGGCGACGAGCTTTGTCTTTTTTTATTGCCAAAAATGTCGTTTTCACTATGCAATCTTTATATCAGCTAGCCGTAGATTGGCGCTGTTGACCCCTTTATCTCTGGCAGACACCGACCTACACAGTCTCGTATGTTCGCGATGACAGAGCCATTAACAGCCATGAAGCTTTAGAGAATCTCGACAAACAGGCTTTGACTGAAGTTACTGAGGAGCTGTTTGTGGCAAGAGCTCCAGTCTTAATGGATGAGTTCAAATCCTATTTTGCAGCTGACGATAGCGTTAGCATCAGTGATCTAGGCTTTGTTTTTGCCTACCACGGCTTTTACGCCTATGAGTACAAAGCCGGGCTGATAGAGAGCTGGCTAATAAGCTGGAACCAATCGTTTAACGAAAACCACCCCTTCGCAGAATATGCGGACTACTCTCACGACGGAATGCTTTGGCAACAGTGCACATCATCTAATTATTTAGTCGCCGATTACATTAACTGGTATGCCGAAATTGCTGATGCACCTATCACTGCCCAGCCCATTCTAGGATTCGTCGACCCTGAAAGAAAAGGCTTTGTAGCTGGTGACGGTCATCAGACCACTTTGGTAACCCATAATGACCTTGAGAGAACCTATGTCACGATCGATGCTACACCTGTTCGCATTGATCCAGAGGCTCAACAAGGTCAACAGTCTGCGAACCCACTAGCACATCAACCTGACCAACAATCTCAAAAGCAGCAACAGCAAAGCCCCCGAGAAAAAGAAGCTGAAGAGGAACTGGAAGAGGAGCCTCTTAACCCTCTTGAGGACTCTGAACCCAAAATATTGGGCATCATTCCGAGAAGAATAGAAGTTCTAACAGAGGCAAACACCACTCAAGACGAAACGAAGACCCATGATGACACTGAGGAGCACGACCCCAGACATGCCACCTATGAACTGCTAACTCGGCTGGCTAGAGAGTTTGGCGAGGCGATTGAAGCAGAGGCCGCAAGCAACCCTGACATGCGCCGAAGACCAGAGATGCTCACTGCCGACGTTATTAGTGTTGCGGCTTACACCAGAGTGGTTCAACAGCTAATGGGAAGAGAAATTAGTGCAGAGGTGGCTCTCGTGAGACTGCAAGCAAAAGCCTCAGGCTACAAACAGTTTCACAGCCTTGGCACTGGACTGGGCAATTCAGAGTATGAGCAAGAACTTCGAGATTATTTTTTACAGCGCTTAGAAGGAGACCCAACACATGACTATGAAAAGCTGTTTCGAGAGATATTCAGTGGATACCGAGAAAAACAGAGAGCCTTTTATGCCTTCGTCGAAAACGAAGTTCGAACCCGCGGCGACTCAGCTTACGCCTTCTTGTTAGGCCCAGAATTTCGCAACCCAATTGAAGAACTAATTAGTCTTTTGGAGCGGCTTGACTATCAAGGGCTGCTGTCAGATGAGAGCATCTTTGAGGCACCGCTTGCGACACCTGACCAGCTAAATGCAGAAGATGCAATACCTAGATCAAACGACGATCCACAAACTCTGAGCTGCAAGGCAGAGCTAGATAAATAAGCATTGTGATCGAGTGATCGAGTGATCGAGTGATCGAGTGATCGAGTGATCGAGTGATCGAGTGATCGTATTGGGACTTTACTGACGAGTAAGCAAGTCAAATTTACGAAGCGTCGACCGAACGGTTCAATTGATCTTTTGTCTCAGAAACACACAGTCTGTAGGTCGCGAGCGTCTAAGATTTTCGAAAGAGATTCGTACCCAATCTTTGTTAATTAAATCGAAATAAAACTAACCAAATCGTTTCATTGTGATTCAGTTGGGCTGTAGGATCTAGCCCTTGTGCCGATAACTAGATTATGAAAAATTCAAATACTGCCGTACGTTTCTGGATCCTGATCTGCGCACCTTTTCTTGCGCTAAACCTTGCCTGCACCCGAGACATGGGTGAGCAAAGCACTCTCAAGCTGAAGATGCCAGACTCTCTTTCATCGTCTGAAGTGTCGGCGAAAGCAGTGTTCACTCAATCGGCAGGTGGCCCCCCTTGGAATGGCGGACTCAATCCATCGACTTTAAGCGATATCGACTGTTACGCCGTGTTTGTAGGCGGCCCCGACCCGAGAATGAGCCGAAACACTTGCACAAGCGCACTGGTTGGAGACAAAACTGTAATGAGATTCGGCCCCGCCTTGGGTTTTGTTCCTGCAAGTGGCACTGTTGAAATCAATATACCTGCTGTTAGTGAAGCTCGCATCTGGATTGTAGGGACTGTCTCTGGCGACGGCACTTGCCCCGCGTTCAATGATCTAAAAGATGCCACTTTCGCCAACCTGTCGTACCCTCATATTCTGGCTACCAAAGATATCAAAGTGGTGCCGGGCGACAACGAGGTCAACATAGAGGTTGCACTCGACCCAGCCAACGCATTCGACAAATGTGACTTTATCGATGACAGTGGCAATGGAGGTGGCGGTGGAAACACCCTTGCTGATCTTTACGGCGATGGTGAAGATGGCAGCTTCACATTCAACGGTGCCATCATTGATTTGGATGTCGACACCTTTGCTGCGTCTGGAGTTTCTAGAGTAGATGGCACCAGAGGAGCTTCAACAAAGATTTTTTCTGCCAACCATAGAATTACAGCACTCTCGGCTGATAGAACAACTGTCGATCTTGGTACGTCTTTGACGGCAGACGACTATGAGGTTGGCGATGAAGTCTTCTGGCATGTCAGCGCTGGATTTTCATACTCTACAGGGCCAGATGTGCAACCGGCCAATAACACTTCACCTGAGCTAATTAAAGGAGCTTGTGGTGGAGGCCTGTATATTGGATCTCATGGTTCAGCTAAAGTAACAAGTGTCAGCGGCACCACACTACAGCTTGATGACGAAGTGGGTGACTCGAGCATTCCGTTATCTGATCGAGATGGCAATGGTTCACCACCTTACAACATCTCGCACGTGGCCCCAACGGGCGGCCTCCCTGGAGATGACACTCAAAACTTCTGTATCGTTCAGCTAAGAAGAGTGCCACAAATCGATGTGTTGACGGTGAATGGAGCCGGTCCTTCAAGAATTAAATCCAATGCTATCACGAACTTCAGTTACTCGGCCGGAACCGGCGGCATTATTGTCATGAGAATCAAAAAGTTAGAGCTTGATTCACGAGATCTACAAGTGAACACCTACGCTCGAGGCTTTGGCGGAATCTCAGACAATGGCGGAACAGGCTACGGCGGTCAGTTTGATGTGAACAACCTAAGCTGGACCAACAGTAATGGCGGCGGTGGTACTTTCTCTGGTTCTGGTGCCGGAGGCGGATCAAGCGCTGGTGCAGGGGGTAACGGCAGCAGTGCCCCCATAAGCGGTGCTCCAGCTATCACGAATTGCAGTGGTCCTTGCCAGATTGTTCGAGACCAAAAGTTCTTTATAGGCGGTGCTGGCGGTGGCATGGGTGGCCCCACTGGCGGCGCTGGTGGCGGCGCGGTTTTCTTACACATTGGTGAAGTTAAGACCGTTTCAGGCACAACTGACGATGGTAGCCTTGACCT
>JABSOQ010000240.1 GCA_013216195.1 Bdellovibrionales bacterium
CGGGCAGGGTAATATGACTTGCTTTCGAAGGCTTGTTCGCAATGCTTTATTTTCATCAGGTACACAGTTTCCAGTGGCGGGTTATGTATGGGAGGATATGAATGGCAATGGCACGCCTACGCCCTACGTTTTTAGAGATGGTCTTACAGTGGGTGTTAGAGGTGCCCCAAGCTTTGAGGGCTTGCGGCCCAGCCGGCAGCAAATTGAAAATGCGATCAGCTCACCAAGTTTGACCTGGGCTGGCAGATTCGCGCGAATCAATGCCACAACACGAGAAGAGTTTCGTCGCTACCTTATTCGCGAAGGCTTGAGCGTGCCAAGGCTTGAAGGACTAAGCTGGGTTGACGTCATAAGAGCGGCCTACCAAGAGGCTTGGCAAGGCACCAGCAACTCTCTTTTAAGGGCCAAGGCGATGGGGCTCTACGGCGTTCGTTAGAGCTCAGCAGCAAACATTTCTCTGTAGTGCCTGTACCAGTCACTAGCGAAAAGCTCATCTGGGTCGTATTTAAGTTTGAGCCTTAAGAACACAGGGAACTGAGGGTAGCCTTCAAGAATCTGCTCTTTGGTTGCCCAGCGGTGATAAGTCAAAAAGAAGTTGCCACCATAAGAAAGTGAAAGGTCAAAAAGGTCTCGGAAGTCTTGCTTTACCTTCTCGATACCATCATCAGAGTGATCAACATGTATGTTGATCACGATTGAGGCATAGTCTTGCTTTGCCCAAGGCAAAAAAGTCACATCATCTTGTTTGATAAACCTGACGGTGCCATAGATCACATTGACCTTGTTGCTTCGAAAAAGCTCTGCAGCCTCGGCCAAAAATTCTTCTATTCTCTCTGATGGTACATAAACCTCACTGATCATTTCAGAGCCGGTAACCTCTGCGCCCAGCTGCTGATCAACGATCGAATGGTAGTCGTCAAGATAGGTGCTAAGTTGATGTGAGTCTGACCAGTATCTCTGATCGTTGGTTCCTAAGTAGTAGCTTGAATACAGCTCATAGGCTCTAGCCTTGTCGGTGTGACCGAGCATCACCAATTGCAACCACTCTCTTTCACCGAGACGTTTTTGTGGAGGTTTAGGAGACTTCTCCGTAGGCACAGGCTTGTAGAAAGAGAATACACCTTTTTGTAGAAAGTTATCTGAGGCAGGGTCGGTAGAGAATTGAAAATCGCCAAACAAGTAGCCATTCTCAATTCGGCTATTGACTTTGCTGTCGATCTCATCTGCGCCAATGAGTTCAACGTGTCTCACTAGCCTGGTTTGTCTCATTAACCTCAGGTTGACCTTTGTGATGACTCCGAAAAGGCCATAGCCACCAATCACTAGGCTAAACAGCTCTTGGTTCTCAGTGCGACTGCAGTTGTAAACCTCGCCATCGGCAGCAATCAAAGTAAAGGATTCAATGTCTTGTACAAAGGGCTGCCAGATCAAGCCACGACCGTGAATGTTAGAAGACAAAGAACCACCGATACTAAAGCGATCAGCACCAGTTTGTTTTTGTCTGATGACCCAAGGGTATTCTTCTCCTTCTTGATTGTTGTGAAGCCATTCGATGAGCTCAGGCCACTGCACGCCAGAGTCAACTTCGACAATGCCAGATGTCGAGTTTAGTGAATGAATCTGATTAAAGGCCGACATGTCCATATGCAGGTTGCCTGTACCAAACTGCTGACCACCCATGGAGTGTTTGCCGCCGCTTATACTGACCTTTAGCCCCTGACTTTTTGCAAATCGAATCGCATCCGCAATGTCTTGTTCATCTTGAGGCTGCGTGATGCGCTCAACTTCTGTCTCGTTCAGCTTCGAATGAATATCATTAAGTGTACCACCATTTTGATAAACGCCGTGAAGTGAAGCGCACGAACCAAGCGCAATAGAAACCGAAAAGACTAAGGTGGCGATCAAGCGCATCATATGAGACCTCAAAGTGTTAAGATAAGAAAGAGAGTTTTTCAGATTGGGCCGCAAAGTCAAGCTCAGCGGCCCTTCGAGAAATTAATGGTTCATGGCTTGCTGAGAGTCGGTTTCGTCTTCCTTCAGCTCTTCTATGTTGCCACTCGGCTTAGCTTGCAGCTCAGTTCGAATTCCATCGATTGTCCATTGAGCTCTCAAGGTGGCGGCTTCTCGCTTGAGGTTACTGATCAACTCATCTGACGCACCTTTGCCATCTGCTTTTTCTTCAGACACAGGTCTCACACCCAATCTTTCGAATTCTGCCACCATGATGTTAAGGCTCTCCACCGGGGAGCGGAAGTACTCACTGCCTCGAATGCGAATGAAGTTCCAGCCTAGTCGCTCAAGGGCGCCTTGCATATTGAGGTTTTCGACTACACTCTCTTCGGTTTGGTACTTTTCGCCCTCACACTCGATGGCAACTCTTTTCTCGTCACTTGAGACCACCATATCGATCGTGTAAGTGCCTACCTGGCGCTGCAGCTCGACTTGGTAGCCACGATTGCTCAAATCTTTAAGTAAGCGTTGCTGAAAATCTGATTCTGTTTTTAGCTCAGATGTTTCGACTTCTTCAATCTGGCCTTGAGGGTTTCTGAAATGAGTTAACAGATCTAATCTTAGATCACCGACTTTCAAGTCAGTTTCAGGTTTCAATGAGTGCACGATCCAAATTTGATCTCTCGCTCTTGAAACTGCCACGTTGTAGCGTTTTTTAAACGCCTCTTGCTGCATAATGCGAAGGGGTGGCTCTTCACAGCTGTCGACCATTGACAAAAACATCACGTCTCTTTCGTCGCCTTGAAAGTTGGCTGAGTCACCGCACAAGATGTTGTGCTTTTCGTATACCTTTGGGGTCAGCCTTTGTCTCAAGATGCTATCAATGAGATTCGCCTGCTGGCTACCAAGTAGTGAAATCACACCAATGCTAACATCTTGATACTCTGGGTTCAGAGTCATTGCAGTGATCAAAGCTGCAATCTCAACAGCCTCTTCACGGTTTGTTTTCTTTGTGCCTTCGCGAGTTCCCGACACCTGATGCTCTACAAGTGGCTGAGAAAACTGGCCTGCCGAAGCTTCTCGAAGTGGTTTGATTTCACCGTTATACGACAAATGGTTGCTGTAATTGATGATGTCAGGTACGCAGCGGAAGTGCTCAACCAAGCGAATGCTGTCCCCGAATGACTGCTCCGCAATATCATAAATTGAAGTCTTACCGTCGTAGGCCATTTTGTTTGGCACTCCGTCAAGATACTCAGTAATCAGGCCTTGAATCTGTTCGAGGTCTTGGCCAATACCTTGAGGTGTCACTTGCTCTTTATCACCAACAATAACAACTTGCTTGGCTATACCCAATGCCACTATCGCCGTGATGTCACTCTGGCTTGCCTCGTCAAGAATCAAGACATCAAACTCTGGCGATGAGAAGTCAAAACTCTCATAGACTTTAGACAGTGGCATGATCCATACAGGTACTGAGTTTTTGCAAGTTTTTAGCTGAGCTTGAGCTTCTTTTCGTCTTTGGGCATCGAGCTTACCGCGACCACTTTTGGTCATTTTGTCTTGCAGCTGTTGCCAGCCCACTAAGGCCTGTTTCTCAGCTAAGCCCGTACGAGTCAGTTGGTAGCCCCAAGACAAACACTCAACATATTCAGAATTCACTTCGACATACTGTTTCTTGGTTAGTTCTAATTGTCTTTGCAAGTCGCTGTAGTTGATGCTCTGTCTCTCATCTAATTCTTGTGCAATTTGGTTGTACTTCCAAGCCAAGGCCGGTCTACCAGGCACTTGGGAGTTGTCGTGAGGGGCGACTCTCAAGCGAATCGCTATCGACCACTCTGGTGCGACTTCATCTAGAGTCTTGAGGGCTTTGGTTCTGGTTGTGTGAGTGTTTCTCAAGTGTGTCAACTGCGACAGCCTCTCGTAAGACTGCTGATACAGGTCTGAGTCGAACTTCTGCAACGCCTTTTTTAGATCTTTTGCATAATGATCAAGACTGGCCTTAGAAAGAGCAGAGGTGTCGAGCTGTTCTAAAACTGTCTCTATTTGATTGTTGATACGAGCGAGCTTAATTGAGTTAAGTTTTGACTTTAAGCTAGGTACGACGGTTTCTAGCAAAAAGTTAATCAAGCTTTCGCTAGAGGCCCGGGAGTCGATCTCGCGATCATCCATTGCATCTTCAACTCTAAAACCGATTTGATCAAATACATCGAGTGCATAATCCCAGGTGTCGGTGTGCCAGTGCACGACAGCTTCAAGCTTTTTCAAGTGGGGCCTTGCTGAAAGCTCAGGTTTGGTGTCGGCCGCTTCAGGTGCTCCTGTAGGGCCCATCTGCCGGTTCCATCTGCGAATGAGTGTTTCTCG
>JABSOQ010000241.1 GCA_013216195.1 Bdellovibrionales bacterium
CACCAGACAACTCTTCGAGATCTAGCCGTGACAGATCATACCTCTCACGCATGTCAGATAAAAACTCGTTCAACTGCTGAACGTCTTTTGTCGTGAAATCCATCACCATTTTTCTCTCATCGTATTGAACGACTCGCTTTTGAATCATCGTCGGATAGATAGCAGAAACATTCTGATAAGTAGAAAAACGAATGCTCATCATTGAGAGCAATAACGGCAGAGCACGAACTCTCGCCGCCAATTCAGGAAGTGTCGGTAAGACTGGTAGATCTCCAGGCCCTGGTATCAAAGTGTAGCCAGCTCTTTCAGCATCAGCAAAAAAAGCTTCAGCCTCTGACTCATTCACTAACAGATCTAGAGCTTCAAGAACTTTTGGAACCTCCCACAATTCTGGGGTGGCAACTGAACCGTACTTGTAAATAAGCACAAGGTTGGTAAATGAAGAGTGATAACTCCAAAGCTGGCTTTGGGTCGTCGCCCGAGTGCCCTCGAAGGCATTGAACCCCTTTGCGAATAGATCACGAACATCAAGAAGCAGCTGCCTTGCACTCTCAGGGCTCTCACCGCTGAAAGTGGGGCTCGCAGCCTCAGCCTGGGCGCTGGCACCATTGGCTGGCGACATGCCACCCTCAGAAAAGGTGAAGTCTTCGAAATTCAAGCCCCCGCTTGAAACTGCCACGACTCCAGTAAACCCACTTCGAGTTAGCTCGATATTGCAGATGGCCTGAGCTTCGACCGCTGCCAATGCAACCAGAAACAAACACAGACCCAGACCAATTTGAGCCCAAATTTTAGCTGACAGACAAATACTGGCACATGAGCACAGCCTTTTGCCGCTAACTCGCCGTAATCTGGTGTTATTTTTTTGAATCGAGCTCATGGGCTCAGGCAAATTGCAAAAACTGAACCTACCGAAAATTAGAAGTACAGCTTTTCAGTAGAGGCGATAAACTCGCTGATTTCGGCTGGTGCCCGGCTCACAGCAAACTCTTTCAAGCGTCGAAACTCTGACTGCCTCATTGGCCTTTGCCCTTTCAGTATCCGACCCAACCAATCAAGAGACAAGACTCGAACCAAGTCTACTGGAGCCTCTTTCGGTGCTGAGATTTCTGATGTGACTTTTTCAATGCTTTTTTCAGCCTGATCGTGCCTTTGCTGGTAGCTAATCTTTGCCTCAATTTCAAAGTCAGGCAATTCTGCCGGTGCCGAGAATCCAGCGGTATCGCTTAGCTTTATAACTGAGCTAATCTTCTCGCCGGCAAACAACCAATTGTGCTTCGAAAACTCATGATCATCTAAAGATGCCGAAAAAGCTTGAGAGCCTCGGAGCTGAGCCACTACTGAGTCTTGCTTACTTGAGACCTCTAATTTCACTTTTCGAATCGGGTCACCACTGCCAGATTGATAGTTGTAAAAGGCTTTTTTAAGCAAAACTGGAGTAGGTGCAGAAATATAGTTCAGTTCAACTTCGGGCCCAATCTCTTTTCTGATAACGCTGCTTTGGCTGGCCGTGGTGTCGACGATCGACAAATGTGCGCCATCTTTTTTTACCCAGCGAGATAAAAGCAACGACTCACCAGCTGTGAATGTTCTCCACACGAACACCACTAATTGCAATTCTTCTCCTTGCGACTGAGAAGTTAAACTCTGGCTCGCCACCTCAAGGTCGGTGTAAATAGGCTTTGATACGTCTTGACCCAACTTTTCAACAACAGAGGGGCTAGCACCAAGAAAGACAATAGCTCGCGAGCGATTCTCTGAAAGCGTCTTTTCGAGATTAGGGCTCACCTCCGTCATCACAACTAACACTTGCTCCCTTGAGTCCCAAGGTGCTTCCAGTACGTAGGACCTCAATCGCACAGCCGAATCAAACTCAGCACTTGAGCTCGGCTCAAAACTGTTCACCAACTCTGCCACCCCAACTTGATCTTGAGACAATAGCTTTCCCTCTTTTAGAGCCGCGCGCATTTCGTACCCAAGATCGACATCAACTTGAACCGGCAGCAACAACCGGTCTTTCTCAGCAGGAGGCATGCTCATTTGCTTAGTCAGCTCAACAAAGTGTGATTCAGCCTCTCGAAGCTTTTGGGCTTTCTTTGAAATCAACGACGTTTCGAAGTCTTGCATTTGCTCAGGTGTTGAATACCCTTTACCCAAAGCCGAGCTTTCAGCTTCGTGCACAACTCGTATAGACGGCTCGGTGCCTTCAGTATTGTCTTTGTCGGCTAATGAGTCTTCGAACTGATTGTTCTGATTCTGCTGAGAGGTACGATCTTGCAAGCTCTTGATCAATGGTATGCCAACCAAAATCAACAGCAAAACCGTCACACCGCCGCTCAAAATGGCCAGCTCAAATCTCCAGTTCTTACCAAGCATGGGCTTGAATGTTCTCTCTAAGCCTTTAGGTTGAGCTGTGGTTTTCGCTAATTCTGGCACAGTGCCTTGATTTATATCTTCGTCGATAAGGGCCTGTGTTCTTTTAAGGGTCTCGGCCAAATCAGCCACTTCTGGATAGGCTTCTAATTCAACTAAAAGGGCAGCTTCCTCTTCAGAGGTGAGCTGCCCTTTGATGTATTCTTGAACCCGTGGGTCATCAATTTTCATTATCTTCCGATCACAAGTGAGAACGGCTGCTTGCCGTTTCGCCCCATTGGCACATTCGTACCAATTACTTCAACGGTGACTTCACCACTCAAGCTTGAGAGCACAATCTGCTCATGGTTGTTGATTCGAGAATCAGCCATAAGCTCCTGACCATTCATTATCACTTTTAGGTCGAGGTTGTTAACAAGAGTTCGAGAAGCAGAGGGATTAGCAGGTGCATCTGTGTAAACCAAAGTCACACGGAGAGGCTTTGACTCATCGAGCTGAACAGTTCTGCTGAATCTTTCGCCAGTTGCCAAACCCTGCCTCTCATCGACGAGTTCATAAAACGCCTCTTTGTTTGTAGCTGCTTCCATATTAAGGCGACCAAAACCCTGATGCATGTTCGGCCCATCAACCAAAAGCTCTTGGCCTGTTGATTTGCCTCGGTCACCATACTGACCCGGAAACAGGTTCTGTGCTGAATGCATCAAGACCGCTTTCACCAAAGCTGCTGATGGAGAAGACATTTGCATTTCGTCAGCTAAAAATTGCCTAGCTACAGCAGCTCCACCGGCTGAAATTGGTGTCGACATCGATGTGCCGCCGGCGAAGCAGTAGTCTTCATTGTAGTTACCCCACAGTTTAGTGGCGTCTTCTACCCTTGAGCAAACACTCACAATGTTAGTACCCGGAGCAACTAATTCTGGCTTCAACCGACCATCTCTAGTTGGCCCACGTGAAGAGAAAGCTGCCAAACCATTTTCGTTGTTGCTTAATGTATCAGATGCCAACGGCTCTGTTCCCCAAGGCTCACCACCCATTAGGTCACCCAGAGGTCTTTGAACCCCGCCCTCTAGCAAATAGTTTTCTGAGGCCCCAACTGTGAGAGCATTTTTAGCAGTGCCCGGAGATGACACACTTCCCTCATCAATGCGGCCGTCTTTGTCGTTGTCGACGCCTGAGTTACCCGCAGCAAAAAGAATCAAGTACTCAGGGTTGTCCCACATAAACTGGTCGACTTGCTGAGACATTCCGGTGTAGGCACCAAGATCTCTAGGTGAGCCCCATGAATTCGAGTGAATGCGCCCACCGTCGTTGTAGGCAGGCTGAAACATGTCGGAAAGGTCTGGCGGAACGGTCAGATTGTTTAAAACTGGCGACCACATACCTTGGGGAATAACCTCGGAGGCATAAGCTCCGCCACTTAAACGCCCTTCGCTGGCAGCACCGTTGCCACCAACACTACCAGCGACATGTGTTCCATGCCCCTGTGGATCTCTCCAGTCTCTTGCAAACAAACCGAACTTGTAACCTTTGCGAACCGCAGAAAAGTCAGGATGTAGAGTTCTAACTGTACCCATATCAAGCCCAGTGTCTGAAACCGCAACCTTTTGCCCACGACCATCAAAACCGCGAGACCAAGCCGCTTCGAATTGTGAAATTCGAGTGCCTGTTTCAAAACCTGTATAGGCGGGCTCTTCATTGTTGGCCCGGTCTTCTTGTCGAATCGGGAGAACAAATGGCTCAACAAAGAGAACCTGCTCAACTCTCTGTACCTGATCTAAATCGGCTAGTGCCAAAACCTCAAGCCTTGGGCCTTTGACCAAATGTCGCCCCTCTTTTGAGTAAAGAACCCGTAGGGTGTCACTTGAAAGGTCTA
>JABSOQ010000242.1:0-2064 GCA_013216195.1 Bdellovibrionales bacterium
CCTCATCTACAACAGCACAAACGGTGTGGCTTCCGAAATCGCCCTCACCAGTATTACAAAAGCCATCTCTATAGAAGCCAGTCATAGGTTCACAACCGCAGACGACCAATGGTTCTCCGAGAACATTTTTTGCCGTTGATTGAATATCTGCCATTTTACCTCCGATTAATGAGCCAAGAAACTTTTGATCATAAAGCAAAGGCCTACCGACCTGAGGCTCCAGAGTGCAGTTCGAAACCAGTTCGAAGTCACTAGCCAACTTACCTTAGCTTCATCGTATCCAGCCGCTAGCTCTCCGTGTAAAGGCGCGCTTATAAAAAAGGTGATGAGCCAGATGCCGCCAAGAAGAGCGAGGTTGGCCAAGGCGAACAGCCTGAGTTCAGGAAGTTGAACAACCAAAGCCGCTGCGGTCAAGAGCTCAATAATCATCACAGGCAACACAATGAACGAGATCCTCATGGAGTGAAAAGCTTCGAATGTGGCAAAACCCTCCCTTTCTACAAAGTGAAAGCTGGGGTAGTGAACGAGCTGAATGGTCCAAATGAGACCAGTCATAAATATCGCGGTAAACAGATGAATGATAAAAAGAGACTGATTCATGGCTGCAGATTAACAGAATGTGCCAGCCGTGCCTAATCCTGCTTGAGGTTTCATGTCTTGAATGGGAGAAAACACATATTCCTCTACAAGATGCAGTGTGGTCAGCGTCGTAATTAGTGCAATTCGGTTTTTGGTGCTCCCGTGGACCTAGGCCTTGATGACACTGTTGGCCTCGACGGCTTGCCAGCCGGGAGCATCAATGAGCAATTGCGTGCAGTTTTCAGGAAGAGCCACCGAAAGAAATTCGTTTTCGTTTTTGAAGCAAGCCACCCCGAGCTGATTCAACAAAGTGTTAATGGTCTTGAAGCCACTGGCGAAGCCATGCCCACTCTTTTTGGTTACCGCCTCTTTGATGGTCCAGAGTAAACACAGTTGTTCGGCTACGAGGTCTTTAGCTTGCGATTCGAGATGGTCGTATTCTTCGGGGCTTAGCCATTTTTGTTCTCGAGGTTTTAGCTCATTGCCGAATCTGACGATTTGCTCACAATCGACGCCAACAGTCTGGCCGACAGCGAAGGCGACCCCCACCGTCTCAGCAGAGTGAGTCAAATTGAACCGGAGTTCAGTTTGCATCTGATGGGTGAAAGCGAGTCTTCCGCTCTCTTCTCTGCGAAGGTGTTCGAGTGCTACGTCAGTGCCTAGAAGCTGTGAGCTTGTCTCAAGGAGAAGGGCTCTACTAGCCAGAAACTCTTTCCGGCGACTTAGGGCTTCGAACCCTTCGGCGGCCCTCTCAAGCTCAGCACTTGGTTCTGGACAGCCGACTTGAGGGCGCACAATAATCAGGGTTTGATCAGGTTGCAGAGCAGCGTAAGGTTGGTTTTTCGACACAATTTTCATGCAGCTCCATTGAAACAAATCACCACCGCCGCTCGTTGGCTGACAGTATACAGTTGAAGCCCCATGCTACAGCAAAAATCATTGAAATTATAAGGGTTTCAGCATATTCAAATGAGTTCTTAGAACATCAACACATCGCGTGGGGGCACTATGAGCAAGGGCACAATCAATTACACAATCACAGATGAAGCTCCATTTCTGGCGACTCAGTCATTTCTTCCGATTGTGGAGGCGATGTGCAAGACCTCAGATGTTCAGATCGTTCAAAAAGACATCTCGTTGGCTGGGCGAATTCTTGCGAATTTTGCCGACTCTTTGAGCGATGATCAAAAAGTCGAAGACGCTTTAGCTCAGCTGGGAGAGTTGGCAAAAACTGCTGAGGCCAACATCATGAAGCTACCCAACATCAGCGCCTCTGTGCCTCAACTGAAAAGTTGCATTAAAGAGCTTCAAAGCAAAGGTTTTGAGGTGCCTGATTATCCAGAAGAACCGACCAATGCCGCAGAAACTGACTTAAAGAAGCGGTATGCAAAGATACTCGGTAGCGCGGTGAACCCCGTTTTGCGTGAAGGAAACTCTGAGAGACGTGTAGCTAAGGCTGTTAAGGCTTATGCGCAAAACAACCCT
>JABSOQ010000242.1:2074-4201 GCA_013216195.1 Bdellovibrionales bacterium
GCTTGGGATGCGGTTTCGTTGACATCTGTTAGCTCAATGAGTGAGGGAGATTTCTTCGGAAGTGAAAAGTCTCATGTGATGGAAAAAGCCGACTCTGTTAAGATTGTTCTTCAGACGGCTGACGGCGAGAAGGTTCTTAAAGAAGGCCTCTCACTGCTAGAGGGTGAAGTTATCGATGGTTCTTTTATGAGCTATGCCGGGCTTACCGATTTCGTAAGGTCTCAGATTTCACATGCGAAGCAAAAGGGTCTGCTCTTTTCGTTGCATATGAAGGCAACAATGATGAAGGTCTCAGACCCTATTATTTTTGGTCGCGTAGTCGAGGTGTTCTTTGAAGATGTTTTTCAGAAGCATAAAGAAACATTTGATGAGATAGGCGTCGATGCGAGAAACGGCTTGGGAGATGTAGAGGCAAAGATCGCTCAGTTGCCTGATGGCAAACAGTCTGAAATTCGCAACGATATCAAGGCCTGCCTTGAAAATGGGCCAGACGTTGCAATGGTTAACTCTGACAAGGGTATTACCAACTTGCATGTGCCTAGCGATGTGATCATCGATGCTTCCATGCCAGCAGCAATTCGATCTGGTGGCAAAATGTGGAACGCCAAAGGTGAGCTGCAAGACATGATGGCAGTCATCCCAGATCGAAGCTATTCGTCTGTTTATCAAAAGGTCATTGAGTTCTGCAAAATGAATGGGGCTTTTGATCCGGCAACTATGGGTAGCGTGTCCAATGTTGGCCTGATGGCGAAGAAGGCCGAGGAGTACGGTTCTCATGACAAGACCTTTTGGCTTGAAGAGGCCGGTGAGGTTAAGGTCGTAGATAGCTCTGGCCAAGTTTTAATGTCGCATCAGGTTCAGGCCCATGACATTTGGAGAATGTGTCAGACAAAAGAAGTTGCAATTCAAGATTGGGTGAAGCTAGGTGTGGCCCGCGCGAAGGCAACTAAGACGCCAGTGGTGTTTTGGCTAGATCAGCAAAGAGCCCATGATGCGCAATTAATCAAAAGAGTAGAGGCAGAGCTCAAGAACCTTGATACTGATGGGCTAGAAATCAAGATTATGTCTCCTGCAGAAGCAACGGACTTTTCGCTTCAAAGAATTCAGGCTGGAGAAGATATAATTTCAGCTACAGGTAATGTTCTGCGAGACTATTTGACAGACCTATTTCCTATTCTAGAGCTTGGCACTAGTGCGAAGATGCTCTCTATTGTGCCGTTGCTGAACGGCGGGGGCTTGTTTGAGACTGGTGCTGGTGGTTCTGCGCCGAAGCATGTTGAGCAATTGGTATCTGAAAACCATCTGCGCTGGGATTCTTTGGGTGAGTTTTTGGCCTTAGCAGTTTCGTTAGAAGACTTGGCTGAAAAAACAGGAAACTCTAAGGCAAAAGTTCTTGCTGGAGCTCTCGATTTGGCTAACGAAAAGTATCTCTTGAACGACAAGGCACCTTCTAGAAAAGCTGGTGAGCTCGATAATCGTGGCACCCACTACTATGTATTTTTGTATTGGTCTCAAGCTTTGGCGACTCAAAAAGATGACCCTGAGTTGCAAAAGAAATTTCAAGGAATTGCAGCTAAGCTTGAGAGCTGTGAAGCTCAAATCATGGAAGAGTTAAACGGGGTGCAAGGCAAAGCTGCTGATATTGGCGGCTACTACTTGCCAGATCAAGAAAAGGTTGCCAAGGTCATGCGCCCGAGTTCTACTTTAAATAGCATTGTAGCCGAGGTGAATGCCTGAAGAGACAGAATGTCTCTGAGTTACTCAAAGGCGTCTAAGGCACTGCTGGAATTCAAACTCCAACGGCAAGGACGCCCATGTCAGATCAGTCTTTTTTAGAAAGTGCAAAAAAGTTTCTGAAACCTTCGGTAATTGTGATGCTATTTTATGGCTTCTCGGCTGGCGTTCCGATTTTGCTACTTTTTTCATCTCTTTCGCTCTGGCTTAGGGAGGCCGGGGTCGAGCGTTCAGCTGTGACCTTCTTTAGTTGGGCGGCTCTCGGTTACTCTTTCAAGTTCATCTGGGCACCATTAGTAGATCGGCTTCCTATCCCAGTTTTGAACAACATTTTGGGCCGTCGCAGGTCTTGGATTTTAGTGTCTCAAGTTTTCATTATCATCGGCATTTTAG
>JABSOQ010000243.1 GCA_013216195.1 Bdellovibrionales bacterium
GGGCACCGAATTGCCTTTGTACACAAAATGCAGCATCAGAGGCACCCATGGCCTTCTTGGCAAAATTATAGAGATCTACTTAAGAATGGCGGCATCACCTTTGTCGGTATGATTTTCTACTACCTACCTGGGAGTGTTCTGGTTTTCGCCGGCCTTTATTCAGACTCGCTGCTGCTAATCTTAGCTGGAGGATTGTTGATAGGCCTTGCCACAATAGCTATCCCAGGCTTTATGTCTCACTATTGCAAAGAATTTGACCCTAGCGAAATCTTCAACCCCTTTATTGCTCTTAAGAGAGTCTTTCAAGGTGGCCGAATGTACTGGAAGGCCTGGTGCATTGCTCTGACTGCACTAGCGTTGTCATTTATCGGCCTATTGTTCTTTGGAATCGG
This sequence comes from Bdellovibrionales bacterium, assembly GCA_013216195.1. Lineage (GTDB taxonomy): Bacteria > Bdellovibrionota > Bdellovibrionia > Bdellovibrionales > UBA1609 > JABSOQ01. Next base: position 393 of record JABSOQ010000243.1, read on the forward strand.
CTTTTTGCTTACAAGTGTCTGGTTTTGGCAAACAGCCGGCTACAGCTTCGCAAACGTTTTCTCCAATCGGTTCGAGCTCACAGACTGAGTGCTCGTTCTAGCAAGGCATTTAGACCAAGTCCAACTCATCTGAATAACCATGTTGATGCTCTCTAAGATGAAGAGTGATCTGGTCAGCTGTTCAAAATTGAGACACTCATTGTCTCTAAGCTGGAATAAAACCTGATTCCCTGACACACTTAAAGTGTCTTAGATTGATATATTGGGTGAGGGGAATAAGATGATCATGAGGATTGCCGTATTTGCCATTGTGGTGTTAGCTGGTGTCATTTCTTTTCAAAACTGTAGTCAGACACTTCAACCTGCCGCGGTCTCGCCTAATGATGAAATTCGGGACCCAGCTTCGGGCTCACTGTCTGACGGCAATTTGACAGTAACCACAAAAGAAACATTCGCTCATGTTGTTCCTTACGGCCTAGCCAAGGAGTATGAGGGCGCCTACGCTGATTCAAAACGCGCTGCCCTTCAAGACTTGGCAGAGGTCAACGGAGCCGCACTCATCTACTCTCACCTTGGCCTGTTAGAGAAGTGGCATCGAGAGAGTAGGGCTAAAGGCGGCGGGCTAAGAAGTGAGAAAGAGTTCAATCGCTCACTAATTGCCGATGCGAACACGGCTGGAGCAAAGGTTTGGCTACAAGTTACTCCATATCACAACTGGACTTGTCTCTCTAAGGGAGTTTACAAAGACCTCACAGCCTCTGAAATTCTTGAAGAGAAGCCTGAGTACAGTCAAAAACAATATCAAAAAATGTTTCTTAAAAATGTGAGGCAGTCAATCGCCCCTTACCTTGACGCCTTTGGCGATAGCGACAACTGCCGAATCAGCTTTTTGGAGGAGTCGACTCCTTAACATAGTAAACATGGCGGCGGGCAATTTTGGGAAGGACGGCAAGAGTATTTGACTCTCGCGGGCGATCCGCAAAAGAGCATCACTTTACCAAAATCACCAGATCGAAATCGAGCCTTCTACAATAAGCAGGCTAAGATCTTCCAGCTACTTAAAAGAGAAGTGCGCAAGCTATCGAGCAAGTGCCTGGTTGGAATGCACACGGGACACTACCCTGTTGACCACATCGTAGAAGGCGACAGTCAGTCAATGTTAGCTAGTGCAGTCAGTCTGATGAAGCCACATCTTCGACCAGACTTTCTTATTTACGGCGCTTACATTAAGGCTCGTCCAACGCTCGACATCTGGAAGCTGTCGATGAGGAAAAGAGTTCCAATATTGAAGGCTGCCGCTCCCCGAGTCTACTTGATGAACCAACTTCACGTGGTTAACAATTTTCAGCACGGCGCCTACAGAGCCCCTTCAAAAGATCAACTCTGGGAGAACTATAGGCTGGCAGTAGAGCTTGGTGTTGCAGGCTACGGCTATTATGCTAAAGACACAAAACCTGCTGGCCGGGTGAGCAATGTGAATTACCAAAATGTTGCGATCAAACGAGGCGCTCGCGAGTTTATAGGCAACATTGCAGGCACAGGTTGCTGGGCCAGAGAAACCTCTGGAAACTCAGCACGCCCCAACGTTTTTGAAGATCTCTCTCCCAAGGGCAAAGATGGTCGAGTGTTCTTCAATCGCCATAGAGGAATCGGAATCAATATGTCTTGCACCGATGCCGAGGATAGCGAGAACTACGATCGCAACACCGAGACAGGCTGGGTCTTTGAGACCTCCCCTTATCGGTGGGAGGATGGGATGCGCATCCTCGATCACTTTCGCAGTCAATAGCAGCCCAACAACTGCAAATGTCTAGACTCTATTCGGGAGCGCCAATTTTGCGGACTTCATCTCTTGCGAGCGTGTAAACGCAAATTTCAGCCCTCAGATCTAATTAAACGGCCCTAGAGCAGTCACCTCCTTGCGCCAACTCATCCGGCCTGGCCTCAGATGTGCAATTATTTCTTAGGTTTATGGAATCTCAAGAGTTTGCTCAGAAATTTAAGGTTTGGTTTTGGGGACTTCTCATCGTCTTCATGACCCCTCCGTGGGCTCTCGCGACTCCTAGCCCCTCCTCGACTGCACTCACCTGCCAAGCCGAAATGGCCAGGCTACCGGGCGACCAACTTTCGAGATTTGACAGTTTCAAAGGTTATATCGAAACGGCTTTACGCCGACACACCTGGCACAAGCAGGCCGAATGGCAAGATGTTGAGCTTAAAGACTGTGATCGCTCGGCCTGCCTTCAACTCACCAGTCGAAGCCGGGTGAAGTTTGAAGTCGAAGTCTTACAAGAGAGCTTTGATCCGAAGGTGATCTACACATCTAAAAGCAAGACACTTCAACTTCCCCTCGATTATGACTTTAGTTCACCAGAGGCCTCAGAGCTTCTTTCATCTTTTTTAGTGGGTCACGAACTTCACCCTTACATGCTTGGCCCAGAGTCTCGGCACTTGCGGGCAAAACCGGCACAAGCCATTGCACTTAGAGCTTTTCATCGAGCCTATGAGGAAGGCACAAGAAGCTTTCTGCATGTGGCGCCAACCAGTGCTGGCAAGATGTTCAACATTGCCAAAGCTCTAAAGCTGACTCTTAACAACCCAAATAGAAAGCACTTGTCTATAGTCACCGTAGACCGAATTGACTTGGTAGATCAGCTCGGTCAAGCGGTTCAAGATGAACTGCGAGAAGACGACAATACCGTCAGTTTAATAAACGGCAATGAAGTGCCAAATGCCGAAATCTTAGATCAGATCTACGGCCAGATGGGTGCAGGTCAACATGTTGTGCTTGCCATCACCACACAGAGCCTGAAGGCCATATTGCAATCCCTTGAGCAAGAACAGCTAGAATGGCTTGCGGGAAGACTGAACGGCTTGTTCTTAGACGAAGCCCATCACTTCGGAGCTCCAGAAAATTTCGATTTACTGAGCCAGCTGCTCAGTCTCTCAAGTGCCTTCTTCTATGCAGCTACCGCTACGCCTGCACACGAGTCTGTCGATTTCAGGTCTCTTTTTGTAAGACAACACTGGTCGTACCTTAACACTGAAGAAAACCTCTTCGAAGAGCATGAGCCAGAAGAGACCTTCACTCAACTTCGCATGGCTATGGAGGCCGGTGACGTCACCCCATTTGATGAACTCTACCTAGTTGGCGAACCCAACTTTGATGTCTCTGAAGAACAGCCCTTGTTCGTGCCACAAAATAATAATCATCTTGAAATGAACCCTGTTCACTACCAACAGCTGGCCAGAATGATTGTCCCCCTCATCTCAGATAACGACAAGGGACTGATCGTCGCGGCCTCAATTGATGAAGTCAAAAGACTCGCCGAGTTTATGTCTGAAGTGTTTCCTGACACAACTTTTGAGCCCTATCATGGCGAGCTCAGCAGAATCGAACGCAAGCAGGTTCGAGACCGAGCTAACGAACCAGGCACCCGTCACTACCTAGTGGCTGTCAAAGCTCTTGATGAGGGTGTGAACTTTCCAGGCCTTGGTGCTTATATAGACCTCAACTCAACACTATCGGTGAGACAGATGGTTCATCGTATTGGAAGAATACTTAGGCTCTCGCTCGGTAAAACCAGTGCTGATGTGCTGTTTCTTTCTGACTTTAAAGAAGAAGCTAAGTCATTAAATTCACTAATATTTGATTTGTATTCTGCCTTTGAATCTGTTCTTAATAATTTGGAATATCTAATTAATTCTACTGTTGGAGAAACTATTAGTTTATTAGTAGCAATA
>JABSOQ010000244.1 GCA_013216195.1 Bdellovibrionales bacterium
CGAGCTCTTGGTAGCCCGTGGACAGATTTCAAGTTTCGAAGAGCTTCGCGCGCCAGAATGAAAGAAATTGCTGGGGCAATAGCGGGCTCAGACCTCAGTGTTGAGACAGCTACTGTGTCTGAGTTGGTGGCTAGCGGAATACCCCTCGACGAGGTCACTCTGCACGCACTTGCTATACCTGAGGCAGCTCATCAACACTACAATTCGGTCACAGGCGAGTTCGATTACAAAACAGATCGCCCTTACAATTTGCGGGTTGAGAATGGTGATAGCCCCTTAAGGCAACTTCGAATGAATGTGTCGTGGCGTGGGGGAAGTAGCCGGGTTCAATCTCGTAACCTTGAGATCATTCAGGAACTAATGGAGACAGAAACAGAGCTCAAGGTTGATGTGGTTGGCACCTCAGTAGCCTAGGGTGTGTTTCGTGCAATGAACTGGGGCTCGGGAGTTTCACGAAGTGTAAAATCGCGAACTCGGTTCTTACATGTCGAAAAAGATTTCGATGTTTCGCTTTGGGCGCAAGACGATTCAAAACCGTTGACAGGAGGTGGCCTTCTCGTGCCCTCTAATGGTTTGCAAGAAGAGCTTCAGCTGCATTTTCTCACAGCGCTCTCCGCGCTGAGAAACCACTACGAGGTTTACGACTCGCTTTTTCCATTCGATGGAGGCAACGTTGTCGTTGGCTCTCAGCATGTGTTTGTTGGCGCTGAGACAATTGAACAGACAATAAGAATGTTTTGAATCTCGTTTGAAGAAGCCATTGCAGCCCTTGAAGCTGAGTTTGATAAGTCGGTGTTTCCTGTAGGTGTTAAGTATGCGGCCAGCGGAAAGATGGCTCAGGTTGATTACCATATTGATTTGACTATGGCAGTGGTAAGAGACCGAATTACGGGTGAGGAGGTGATCTTGCTGGCATCACCACACAGGGCTTTTGGGTTGCTAGAAAAAAGCAACTACGAGGGTAAGGCACTGCTGCAAGAAGAGCTAGCTCACAGTCATATCTTGGCCAAGCAGAAAGGCTTAGATGTGTTTGAGGGCTCATTTGAGTCGATGGGCTATAGGGTCGAGCATGTGCCAAACTTCTACCTCGACAAAGAGATTCGAGAGCACTACCAGCTTCAACACCCGAACCTCAATTACACCAATCTGATCTTAGGGCGAGGTCAGGTGCTTATGCCTGAGTACGGTATACCGGTTTTTGATGGCTATATGACTTCGCTGATGACTAGTCTTGGCTACCACGTTATTGGCATGGACACAGCACCAGTCCTCATGAAGCTCTCAGGTGGCAACCGCTGCGCATTGTGCTCTGCTGACTAGGTTTAAACTGAAACGGTTGTTCGGTCTGCGATGATCAGTTAATCTTGAATGGCGTGATGGGGGCTTTTCAATATGATTCTTGACTTCGACACTAGAGACAACTGGATCAACCTTTGCGGTGAGTTGACAAAAGTATTTGGCTCACGTGAAGCGGCCACAGTAGTGAAGCCTTACATGGGTATGTACCACGCGCTCGCCGAGTTGACCAAAGGCTTAGCTAAACAGTTTCCCACAAAAAAAGAAGTTCTCTATCTTAAAGACTTTGACCCTTGTGTAGAGCCTCACGTGATGTCATTGGCTAGAGAGGGCTACAAAGTGACAGCTGTTTCAGAGTCTGAATTGCAGAGCCCTGAGAAAGTCGTTGAGAACCTTGGGCGCGAGACACTCTGCTTTGTTCTGTCGATTGATGACCCGATTCTGGGTTTGAAATCGAATTCTCAAGAATTACTAAGTCAACTTCGAGAAAAGAAGATCTTCACCATTTTAGTTTCGCACAACCAGCACTTCTACGAAGCAGCTCCTCAAGAAGTTGAGAGAACAGAGGCCCATCTGCATGCTATGAAGGCCGGCTTAACTCTCGGTTTTTTAGGTGCTCGTTATAAGTTTGGTGCGATGATGGCTGATGGCTTGCCATGGCCGGAGATCAATATTGAGTTTTTGAAATCGAAATACAGTCAGAGTCTTCAGGTCACAGCTGTAGAGACGATTGAGGAGGCCTGCCCGAGGGGGGCTGAGAGTGTGTTCTCTGAGCATGCTCGGATCAAAGATCGTGCTCTTTTGTTTTGGAGAGATCTTGATGGGCACGCAGTTATTGAACTACTTGCTGAAAAGGCTGGTCAAAAATTAGAGGGGCCTCGCCTAGGTGGGGCTCTCGACACATTAAGTCTCTCGAGGTGGGGTGGAGTCAACACAATGAAATGGGCAGAGAAGGCCTTTGGTTTAAATGCCCTGCAAGTGAGAGGCTCAGTCATGATCCATCAGTCTTGGCTGGCAGAGCAGACTGATGTCGCAAGTTCTATAGAAGAGGTCGTATCAGAAATCTACAGCATGCAAGGCACAGCTTAGTCAGATACACTTTTCTCTAATTCAGGTGAGCCTCATCCTCGGCTCGCACCTGTCGGCCCATTCCGTAATACTCAAAGCCGGCTGCAGCCATTTTTTTCGGGTCAAAGATATTTCGACCATCGAAAATTAGTGGTTGCTTCATTGTTGACTTCAATAGGGCTAGATCGGGCGAGCGGAACTCTGGCCACTCTGTTACGATTAACAGAGCATCTGCTCCTTCAACAGTTTGCATGGCAGATTCACAAGCTTGAAACTCAACTTCGCAAGACTTTTTGGCATTTGGTATTGCGACGGGGTCATAGGCTTTTACCGTAGCTCCTTTATAAACCAAGTCAGCAATCAGTTTTAGAGAAGGTGCCCGTCTGACGTCATCGGTTCTAGGTTTAAAAGATAGACCCCAAAGCGCCACAGTCTTGCCTTCGAGAGAGCCAAAATGCTCGTTCAGCCTGTTGGTTAAAATCGTCTTCTGGCGTTCATTTACGCGATCTGCAGCTTCTAGCAGTATCAAATCGAGGTCTTCTTCTTGACCGATGTGAATCAGCGCTCTCACGTCTTTCGGAAAGCAACTGCCACCGTAGCCAATGCCAGGGTAGAAGAAGGCCGGGTTGATTCTTTCATCAGAGGTAAAGCCCTCTCTAACGCGGTCTATGTCGGCCCCGAGTTTGTCAGCTAACAAAGCGAGCTCGTTGATGAAGCCAATCTTCATCGCAAGAAAAGAGTTGGCAGCATACTTTGTCATTTCAGCTGAGGTGTTATCCATAAAATAAATGGGCTTGCCGTTCTTTAGAAATGGCTCGTAAAGCTCGCCCATGATCTTTTTTGCACGCTCAGTTTGGCAGCCGATTACAACCCGGTCGGGTTTGAGAAAATCTTCAAGGGCTGCCCCTTGCTTCAGAAACTCTGGGTTGTTGACGATCTCAATTTCAACATTTGCATTTTCATTGCAGAAGCTCTGGGCCTTTCGAGCCGTTCCAATTGGAACTGTACTTTTGAGCACCACGATTTTGGGTTCAGTCGCAGCTTTGCAGATCTCCTCAAGAACTCTGTAAGTGGCCGTCATGTCGGCGCTGCCATCAGCCATCTCGGGAGTGCCAACAGCTACAAAAACCACCTCTGAGCGAGTCACTGCATCTTTCACCTCTGGAAAGAACTGCATGCGGCTGAGATTCAGCTTAAACAGGCCCTCGAGGCCAGGTTCATAGAGGGGGACTTCGCCCTTTTGCAGTTTTCCCAGCTTGTCTGGATCTGAATCCACGGAGAAAACCTGATGCCCGGCGTCAGCAAAGCAAACGCTCGCAACCAATCCCACATAACCTGTACCAATTACCCCGATTTTCATCAGCGACTCCTTTGCGGTGGCAACGATTCATTGATAGTAATGGGGTATCGTATCGTCAACCTGCAAGAACTGTAATTATGTCATTAAAACCAAATAAAGATCTTCTACTCAAAGTTATCAAGTTTGCCGTCGCATTTGGTCTGATCGCCCTTATGGTGAAGCAGGAGTTGCTCGATTTTTCTGTATTGATGGAAATGGCGACTCCGCTCAATCTCGCGGTCGCGCTGACCTTAGCTTTATGCAACTTGGCTTTTGCGACCTATAGGTGGACTTTGCTGCTGCAAGCTCGCCATTTTGAAGTTTCGATGAAAGAGACCTTCCCGTTGTCACTCATCGGAACGTTCTTTAATTTTGCTATACCTGGGGC
>JABSOQ010000245.1 GCA_013216195.1 Bdellovibrionales bacterium
GCCAAACACTCACGCACTGATGGGGAGTTTAAAGACATGCTCTGAAGAGAGCCTCACAGACCTAGTTCACAAAGGTTACACTCATGCCAAGTTCAAAGTTGGGCTTGATTCTCAGTATGAGGCCCAAAAGTTGAAGAGCTGGTTGGGCGATTGGCCTGAAGCGGTAAAGTTGCGACTGGATTTCAATGGGTCTTTAACTGAAGAGGGCTTTCATCATTGGTTGCAGAGCTTTAGTGCCGAGAGTTTGTTACACTTTGATTTTATCGAAGACCCTTTTGAGTTTTCAAAACCGTCTTGGGATAAGATCGAGGGCGTGACGCTTGCGCTCGATCGAGCACTCAACGAACAAACGGTTTCTATGTGGTCTTCGGGGCCGGTCATAATTAAGCCTGCTGTGCAAGACTTTCGAACTCTTGAGCTAGCCTCTGGTCAGCGAGCAATCTTTACGAACTATATGGATCACCCAGTAGGTGAGATGTTTGCCATTTACGAGGCCTGTCAGTTTTATTCGCAGTTGGAGCCAGAAGTGGGAGGCTTGCGAGCTTTTCATTTCTTTGAAAGACATAGCTACGCAGAGATGATTGAGGGGAGTGGCCCCGAGCTAAATCTACCAGCAGGCACTGGTATCGGCTTTGATGAACTTTTGGAGCAAGAGTCATGGCTGCCGTTATGAAAAACCCGGTCAATTGGGAGGCAAGAGACTCGAGTTGGTTTATCAATCCGAAGGCCTCAATTGATGATCTTGTTGAATTCGACCAAGCAATTTTGTCTGCGCCTGCACTTGCTGGGCACATTTGGATGCAGAGTTCAGGAAGTCGAGAGGGGAAGAAGTGGCTGGCAATCAGCAAAAGAGCCTTTTTGGCCTCAGCTGAAGGAGTCAGTCAGCATCTGCGGCTAAAGCCTCAAGATGTTTGGTTGAAGAGTTTACCTGATCACCACGTCGGCGGAATGAGTATCTGGGCTCGGGCGCATCATGCGAGATTTGAAGTGGTAAGCCTCGAGAGCTGGAGCGCCTCAGCCTTCTGTAAAGCGGTTTCAGATCATGAAGTTTCGGTTAGCTCACTTGTTCCAACTCAGGTTTATGATCTTGTTGTTGCTAGAGAGGCTGCACCCCCTAGCTTGAGAGCCATCGTCGTGGGTGGCGATGCCTTGTCGGCTGAGCTTTACCAAGAAGCTCGAAAGTTGGGTTGGCCTCTGTTGCCGAGCTATGGCTCGACGGAGACCTGTTCACAAATTGCCACCGCAGACCTAGGCAGTCTTAAAGGCTTGCAGGTGCCACGGTTGTCGGTTTTGCCTCATGCGAAAGTTGAGACGACGAAACGTGGAACGCTTAAAGTCTATTCGGAGTGTCTCTACACAGGTGAGCTAAAAAAAGATCATAAAGATTCATGGGTTTATCAAAAGAGACGGCAACCCTATCACCTGACTTCTGATTTGGTGTCACTTGAAGACAGCAAGATTACCTCTGTAGAGAGGCCTGGCGATCGAATCAAAGTTTTGGGCGAGTTGGTCTCACTCGGGCATTTGAGAGAAGAGCTCAGCAAGACAGTTCTTGAGCTCGGCCTTGAACCCTCGGCTTTTGAGTTGATTGCTCTTAGTCACTCTCGAAAAGGTCAGCATGTGGTCCTTGTTTCAAGCGGTACGGCCTCAGGCGCGGCAGCGACGATTCGCCTTTTTAATTCCGAAAGAATTGCTCCAGAAAGAATCGATACCTTTTATTTGGTCGACCAGATTCCTAGAAGTGAGCTTGGTAAGCTGAAACTGCCAAACCTTCTTGAGCTGATTGGGCGAAACTCAATAGGTAAATGAGCTGTATTAAGTCAGGGCTTTTCTGTACTTTTCAGGTATTTCAATTTTGTTCATTGAAGCTTTGTCGACAAAGACATGCACAGTCTTTAGAGCTGCGCATTCGTGTTCGCCATCTTCGGTGAAGAACTGGTAAGATACCGATACAGATGAGCTACCAAGATTTTCTATTTGCACTCGCCCCAAATAGTTTTTACCAGCGAACAGGGGAGCCTTGTAGTCAGCTTCTGAATGCACCAGCGGGATCAAGATGTCTTTTCCTGAAAACCAATCCGACCAATCTAAACCTGTCGAAATCACAAAGGCTTCAAATAGTCGGTGTGCAATGTGATAGTAGTTACCGAAAAAGACAATGCCTCCTGGGTCACTGTCATCAAAGCTCGCAAAAAATGTCTGTTCAAAAGGTTGAGGCATCAGGTCTAACTGCCCTGGATGCACTTGATGTGAGATCTGCGCTCTTCAACTTTTGAGGCAAGAGTTTCAACGGCCCTTAACGCGCGATCGTACTTTTCATCGTACTCCGAAGAAATAGCGCCAGACGCCTTAAGATTCTCAAGAGTTAGCCTCAAAACCATCAATGGCGTTGAGATGTCGTGCAAGAAAGTGCGTTCTTCATTTATTACTGTGTCAGCAGAAACTTCAGTCACATTAGGTCCTTAGTTGAAAGCGCAGTCTTATTTGTACGGCGACCGTTCATACTTCCAAATCATAGACTTTACGAAACCGGGTGTCATCCTTGAAATAAACCGAGACATTCGTCTAATTCGCGTAAAGCTCTTCATTCCAAAAGGGTAATGGGTGAGAAGTATGTCTTGGTCGAGAACCTCAAAAAGATAGTCGAGTACAATGGCTATGATCACGATGTCATCGAGAACACCTATGATTGGAATCCAATCGGGGATGAGGTCCACTGGTGAAATCACCAACGCAAGGCATACCAAAATTACCGCCTTATCTCGATCAGGGATCCTGGGGTCAGCTGAGACCTTCCTGACAAACTCAACGATCTGCTTAACGAAGTTTAAAATCTTACCCATATGTTGAGTTTACAAGACTCTGCTCGATTAATTTAGCATTTGTATGATGCAGGCTTGACGGATCGAGTCTAATCGCGTCATGTAAGGCTATGAAGCCCTCCATCTCTAGCGTCAAGGTCTACCAGGCGAGCGATTTTCCATCGTACTTGCCGAAATTGAACAATCTCTATGACGACCTGTTTTCAGGTGGCAAGGGCTTCAGGTCTCGTCTTACAAGCATGGTTTGTGGTCATTTAGAGGTTCCAAAAGAAAAAGTGGTTTTGCTTTGTCAAACGATCGAGTTCATTCACAACGCCTCTCTGCTTCACGATGACCTGGTTGATCGAAGTCATTTGCGCCGTGGAAAAACAACAGCTTGGTTAAAGTACACTCCTGAATATGCAGTATTGGCTGGCGATTACTTACTGGCTCGAGTGATGGTCAACTTGTCGTCCCACGGTAACGTTCAGCTCATTCACTACACAGCAGAAATGATCTCAGATTTGTTAGAAGGGGAGTGGATTCAAGACTCCCTAGTTGGTGAGTGGAACGTCGAGCTGTCTCAGCTCGATCAAGTTCACAACTTAAAGACAGGGTCTCTCTTCAAATGGTGCCTGAGAGCCCCATTTATTTTGAAAGAGATTTATAGCGAAGAGATTCATGAGTTGCTTGAGGAGATGGGTGGAATCTTGGGCCTTCTGTTTCAAAGAAGCGACGATTTGCTAGATTTTGACATTCGCAATTTTGAGGGCAAAGCAGTGCTCGGCGATTTGAAGTCGGGTTACATCAACTCATTTGGTGCTTTTTTGACAGAAGACTTCGATCCGCAGAAGAGAAAGTCTTTCGCGGGCTGTGAAAGCCTTGAGGCTGTTAAGCTCATGGTTGGTGAAGATCGATTTAACCAGCGACTTTCTGACTTTGACGATATCAACAAAGAGCTGATAGAGCGCTATCATCACTATCTTTCGGTTCTTGAAAGCCTGCAAGATTTCACGTGGAAGCCTGTTCTTGCCGATTTGGCTAAATTGCCTGACCCTCTTTACTGGAGAAAAAAGTCGGGTGAAAAAAACTGAGTATCTAACTGTTTCAAAAACTGACCCTCGCTACTTCAGTCTCCTGGAGGGCCGCTCTGATGATGGGAGGGTGGAGCTAGCTATTAAGTCTTTCTCAGCGATTATGTCTTCCAACTGGGCC
>JABSOQ010000246.1 GCA_013216195.1 Bdellovibrionales bacterium
GATTGCTTTTTCACCTGATTAAGCTTTTGGTGGCTCGAGTTAATGTAGCCTAGTGAATCACTGGTGTAAGAAACGTTATCCCAGCAGACGGGCACTTCCCTCTCGTGCGGCAAAACTGAGACGGTAAGGTTAGCCACCACCCAAGGTGAATACTTAAAGCTCGATTGACGATCTTCTGGAAGCTCAGGTATCAGATGTTTCGCTACGAACTGGGGACCTGCGAAAATCACTTGGCTGGCCCGCCTGCGCGTAACTTGTCGGGTCTGAGTGTCGATACTGTCTACGATTACACCTTCTGCATCGTTCGCAATATTGAACACAAGCTGATTTCGACGAATATGATCTTTGAGCTTCGCCTTTAGTTTTTTTACGATCCAACCGTTGCCTTCAGGCCATGTAATCACAGCATCTGAACCAGCATTTGCCGCAACACCAGCCCTCGACGCAAAGTAATGAATACCAGCCCAAGCGGAGGTGTTTTCGATCGTCGCTCCAAAATCATCTCGACAGCAGTAATTCACATACCAAGACAGAGCCTCAGAGAGCCAACCTCTTTGTTCAAGAAACTGTGCCATGCTAATCTGATCCCAAGCGAGTATTTCAGCATCTTGACTACTAAGATCTACCGGTATCGTGAATGCCGGCTTACCATCGGCGCCTATTCTTTGGCTTTGCTGATCGACGAACCTCTCAAACTGCTCGATGTCTTTTTCTTCTTTTTCTGTTAGCCCCATTTTTGGGATCATTCCAGTCTGCCATCTTCCGTGAAGAGAGAGCCTCTCTTTAGGCGCACCACAAAGGTAGTACTCATTGAATACTGGAAGCCCTTTTGAGTCGTAGTTTTCGATCACACCAAACTCTTCGAACAACTCTCTAACATAAAGAGCGTCAGGCCCAGGTACAGGAACATAGTGGGCACCCCAAGGGTACTCAGAAACTGCGTTCTTACCACTTACAGAATTACCTCCAACTTGTTTGTCTAGCTCGAGCAGCTCAAAGTCAGCAACTCCGTTTTTCTGCATCCACCAAGATGCAGATAGACCCGCAATACCTCCACCAACGATGACAGTGCCCACTTCAATTTCTTCATCAGGAGTTCTATCGAATTTAGATCTCAGTATATGACCGGCGGAGTGATTCGCACCGACAAGGGTACCGGTGGTCTCCTCGGGCTGTTCACTGAGCCTCAAGAAGCCCCAAGTCGCCGCAGCTGCAGAAGCTGCTAGCAAAAACTCTCGACGACTCACTGGAAACTTAGAGTCAATTGACTTTGGACCACTCATCTTCAAAATACCGCACAAGAATTTGGTTGTTTAACCGATTGACCTCTGTCTCGACTGGGCTCATGTCTTCAGGAAAAACCGTAAGATGCTTTGCAACCCCTGGCCCAATAAACTTCAAGCCCTCTGGAAATTGCTCTGGCACACTCAGCTGACCTTTTGACGCCAAGAAATAACCCCACTCTCCAAATGAAGGAACATTGGCATGATAGGGCAAAGTATTAAAACCCACGGATTGCAAAGTTGAATTCACACACCAATAAGATCTACGAGCAAAATAGGGAGAAGTACTCTGAATCGCCAATACTGACTGGGGCTTCATCACCCGGTCAAGCTGGCGAAAAAAACGAGTGGTGTAGAGCTTACCCAGTGAGTAATTCGATGGATCAGGAAAATCAATAACTACAAAATCATACTTCTTCTTAGCTTGCTTTATCCATATGAAGGCATCTGAGTTGATCACTTCGACCTTCTCAGAATTCAGAGCATCTTCATTGAGCTCTCTCAGCAACTCGTGCTCCCGAAAAAGCTTGGTCACATAAGGATCAAGATCGACCAGAGTCACTCTCTCTACATTCGGGTATTTAAGAATCTCACGCACAGCGAGCCCGTCTCCACCACCTAGCACTAAAACGGATTGGGCTTGAGGAAGGTTCGCCAAGCCCATGTGCACGAGTGCTTCGTGATAGCGATACTCATCGCGAGAGCTAAATTGCAAATTGCCATTCAAGAACATGCGAAGATCATCTTGCCCGTAGGTCAACACAACTTTTTGATACTGAGTTCTCTTCGAGTAGATAACTGTTTCTTGATACGCTTGAACTTCGGCATAATTGACTATTTTTTCTGAGTACATAAACCCCAGAACCAAAGCCACTAATGAGGCTACCGCTGTGAACTTCATAGTTCGTGCCCATTTCATGTCTGAAAACAAAAACAGAACCCACAACCCAACCGATACGTTTAAAATTCCAAAAAGGTAACCCGAGCGAACGAGACCAAGCTGAGGAACCAACACCAATGGAAATATAAGGGAAGCGAGCAGTGCTCCGGCATAATCGATGGCGAATACCCTAGAGATCAGGTCACTGAAATCGAACTTTTCTTTCAAAATTCTCATGAGCAACGGAATCTCTAAACCAACTAAAATACCAGTCAGTGTTACTAAAGAGTACAGCAGTACTCTAAAAGAGCTCACCCATTCGAACGACAGAAAAAGTACAGTGGCAGAAAAGCCACCTACCAGGCCTACCAGAATCTCGATCTGTATAAAATGAAGAAGAAGATTCTTTTTGAAATACTTTGAAAGATAAGAGCCGATGCCCATAGCGAACAGATAGGCACCAATTACAGTTGAAAACTGAGTGATGGAGTCACCGAGCAAATAACTAGCAAGAGCCCCAGCAATCAACTCATATACCAACCCACATGTGGCAATAACTGCCACAGAGAGTAAGAGAGCAAAAGTCATATCTACCCACCAATTGCGGCAGCGATAATGATCGAGATCCCTATGGCGAAGCCACAAAAAATCAATGATAATGCCGTGTTGTGCTCCTCAATAATTTCATGCCAAAAATTACCTGGGGTTGTTTTGTCGATAACAAAGAAACTGATACCAAACATCAGCACACCCAAAAATGAAAACAAAATCGCAGCAACCAGCTGTTGACCGCCAAAAACTATATCCATCACTTACTCCCTATTATTTATGATAATAAACCGTTCCCTTAGGCCCCCACTTCGTGGTGGCAAAGAGCTGACCAAAAGCTGCGCCTCGGTAGCTCAAATAAATAAAAATCAAACAGATTCCTATGCCTAAATACTTGTACAAACTTGCCATTCTTGCTCCATGAGGCAGAAACCCGCCGGTTTAACACCTAGTAGCTATCTTCACTCCAATAAGGCGAGTAGTCGCTCGTAGACCACCTTCTCACCTCAAAGTTTCGCTTCCTAAACATGATGAGACCCACCGGCAAAGCCAGTAAGATCAGACTGATAACCAAATTAGATGTCTGCACAATGCCCCTTCTGACCAGTACCCTTACCGTGATAGGATCTCGAAGCTCTTGGCGACCCTTTGTTCGTTTAAAGTAGCTACGATTGTTCAATGAGTAAGCCTTGATGTTCAGTTCATATCTGCCTGGTGGAACATCTGGCACAATAATCGACTTAGTCGTAGACCCCTCAGCCCAGCTGTAGCCTCTGTAATACTCCACACCTGTTTGAAACTGAACTTTGCTTTCGGTATCTAGGTTATGAAGAATCACATCGGTACTTAACCAATTGTTTCGAACCGCCGCAGAAAGACTGTATTCAATGTTGTTGTTTGAACCTTTAATCTCGAAGGGTTCAGAAACAAAGCTGGTCGTTGATGGCACGCTCTTGGCTATCGACATATTTGCATTGGCCGCTGGTGGGTTATGTAAGAAAGACCCACTGTAGATGCGAGAGCCAGACGAGCGAACACTGCTAACTACGAAGGCTGCCAATATCACCGCCGCAAATATCAAAAACTGACCTATAACACCCGACATCTTTTCTTCGTAGTCTGAGGGTTGATTGGGAGCAATACCAAACTGAGTTGGAATCGGATCTTTAATTCCAAAAGCTTTTCTAATAACTTCAGCCTCGACGTACTTGCAGTGCGACCAAACCCTCTCCCCTTTGCCATCCTCGAGCGACAGCATATAAGGAGGTGCAATGTAGTCCATCACCTTAG
>JABSOQ010000247.1 GCA_013216195.1 Bdellovibrionales bacterium
CTTATTCTTGGCACTTGCTCGGCTGCAAATGCTGAACAAGAGACCCTAAGGCCATTTTTTGAAAGATCTGGCGACAATCCGTTCGCAAGTGCAGCGCAGCCACCAAGCCTTCACTATGAGAGCATGCGGGTGGGCACTTACATTCAGTCTAAAAGAATTAACCCCATCGAGTCTCTTATCACAGCGCGAAACGCCCAGCTACTGGATTACAACGCTTTAGGGTGTGAATCTTTGGGCGCCCTTTACTATTACAACTTGGAGCAGGTTGAAATACTTTTCGAAGAAGGCGAATCTCTTCATTCTACAGAACTAGAAATTAGAGGTGAACTTACCACTTCAATGCAAAGAGCAATGCAGTCAAAGAGTTGTGTTCAACTTGAAGATCCATCGAGCGTGATTGCTACAGCTTTGCCTAGCCTGTTCCACCAGTTGGTTAACGGCCGAAGCTGTGAAATGATCGAAAGAACATCTGATCTTGCGAGATCTGTTCTAACCGGTGAGATTCGGTTTAGCCACAGCATGGCCGATACTGATAGCTTTAATACTAGAATCTCGAGATCGTTCGAAACCGCAAGACTTGCCGGTCTTGAGCTCGAGTGTGATTTTGCCGCACGTATAGCCACACCTGGCAGTGATGAAGCCTACGGTGGTCCGGCCCCCGCTGCCACACTTCTTGAGACCAACAACTTCAGAGGTCGCCTCGGCGGCACCGGGCTCGACAACGGAGATGGCGAAGACGACGTCGAAGCCACAGAGACTCTTCAAGGTAGAAGCGGCCGAGATGCAGGTTGGAGTGCCAATGATCAGTTCGACGGCAGCTTTCGCCAGACTCGCTAGACGAAGAGCCAACTCAATTGCCAATTGATTACGCACCCCTTGCTGATAACAAGGGGTTTTCTTATGTAACCCCCTGAACTCACCCTAGATTTCATTGAATTCACGACGTGAGCCTAGTAACACTCATCTTGTTTAAAGCCGATAAAACTTGAGAGCAGAAAACAGTGTGAAACAGTTGAAGTTCAACTGCGAACACTCGACGACAACTTTGTGGAACAACTTATGAATTGGCAGCTTTTGATTTTGATTTGTACAAGTCTTGCACTGAGCACTGGCTGCGTGTCTGTGAACCTTGCCAAAAACGAAGTGAAAAAGGCTGAGGGTCTCTCGTTCAAGAACCCTGGTGGTAAGTTCTCTGAGTTTGACTCTGAGCTTGTCGACAAAGGCTGGCGTCACACAGGCAATGGTAATGCCATTAGCTTTGTTTCTGACTGTGAAAACCAGTTTGACCCTCCACTCAAAAACATTGAAGCCGGTGTTGTTGGGGCTATTGATCAAAAGACGAGTTTGTTCTCTAAGAGCGAGACTTACAATGACAGGGCCTCTCTGCACAGTCTTTATAGCGGGCAGGTTGATGGCATACCCACCAAAGTGGAACTTGTGACTTTCAAAAAAAATGGCTGCATTTACGTTATCTCATATGTCGCTGTCGAAAATGCTTATGATAGCAATCAAGAAGACTTCACCAAGTTTTTAAGAGAGTTCAAAGCACCATGATCTCTCTCAGTCTGTTAGAGTTTTTTGGTGGCGCGTACTTTTTGGTAACAGAGGTCAGTCGTGAGCTCTGGCGCAGACCTTTCTACTCAAGGCTCGTAATTGAACAAGTCTATCAAATTGGCGTGCGCTCTTTGCCACTCGTTATCGTCACAGGCCTGAGTACCGGCATGGTCATGGCTCTTCAGTTCGGCTTGGGTTTAGAAAAGTTTGGCGGCAAACCCTACGTGCCAAAGATTGTTTCACTTTCAATTGTGAGAGAACTAGGCCCAGTCTTCACCAGCCTGATGATCGCCGCAAGAGTGGGCGCTGGTATCACCTCTGAAATTGGCTCGATGACTGTAACCCAGCAAATCGACGCCATCAGAGCTCTCGGCACATCACCAATAAAGAAAATTGTGATCCCGAGAGTGCTGGGCTGTTTGATCGCGCTTCCCCTACTCGTTGCTATAGCCAATGCCATCGGTGTTTATGGAGGCATGGTTGTAGCTGTTGCCGATTTGGGTCTTGATCAACAGTTCTACATGCAGAAGGTTTATCAAACCATTCTATTAACTGACTACATGTCTGGCTTTATGAAGACTTTCTTCTTCGCCTTGTTTATCTCAATAACCGCCTGCTACTACGGCCTCAACGTAAAGGGCGGCACTAAAGGTGTAGGTACTGCGACAACGATGTCAGTTGTGACTTCTTCGATATTCATTTTTGTTGGTGATTACTTTTTGACGAAGCTATTTTGGGTGTTTGAACAATGGGTATGATCGATGTTCGCAATTTTGCCAAGTCTTTCGATGGCGTTCAGGTACACAAGAAAGTGTCTTTCACGGTGAACAAAGGTGAATGCCTAGGTATAGTAGGTGGCTCTGGGGTTGGTAAGTCTGTAGTTTTGAGAAGCCTCATTGGTTTAGAGAAACCCGACTCAGGCGAAATTTATATCGAAGGCGAAGAGATCTCAAAGTACAGCGAAGAGCAGCTGATTCCCATTCGAACTAAGGTCGCCTATGTCTTTCAAAACGGTGCCCTCTTTGATTCAATGTCAGTGTATGAAAACCTGGCATACCCTCTTAGAGAGCACACCAAAATGTCAGAGTCAGAGATAGCTAAACGCATTCACGAGCAACTCTCAGAATTTGGTCTCGCTGAGGCAGAATCGAAAGAGCCTGCGCAACTCTCTGGCGGTATGCAAAAGCGAGTTGGCTTAGCGAGATCGATCATCATTGGCCCAGAAGTGATTCTTTATGATGAACCAACTGCTGGCCTTGACCCTTATAACAGTTTGAAGATTCAAGAGATGATCTTGAGACTAAAAGCCAAAGGGTCGACCTCGATATTTGTGTCTCACGACATGCCATCTGTATTTGCTGTTTGTGACCGCATAGCTCTGCTTTTAGATGGCGAAATCAAAGCGGTTGGAAGACCTGACGAATTGCGAGAAGACCCTGATGGGTTGCTGCAAAAATTTGTAAGCGGAGAGGCTGGATAATGGAAAGCAAAACTGTTTCAAATATCAAGGCTGGTGTGTTTGTAGTGATTGGCACCATAGCCCTCATGATTAGCATCATGCTACTCGGCGGCGACAAGTACGTCTTTGAGTCGAGGTACTCTTTGTATGTTGAGCTCGAGCAAGTCCAAGGGCTAGCTAGGGGAAGTGTAGTCTCATTGGCGGGTTATCCGATTGGTAATGTTGACCGACTTGAGTTCAGCCCAGGAGCTGACAAAGTGAGAGCTTACCTTGACCTCAATCTAGAGTTTCAAAACCGAATCACCGAAAACGCTCGTGCAACAGTCAAAACTCAAGGGGCTTTGGGCGACAAGTATATCTTCGTCGAACCAGGTGAGTACGCTACCGGTAAGCCTCTGCAAGACGGTGGTGAGCTTTTGGCTAACGATGAAGGTGATTTTCTGGACATGATCGCCGAGAAAGGAAAAGATATTGGTAATGTGATTGAAGTCGTCAACGAGACCTACGCTCTCTTGAAGGCGATCAATCATGAAGGACGCAGCGCAGAATTAATGCAAAACATGGTTGAGGCCTCTAGAGAGATGAAGACCCTGTTTGCTGAGTCAAGACTGATGGTTAAAGAGATCCGCTCGCAGACCAGCAAAGATGCGAAGTTGACTCAGGCGTTGACCCATTTGTCGAATGTATTACAAAAAGTAGATCGCGGGGAAGGCACTCTGGGGGCCCTAGTCAACGATCCGACTTTGCATGAAAAACTCGTAACGGTATTAGGAGCTAAGCCACGAAACAAGTTTCTCAAGCCTCTCATTCGAGACACCATCAAGGCGAGCGAGGACCGCTAGCCTCGATTGCTTATGATATCGGCTTGTTTTTAAGTTTGCTTCTGGGCCTTTGCACGCTCACCTTCTCACCCTCACATCAGTTAACAAAAGTGACCTTTCACT
>JABSOQ010000248.1 GCA_013216195.1 Bdellovibrionales bacterium
AAAAACCTTTATCAACTGGTTTGCTAGGCCCAGGTCTTCTGCTTTTGAGAGCTATGCCAAACAGATGACCTTTGCTTCTTTGTTTGTGGCCTCGTATTAAGTTTTTCCGTTCAGCACAGAGATCATCTCGCAGCTTAGGCAAGACATCACGGCAACCCTTAGTGAGTTACCGTCTGAACTCGGTAGAGTGTTGGCAGAGCAGAGCCTTACGGCACCGCTACAGACTCTCTTCATTACAGCTATAATGAGTTGGGTGATAGGGCCTTGGACAAACTCACAAAATGGTGAGCAGAACTCTCGTGATGCCCGTGTGTTTCGGCAAATCGCACCCCTGCCAATACTGGCCTGGGGAGCAGTGGCCTTTGCTAAAGCCTCTGGGGTTGGCGACGCCGCCACCTTGATAGATGCAGGTGTGTTTGAGGTGAACTCTGGTCATGTTGAACTTTTGGTAGCAGCAGGCACAGGCTACGTGGCGTATAAATATCTAATGGACCCGGCTTTCTCGGTCTATAAGTTTCTAAAGTACAAGTCTAAGACGGCGGCAGTAAGATCTGTTAACAAGCTAATCAAACCTTTTCGAGTTCGTGCTTGCTCTGAGTCTTTGAAGCAAACAGACAAAGAGAAAAGATGAGGCGAGACACCAGGGCCACTTTTTCAATAGGTTGAAAGGCCTGGTGCCTTCCAAAACTCGACGATGAGAGGGTAGTGATCGCTACCTATATCTGAACCTCTTTTGTAGATTGTTGGATCGAGATTTTTAAATAGGCAGTGATCTATCGGTATCAGAGGAAAGGGTGTCCAGGTGGGCCAAGTGAATGGGGGAGAGTGAATTTGGCTTTGAGAGAGGCCAGAGTTTGCTTTGAAGTCATTCAGAACAAAAGACCAAGGAGTGGCGTTGAAGTCTCCACAAACGAGCACGGGGCCGGTCAAAGTCACGATCTCTTCAGCAAAACTATTAACAAAATCGATTTGCAGTTTCTGTCCGCCAGCACCCACTGGGGGGGAGGCGTGCACAAGAGCCACCGTAAAGGTGTCAAAACCTTCAATTGTAGTTTCGAACAAATACGCTGGCAAATCGCCCGAAGGCTCATAAACAACTCTTAAATTCTCTAGCGGTGTTTGGCTTAAGGCCGCTATGCCAAAGTTGCCTGGCCCTCCAATCATTTTTGAATGAGGGTAAATCGCAGTTAGTTTTTCAAGCTGTTTTACCCATTCGGGCCCAGTCTCGAGCAAAAGCACAAGGTCGGGTTGGTCTTTTTGCAGATGTGAAATCAAACTGTCGTATTTCGCGTTGCTGGTTAAGATATTGGCGTAAAACACTCTGGCTTTTTTGGGGTTGCCTTTGGTGAGTACGTTGTTGCTATTCAATTTAAAAATGCCAGAAACATTAAATCCAAAAAACACTGTGGCGAGGCCGGCAAGCAGCACCCAAATCGCTCGGTATTTGGCTACAAAGCAACTCATTACAAGAACAATCAACGACGCCAAAAAATACCAAGGTTGAAAGTGGGCAAAAAGAGAAGCAAACCAGTGAGTGCGCTCTAAAAGCACGAAGACAACAAGCAGCCATGCGTAGGCCACAAGGGCTATAGTGAGTTTGTTTAAGAAGCATAGGCCGGCTTTTTGTTCAGTCAATGCCTACTACCAAGCCGAAAGAGCGTTCTGTGCTATTTGTATCTGCAAGTCTCTTTTTTCACGTTTGTTTTTACGGCCCGTTTTTTTGAAGTCTTCTGGTACCGGGAACAGAGACCAATTGATGTTGGTTGGCTGAAAATGCTCTTTCTCTTCGGTGATGGCATTGTGCAAACTGCCCAAGGCCGACTGTCTCGGGGCCCAGTTGATATCATTGCCATTGAGTTTATCGGCCAAAAACCTTGCCACCATCAGACCAATACATGTGGATTCAAAGTAGCCCTCGACGCCAGTAATCTGGCCTGCGAAGAAAAGCCAAGGGTCTTTTTTGCTAGAGAGGTCACGGTTTAAAACGCTAGGTGATTTCAGATAGAGATTGCGGTGAATGCTACCAAGCTTTAAAAATTCGGCCTCTTCTAAGCCAGGAATCATTCTAAAGATCTCTTTTTGTTCACCGTAGGCCATCTTCGTTTGAAAGCCGACCATGTTGTAAGCTGTGGCTTCTTTGTTCTCTTGACGAAGTTGGACTATAGCGTAGTAACCCTTGCCGTCCTCTCTCTGGTTCCAGATGCCCTTTGGAGACATTGGGCCAAAGCGAGGGGTCTGCTCGCCTCGCTCGATCATGGCTTCGATAGGCATGCAGCCTTCAAAATAAGGGGTCTCTTCAAAGTCTTTGCTTTCAATTTTTCGAGCACCTTTGATGGCTTCGATTAAATTAAAATAGTGCTCTTTCTCAAGAGGGCAATTGTAATAATGGGCCTCTTCTTTGTCGTA
Source organism: Bdellovibrionales bacterium (assembly GCA_013216195.1). Classification (GTDB taxonomy): domain Bacteria; phylum Bdellovibrionota; class Bdellovibrionia; order Bdellovibrionales; family UBA1609; genus JABSOQ01. The sequence continues at coordinate 2,407 of JABSOQ010000248.1, forward strand.
GCGGTTGGCTTTGAAGGCAATCTCATCGTTAATACTGTCGGCATCAATGATAGGAGCGATTGCATCAAAGAAATACAAAAAGTCTCCGCCAAAGTGTTGCTGTAAACTCTTGGCTAGAGGCTCATGGGTTAGTGGCCCCGTGGCCACCACGGCTGGTCTTGGCAAGTCTTCTAGGCTCTCAACGGGCTCTTCGACAACTTCAATGTTTGGGTGGTTGCGGATAGCCGTTGTCACCGATACAGAAAAGCGTTCACGGTCAACTCCAAGGGCCATGCCTGCAGGTACCGCAGCTTCTTTACCAGCTTTGAGAATGAGTGAGCCCTGATTCTCAGCCTCCCATTTCAATTGACCTGGGGCTGAGTAATCGGTCATTGAACCAAAAGAGTTCGAGCAGACTAGCTCAGCCATGTCACCAGTCTTGTGTGCCGGCGTTGAAACTTTGGGCCTCATCTCGTAAAGCACCACAGAAAAGCCTCGCTCGGCCAACTGCCAAGCACACTCTGAGCCCGCTAGGCCGGCACCGACTACATGAATTTTATTGCCTTTATCAAACATCTGAACTCACCTTTTTTGGTCTAGAGTCTGAGCAAGAAGAGGTGGCTACGAAGTTGAATGCTGCTCGAGTGCATTGTAATACACTTCGAGTTCAGAGTTGGCAATAAGACCTAGATTGAACAAATTACTTTTTTTGATTTTTAGTAGTACGGTTTACCAGCTACATGCTGGTAGATCGCCGTTGGTAGGCCTGTCGGACCTTGTCTCCGACAGAGTCAGGTAGGTAAGAAAAACACACCTTTCCACAAGTGATCATATGGTGAAGGCATGAGTCTTCATCCCATTCATTTTCGCAAAAGTGTTGAACAACAGCTATCAGCTCTTTTTGCCTTTCTTTAGAGAGCTCAAAAAAGATGTCTTTTTCCATTGTCTCTACAAGAAATTGAGCGGAGCGATTGATTTTTTGAGGCTTTTCGACAGTTTCTAAAGAACCCGAGCTTGGTATTGTCGATTGTGTTTGGGAGCCAAAAAAATCAAATATGTAAATCTCTGCTACCAAAGCCAATAAAATGACCAAAACAATTACTTCAAACTTACCCAAAAGCTTCAAACTCATCCCCCGGTACCTTTTCAACGGTATTGTGGCTAAATGTCTAAACTCAGCCATGCCCCTAGTAGGTTCTAACTGTACACCGAAAACTCAATTCTTAAACTGATACACCTGAGTTTTCTCATTTTGAGACGCAGGTTCTGTAAATCGCTTAAACTGGTTCAGCAATTAGCAGAATCTTCTGCAAACCAAATCAATTCAATTACAATGGTAGCTAGGACTGATGAAAGACTCAAACTGAGTCTATTTAAAAAAATTCTAGAAGCAGGGGTGGGCGCAATTTCTTATCTTATAAGGCTTTCGATTGTATTTTGGTTTTCTCTTTCGGTGTCACATGCAGATGACAACTGGAGCATTCTTCCCGCAGTAGGCTGTTTTGACACATTTGCTGTAGATCCCGAGGTCATAGAGGTGTGTCAAAAACTTTAGGAAGAAGAGGGCT
>JABSOQ010000025.1:0-22209 GCA_013216195.1 Bdellovibrionales bacterium
CCGGGAGTCTTAGTTAAGCAAAGAGAGTTGTCTGGCGACCAGTTTGCAGAATTTGTGGCTGAGACACTTGAGTCTGGCCGTCGAGAGAGCACTATTACTCCGCTCAATATTTACATGTTAGGTGATCACTCAACTGTTGATCCGCGTTTAAACATAGAGAATTTGTTTGTCGTGGCCATGCTACACGAGATCTTGCACTATGCTGATATTCATCGTGTTCTCAGTCACTACAGAGCACACAACGAATTGCCAGAGGTATTTGGCTTGTACCGTTTCAATGATCATGTGGCGATCTTGCCGTTCGAGCTTTACACTTTCGCCATAGAAATTCGAGCCTATCTGGCTCAGATCAGGCATATGAAAATGATGGGTGTCTTGACTCCTCAGTTAGAGTTGGCTCAATGGCACTCGTTGGAGCGCACATTAGTAACGGTAACCAAGCCCTTGCCAAGATCTGAAAACCCTCTCTATACCCATGGCTTAGTACTTGATCAAGAGGCCGTAGATAATGAAATGGCACAGACCCCCTACACCGAAGTGGTGCTCGATCGAGAGAAACTATCAGAGTTAGATCAGTATTTCGGTCAAGTATTCTCACAATTGAACTGATCGATTTTGAAATTACTCAAGAGTCATGCTGACCTATGAGCGCGTAAGAGTTACCCATCAAAATTGCTTATCTCGTCAAAATTGATTTCTTTTTTGTGATTCGCCAGTTTCTGCGCGAAATTCTTTAGCGGGGGAATTTCATGCAGATAAACGACAGAGCTTCAGGCTTGTTGCGCTTAAAGTGCGATCACTCAGCTTTGAGTACGAGTGTCATTTTGGCGTTTTGCTTGTCATTAGTATCGGTCTTGGCGAGTGATGCGAGCGCTCAGCCGGAACAAGATTTCTCGGTTTTCTCCTACGATCTCTCTGCAGAATATGAACTCTCATTGAGCCCAATGCTGGGTGAGACCAAATTGACTCGAGAGCTGCTTCAGAGTGAGAGTCATAAGTTTTCGACTTACAATCAATTTCTAGATTACCTACAAGACTTGGCGCCTGAAATCTTTGAGAGGCCCATTATGCTTCATCACTCAGGTAGCTTGCAGTCAGCAAGTTTCGAAAACCCGCGGGTCATTCTGTTTGGTAGGGGAGCCATGCTAACCTTTTCAGAGCAACCTGGGCGGTTAGACAAGTCTGTAGAGATGCTAGAGTATGATGAAAACTCAGCTGAGTTTGTGGCCACAGAGATCAAGTTTGAGAAGGGCACCTCACCAGAGTTTCGGCTCGATCCTCAGTCATGCACGGCTTGCCATGGGCAGCCTCTCAGACCGATTTGGTCACCATATGATTTTTGGCCTAAGGCCTACAATGCCTTCACGGCAGGAGTGGCTTCTGAAGAAGAGAAAGAAAGGCTAAGTTCTTTCTTGGGCTCTGATAGAGAGGGTGTTTACTCAAGAATCAGTATGCATGAAAGTTCATTTGGGAGTGTGCGGGATAACGAGGCCTTTACTCAATACCTGTTCGGCTTAAACACACACAGGATGATGAAATACTGGGCCAGTGCTCCTCAGCTGAAACCTTTTCGGTACTCTCTAGCCGCGACTCTCAATCACTGTACGGTTGAAGCGAATTTTGGTGGGCAAGAGTATGTAAGTCTTGACCAGTTCTTTCCGGCAGAGCTGTGGGCTGAGCTTACCAGAGAGGTGCAGCCTGAAGACTATGTGTCGAGAACCAATTTCGAGAGAAAAAGGTTTTTGAGCTTTATCAAACGCAGCTATTTGCAAAAGTTTGTTAAGCTCGATCGAGACCTTGAGATTAGCACAAGGCTCGATTTCTTTGGGCCACCGACTGCCCACACACGGTTTTTGTTAGAGCAATTGGGCTTGCAGTGGCGGTCTTGGTCGATGAGCTATGGCGAGAATGATTTTGATATGAGTATACCAGGAAACGTCATAATAGATTTGGCAACAGCACTAAGTGTTTACGATCGAGAGTTGTTCTTTGAGCAAATGCCTGAAATCAAAACTCTCGCCGGTGTGTTCAAGCCTATACCTTATGCTCAGCTCGACTGTGCTCAGTTGCAGAAAAGCAGTTTGCAGCAGTTCACGGCCAGCCAGGTACCAAACTTGGTTGAGCCGAAGCTAGAAGACCATTTTGATGGCCTTGCTCCGATGTCGAAGTGTGTGAAGTGTCATTCTTCGAACTCCAGGTTTGATTTCATGTCTCCAAAGATTCCCTTTGAAGATTCGACAGAGTTGAGCAAGTGGCTAAATGAAAAGAACAACTTTGCCCTGTCTGTTCGTATGATTGAGAGTGGCAAGATGCCTGAAGACTCAACCCTCACAGAGTTAGAGCGAGCTGCTTTGGTTGAAAGTTTGCAGTTCATCAAAGACCAGCTCTAGTTAGAAAGCGGCTCTGGCTCATTAGTAGTAGGTTGTGGCCGCATCTAAAGAATAGGTTTTAGGGCCGACTTGAATTCTACCACTTGCAGTCGGGAAGACTGTCTTCAAAACATTAACTGCAATTTGCATAGAGTCCACATTCGTTGGGGCGTCGAGCTGTTCTGCAATTAGGGTTCTGTGGGTTTGAAAGGCCGCGATCAAAATTGAGGCCTCTTGCGGAGAGAGGCGAATTGCGTTTGAAAAGTGAAGCATCGGGTTGGCAGCCATTATGACGGCATCGACCTCTTCATCAAAAAGACTCATAGTTGCCAGCTTCTTCTCATCATCGGTCAACATTTCGTCAACTAAGACAATGTTGAGGTCTTGTTCAGTATCGCCAAAGCGGGCTAGCACTATTGACGAAGCCAACACTATCGTTCTGAATAGCTTTCGGGTGGCTGGTGAAAAGCTAAGGGTCGACGAGAGGTTGTAAAGAGAGATCATGCCTGCACGATAACGAAGCTGAATGACTTCTCCATTTTCAATCTGATTGACCATTTCGGTTTGCAGCTCATGTTGGCAGGCCAGGCTGGTGCCGGATTGTTTTGTAGAAGTCGCTCCAGCGTTATGAGCAGCTAAAAACACTGTTAATGCTAGCAGTGCAAAGCAACTGCGGTTCCCGATTCCATACAGCATAGGACATTCCTTTTCCTAAAGAGCCACCCAAGCTCCTGCAGACAAAATTACAATTTTGGGGCCATAATTTTTTGCTCAGAACCACTTGAGACTTATCTGACAGCTGGTCTTTGCTGAGTTACGCGTTTGAAAGCCTTAGAATGGCTCTGAGTAGACATAGTTTGTTGACCCCTTTCGGGGCCCATGTGATAACGCCTTGCATGAATCTGTGGGATCTCAAGCAACATCAAAGCGGCACTATGAAGGCCTTTTCAGAAGAAATGCCAGAAGCCTATCGACATAGGCTGCAAGAGTTCGGCTTTCAAAAGGGTGAGCTCGTGACATGCCTCCGGCAAACACCTTTCTCTGGTCCGAAAGTCTATCAGGTTGGTGACAGTGTCGTTTCTCTAACTCAAGACTTGGCCTCAGTAGTGGCAGTAGAGGTTTCGGAATGAATCAGGTTCTGATTTTGGGTAAACCCAACTCAGGCAAGAGCTTGTTGTTTAACCGATTAACTGGTGCGAACCAAAAAGTAGCGAATTTCCCTGGCGTCACTGTTGAAGTTAAGCGGGGAGTGTCGGGCTCTACCATGTACGTCGACTTTCCAGGAGTTTACTCACTACAGGCTTTAACCACAGATGAAATTGTGGCCATTCAACAGCTCAAGAAAGCTGTGGCAGACAAAGATATCTCTGTTGTTTTGTGCAACCTCGATGCGACTCGCCTTGAGCGTAGCTTAGTCTTGGGAGTGCAAGTTAAGCAGCTCGCTGATAGGCACGGCCTCCCAGTCGTATTCAGTCTGAATATGATGGATGAAATCTCAGGCTCTGGTCTCAAGCTCGATGTTGAGGGCTTGTCAAAAGATCTAAAAAGCCGGGTGATTGCGATTTCAGCTAAAACTAAAATGGGCTTAAGTGAACTTAAGCAAGCTTTGGATGCAGAGGCCACCTCTGGTAAGAGGCAGTTAGAGGCTCCAATTGGGGAGGCTAATGATCAGGTTGATTTCGAGTCTAACTCGGGCTCGCTACTTAGAGCTAAAGAGCTGGCGAAAAAGTATGGGCCTAATTCGAGTGTGATTTTAAAAAATCAAAATAGAATCGACCATTGGGTACTGTCTGACATTTGGGGTGGGGCAATTTTTCTGGTGACCATGCTGGTGTTGTTTCAAAGTATTTTCAGCTGGGCATCTCCACTTATGGATGGTGTAGAAAGCGCAATCGGCAATATTGGTTCACTGCTGACACCACTTCTGCCAGAGGGAATCGCATCAGATTTTGTGAACGATGCCATTCTAGGTGGGTTTGGCTCATTTCTGGTTTTTGTTCCACAAATTTTTATACTCACGTTTATTATCGGTTTACTTGAAGACTCAGGCTACATGGCTAGAGCTGCGATTATCTGCCACAAACCTCTGAGTTTAGTTGGTTTATCAGGTAAGAGCTTTGTTTCTCTCTTGTCTGGGCATGCATGTGCGATTCCTGCGATGTTTGCGGCTAGAATCATCGAATCCCCAAAAAAGCGAATTCTTACGATTATGGCTTTGCCCTTGGTGGCTTGCTCGGCAAGGTTACCAGTGTATAGCCTTTTGATTGTGGCACTGATTCCGTCAGTAACTTTTGCCGGTGGTCTGGTTGGGTTGCAGGGCCTCGCTTTTTTTGCATTGTTTGTTTTTGGCTACCTGGTCGCAGGCATTGTGACGGGCATCTTGTCTAAGACAGTTTACAAAGAAGAATCAGATGCACCATTTCTTCTAGAGCTTCCTCCATACAGATTGCCGGCTGTGGGGCCATTGGCTCAGAGATCGATAAAAAGTTCTTGGGCTTTTGTTAAAGAGGCTGGAGCCATAATTTTTGCGGTCACAATTGTCGTTTGGGTGTTGGGGTATTTTCCAAATGGCGGTGAAGATTTAGGCAGCTCGTGGCTTGCGAGTGTGGGGCAATTTATTGGACCTATCTTTGAACCCATTGGGCTCGACTGGAAGTTCGGAGTTGCAGTTCTCGCCTCGTTTTTGGCAAGAGAGGTTTTTGTAGGAACTCTCGGCACCCTCTACGGCATTGAAGGGGCTGATGAGAACATCGCTGGACTAGCTTCAAACCTTGAGGCTTCGGGCTTGACCATGGGCTCTGGGGTAGCACTGTTGGTGTTTTACGCAATTGCACTTCAGTGCGTATCGACAGTTGCTGTAATGAAAAAAGAAACGGGTAGCGGTGTTTTGCCTATAGTAACTTTCGTTGCCTACAGCGTGTTGGCCTACATTCTAGCCTTGGCTGTTTACCAGCTGTTTTGATGTCTTTCATAGTAAGTGAATTTCAAGTTTTGGTAATTGAAAGCGTAATTGTAGTCACAGTTGAGGCAAATCGTCTCAGTTAAGTACTCTCTCAGTTGCAAACACCCACTTTCATAGCTGACAGCTTGACCTAGTGACTCGTGGCCTGCCAAGATCTACGGCAATTCTTTGAGGGGGGAATTGCCATGTTGAGAAAAGCAGCTAAGTGCTTTGCGCTGTTTGCTGGTTTTGGTCTTTTTTGTTGGGCCCAGGCGGAAACTGTGACCATCTCTGATTTTCAGGTGGGTAATTCATGGACTTGGTCGTATTCAGAAAAAACTGATGATGAGTGGGGCACGCCTTATCTTTTTGAGACCTATTCAGTCAAAAACCGCATCGCCGACATTGTGCAAATTGAAATGTCGAGCTCTACTGATTTAAATAGCCAAGGCCAGGCTCACCACTTCTTTATTGTTGATCTTGGTGACTGCCAAAATGTTGGAAGCCACATAGGTCGTTTGAATAGAATGAAGATTCAGTTCTACACCCGAACTGGCTCAGAGGCTTGGCAGCGAGTTTCGAAGAAGCACTTTGCTCTCGCCTTCACAGAAAAGTTCAATTGTTTAGAGTCTAAAATGAACCGAAATGAGCAGAGCTTTCAGTCGCCAGTTTTTGACGACATTGATTTGTTTCAATGGAGAAGTTTAAAGGTGCATTCTTGGTACAGCTCTGTTGGTCAGACCGCAGGTGTAGCAGTTCTGCGCTACACTCGAAATTACAAAATGGAGTTAGTAAAAAAAGAGACCTCTAACTGAGGCCTCTTTTGATTTTGACACTTTATCGCTGGTTTAGCGAGGAACACACTGGGTTGCACCCGTAGAAGGTGAGCAGCCGTTTTGGTATGTGCCAGAGCATGCTAGGTTTTGTGGTGTTTTCCACTTGCCAGTTGTGGTCAAGCAAACTTCCCAGGCTTCACTCTCAATGTTTGCAAACTGAGCCTTGGCTTCAGAAGTCACCATTGTGAACAACGCTTGAGATTTTTCGAAATCAATATTTACAGCCTGAGAGAACTTGTTGAGGCCGTTGTCGCTTGGCATGCGCATGCGTGATAGACGTTTAACATCTGACTCAGAGAAACCAACACCTCTTAGAGTCATCCAGTCGCCCCTTTGAGTGGCAACCATCAAAGACGAGATGAATTTTGCCGAATCGTTTGGTAGGTCGAATTTTGTTTTGAGTCTATTAGTAAAAGCTTGAGTGCCGGCAGCTTGTTGTAGGCTATCAGCTGAATGCCAACCGCGTCTCGGGCGACGGCAGTCGTTGCGCCAATGGCAATCACGGCGATGCCCTCGGCCATCTCTCCATCTGCCGTCTCTGTCACCATGTCTGTGATGGCCTCTTCTGTGGTGATGATCGTCATCATCGTCAAAAATAGTGGCTCCGATAATTGCGCCAACTACCACTCCTGCAGCAACGTCTTCTTCTGTACAACCAATGTTTGCAACAGCCATCATCAGGCCCAACACACCGAGTACTACATACTTAATTTTCTCTCTCATTATCCCCCCTAGAATAATTGTCTGATTTGAAGTCTCAAAACAGTGGAACTGTTTTCTCTTTTTTTAAAGCTTCGACTGGTTGTGGAAACCTCTTTCAATCGAATCAATAAAGTTCTTGAAGCGGGCAGTTTTTGAAAACCTTTCTTTATTTCAGTTAAGTTAAAGTGCTCAATAATGCTGCTCAGCCAAATTGCTCCGGTGCGTAAAGAGGCCAGAGTGCCGCAATCCTCAAGGCAACTTAGTCGTCTTCTATTAATAATTCTTTATGCTGCTAGTGGCATTTTTGTAGGGTCAGCAGCAATCTGGCCAGTTTGAGGGCCAAAATCACTGTTTTTCTTTCAATCATTGTCAGCGGTTATGATCTCATTTCACCCTTTTGCTACAATCTAACCGAAGCATATTGAAGCTACGTCTGGGGATTGACTGGCTAATCAATTGCTTCATTGAAATCGGGGGGGGGCTTGAATCGAATACTTGGGGGAATGCTGCTTCTGCTTGCTTGCAATGCAGAGGCTTTGCCTTTGAACGACTACATTCAGAGTTTTTTGAAAAACAGCGAGTCGCTGATGAGCCAGAGGGCAGCTGTGACTCAGGCTGAATCTGACTTGGAGATTGCTACAGATCTTTGGGCGAGTAGCTTTCAACTTTCACCCACTCACCGGACTAGCAATCAAAAACTAGAGGCTCAGTCTTCAAGTGACGTTCTTGATTTTAACGTCGAGAACACTGGTCTTCAGGGTGGCCTTAACCAGGCTATGCCTTGGGGCTTCAACCTCGAAGTCTCTGCATTTAAGAATATTATGGACACCCAAGATGTCTTTCTTGGTCTCGACCAGCAGTTCACAGGCACCCTTTCAGTAGATCTATTGCAGAATCTAGGTGGTGGCCAGGATCGAGTGCGAATCGCCAGTGCCGAAAAGGCCCTTGAAGCTGAAAAGCTGAATTATCAAGATCAAGCTCTTCGCCAATGCCACCAAGCTATTCAGGTCTATGCTAATGCCAAGTATGCAATAGATAGACTTCGCCTTTTTGAAGCTCAATTCAATTCAGCTAAAGAAAGTTATCAAATAGCTGATCGAGCTTATAAACAGAGAATTATAAGAAAGATCGACATGCTCTCAGCTAAAAGTGATTTGGTATCGGCTGAGGCTGAACTTGCCACTCAACAGGCCAACACACAGCAAGCTCTCGACGAGCTGTTTGTTCAGGGCGGAGAGGCCATACAAAGTCAGGTTCAGACAGGCCAGACTGATGATCTTAAACTTGAGAGCCCAGATCAGTTTATGGCTTTGCCAGCTGCTAGCGCTGACAACTGGCAGGGGTCAAGGCGAGCGGTAGCGGCCAAGTTAGTCAAAGAATCTGCTGAGCGTAACCTTGAGGCCACCCAGATGGCTCAGAGAGCTCAAGTGCGGGCGGGTGTAAGAGCCGATGTTCAAGATAGTGTTACTCAGTTTGGTCAGTCGAACTTGTTTGATCAACATAACGAGACCGTGACGGTTTTTCTTGAAATGGACTGGCCTTGGAACAGGACCAATGCAGCAAGAGTGAGAGCTGCCGAATCTAGCAAAGTAAGAGCTGATGCTTTGGCACTTGAAACTGAAAAGAACCTACGATCTGAGTACCTAGAGCTAACAAGACAAAAATCAGCTTTGGCCATTCAATTGAGAGCTTCTGTAGAGCGACAGAAAGTTTTGAAAGAGCGAATGTCGAATGGTCTAAGACTCGTCAGGAGCGGTAAACTCGATTTTGATGAGTACATTCGCTACCAAAATGCCTACTACCTCGAGAGCTCGCAGCAGATCGAACTGCGTAGCAGCTTGATTCAAAACCAGTTGGGATTCTTCAATTTCACTGAGCAGCCTGTTGGGTTGTGCAGGGGGGTCATATGAAATTGATAAGGTTCTTTGTTGAAAGATCTTTTTATGTACATCTTGTGACAGCGGCGATTGTGATTACGGGTCTTATGTCATTGCTTTCATTGAAGCGGGATCTTTCGCCCCCTTTCGAATGGAATCGAATTTCTGTCAGCGCGAGCATCATAGGAGCATCTCCCGAAGAAATGGAGAAGTTCGTAACCTTCCCGGTTGAAGACGTCTTGAAAGACATGCCTGGTATGGAGCGTATGAGTTCGAGCTCAGGTGTTGGATACTCGAGTATTGATCTGTTTTTCAAAGCTGATTTCGACAAAATGACTGAAGCTCTAGATACCGTTAACTCGAGGCTGGCCTCTATTCGAAACAGGTTGCCTGATTCACTGAGAGAGATCAGGGCTGAGCAATCAAAAGTCACAGACACATTCCTCATTTGGATGGGTCTAGAGAACTTTGATGAGTTGAACCCTGAGCACCGTCAATTCTATGAGAAGTTTGAAGAGGCTTTGCTAAACATCCCAGGGGTTACAAACGCCTATAGTGATTTCAGAAAAAGAAATGTGCACATTCGAATCGATCCGATCAAGCTGACGAGGCATGAGGTTTCTGTCGACACCGTTCGAAACACGTTATTGGCTGGGCTCAACATCGCACCGGTTGGTTCCTTAAAGGTCAATTATGAAAACCGCATGGTCACGATCGACCGAGTTGCGACTGACCTAGCAAGTATCAGAGCCTTGCCCCTTAGAGCCAATATGGCTGGCTACACTCTCACAGTGGGTGACGTCGCAGATGTACGCTGGGAGCTGGTTGATAAAGAATCGATCTACTATGTGAATGGCAACCCAGGCCTAACCCTGTCTCTTCGAAAGTCACTATCGACAGATGCCATCGATCTCAAACACGATGCCTGGGAAGTGGTTCAAGAGATGCAGGCAAAGGCCCCTGCCGGAGTTAAAGTTCTCAATATGGTTGATGGCCCTCAGTTTATTGAGAGGCAAATGGGTGTGCTGAACCAAAATGGCCTTATAGGGTTAGGGCTCGTTTTTCTGATGCTCATGTTCTTCTTGAATTCGCGCACAGCTCTCATGGCGACTCTGGGCTTGCCAATTGCCTATTTTGGCACCTTCACTGTGCTAATGCTTCTTGGAATCGATATCGACTTGATCTCATTGGTTGGGTTGATCTTGGTGATCGGTATTCTTGTCGATGATGCCATTATTGTTTCAGAGAAGTACTCTGATCTCTTGGCATCAGGTATTGAGCCAAATGAAGCCGCGACCAAAACGGTTTCAGAGCTTTTGGTTCCGGTGTCTGGAACCGTGCTCACCACAATGGTGGCGTTTGCACCGGTTCTGTTCATCAAAAGTGAAATGAGCAAGATGATTTACGCCATTCCAGTGGTGGTGCTTTCGGCCCTTGCATTGAGCTGGTTTGAGTCGTTTTTTATCTTGCCGAATCACCTAGCCCACTTTGTGAAAAAGCCAAGCGGTGCGAGAGAAAAATGGTTTCAGGCCTTAAAGCTAAGATACGAAGCCATGCTCTATAAGGGTTTGAAGTTTCGATACCTTCTAATGGTTTTAGGTGCAGCGATGATTGGCGGAGCTGGCTGGATCGCCTCGACCCAATTGAAGCACAACTTCAACTTGAATATTTTTGCTGAAAGAATGGCAATTTACATCGAACTTGAAGAAACAGACTCAAAAGAAGCATCGGCTAAGAAGATTGAGCCGATTATTGAGCATCTTGCCACTTTAAAAGACGCTGGTATTGAAAACACGTTTGCCTCTGTTGGCAAAATTTGGATGAACGGCAAGAGGCATGAAGGGCCTCAGTATGCTCGTATCTTGGCATATCTTGACAGAGAACATCCTTACCCAAGTGAGCTTAAAGAAGCTTTGAAGAGCAAAGTTGACCCCTTCCTTGAAAAGGTGAAGTCAGAGGGTGGTTACAAAAAGCTCTACGCTGAAATTCAGAAGGCCAATGCCGACGAAGAGGCTGATCAAATGGTCTCACTCATTGTTGAGGGCGGCGAAGATGGGGAGTTTGCGGATGTCATCGATGAGATGGAGAAGTTGACTGCCGACTCAAAGACATTCTTGCCCTATGAAAGAGATGAGGATCGTCTTCACAAGACCTGGCGATTCGTACCCAGCACGGCTAAGCTTGCTCAACATGGAATGACTTCACAAATGCTTAGCTCTCAAATGAGAAGTCTGTTTACTGAAGACGAAGTGGTTGAAACTCGGCTGCAAGGCGAGAAGGTTCGGGTTTACACCGAAATCGGCGAAAAAGATGAGCTCTCATTTGAGCAGCTAGGAGCCTTGCAGATTGTGAACGCAACGGGTTCGAGTGTGCCATTGCGGTTCTTAGGCAAGTGGGAAGATCGAGCGACTCTTGCGAGCATCTCTCACTCTGATGGTAAGCGCTCTCTCGATATGCAGGTAAAGGTCAATCAAGAAACAGGCAATATGGCTACGGCTGAAAAAGAGCTATCGGCGATTGCAGTTTCGTTAGGTGAGAAATATCCGCAGTTTGAGTTCAAAACAGAGGCTTCTAACAAAAAAGAGCAGAAAAGTTCGCAGTGGGCGCTGCGTGTAGCTGCGGTTTGTATTTTCGGAGTGCTGTTTGTAATTGCATTCATCTTGGGTTCGGTGACTCAACCGATAGTTGTCGGTTTGCCCATACCTTTTGGGTTGGTCGGTATTATCATGGCTTTGTACGTTCATGATGAACCACTTGGCCTAATGGCTTTGATAGGTTTGGTCAGTACAGTTGGTGTTGCGGTTAATGCTTCTATAGTTATGGTTGATCAGATCAACAAGCGAGCAGCTGAGTTAGGCGGGATGACTAAAGAGGCGATAATCACCGGGGCAAGTTCTCGCTTGAGAGCGATTCTTCTTACGACAGTGACTACAGTTGGGGGAGTGTTTCCCATGGCCTATGGTATTGGTGGCGAGTCGGGTTTTACTCAGCCTCTAGCTTTTGCGATGGGTTGGGGTCTTACTTTCTCGACCATTATGACTGTTTTTCTGGTTCCTTCGTATTTGCAGATTCGAGAAGACTTAAGTTTTGTCTTTGGTTGGCTCTATAGCAAAGTTTTTGGCTCTGAAGAGGTGGCTCCTGTTGCAGTAACCCCTGCAGCTACCTTCGATGCATTTGAGACAACCTTTGCAGATGATGACGATTTGGGTTTAGGCGTGAGCCGTGACTTGAATACATCTGATGAAGTCGATTTGCCTCTTTTTCTCAGAGAGTCATTTAGGCCAAGCGATAAACAGACCTAGCTAAGGGGTAGATTGAGTGGCCACCTTATCTTATGCAGATACCTTCGAAGGGCCTCTGGTAACGATACGAGCCTTTCCCTGATCGATATCTGTGCTCTCGATGACCCAAAGTTGTCCCTTTGGGTTCGTCGTGAGATGTAGTGTCGTGTTGAAGCCGTCGTCAACAAATTCAAAGTAAAAGAAAAACTGGGTTTCGCCGTCTTCTCTTTGCACTTCGTAGCATTCTATATCATCTAGGTAGAGCTCTTTGCCTTTGAAATGCAACGTAAAGTTGTCGCTTTGTTTGTGAAACTCATCCCAAATTTTAGTCTTTTGGCCTTCGACCTCCCACTGATCGAGACTGGTAAGGTCTGTCTTCAAGATCGCCTTGTCGAAAGAAAATTGGATTTCTGCGATATCGATGCTTCTTTGTAGCATCAGAGCTCCGTCTTTTATGAGATAGACTAAAGTTAACGGGTCATGATCTTTGAGTATGAACTCAGGGCTGAGTATTTCTAGGTGCCAGTCTTTTGGGTAGCGCCTAGAAACCACTGCCGAAGCACCATATGTGTGCCATTCAGCGTTGCAGAACAATTGTATCGATTTTGAAGCGAGGGCCTGCTCATCGAGTATCATCACTTTCACTTCTTCGAAAAAGCTTTTCTTCTTAGGCCTATTGTTTGAGCCAACCAAAAAAAATCGCAGTAGTTTGCTGAGCATCAAAACCTCTCTTGTAACCGAATTGATACTCGTAGTATCGCGCTTTACTTGTGAAGAGTTCAACGCGCTGTATGAGATCCCGACGGAGATCGATTTGGCTCTGCGTTTCAAGCCGATTTAGGTTTTACATTTATCAATTTGCCAGATCTAATATTCGCCCACGGCAGCAAGCAGCAAGCAGCAAGCAGCAAGCAAGTCGTGGTTTCAAAGGGGGGAATTGATGTTGGCTACAAAGAACAAGTTGGTAACCTTATTGGTGCTAGTCTCAGCCATAGCCTTGGTTGTGGTTTTGCTTCCGAGTCAGTGCTTTGCGGGCTTTAAGGGAGCACGAGTCGACAACAGGGTATGTGGATCTGAGGGTGATGTTAAATATTGCTATTGGCCCGGTGATGAGGGAACCCAGGAGGTTTTAGTTTACCTACATGGAGTTGGCCGCACCCAAACCGACTGGGATGAAGATAAGGTCACACGAGAAATCAACGAACGCTGGCTTAAGCAAGGTGTTGTGAGGCCTCATATTGTAGGTCTAAGCTATGGTCGCTTCTGGTGGTTTCGAGACACTGAATATGGCAATGAACTTACCAAAGCACTAAAGCGCGTGGAAGATCGCCAAGGTATTAAAGCTGAGCGCAGAACTTTGCTGGGTGACTCTATGGGCGGTCATAACAGTTTGCGCTGGGCTTCTCGCGAGGCTGAGCTTTTTGACAAGTTAGTTGTAATCTGTCCCGCAATTCCGAAGACCTTCACAAAGGTAAAAGAGGGCTCTGGTGGGCGTTGGCCGTTCAATTCAGGTGTTCAGGCTGTGTTCCGGAGAATCTATCCTGATTCTCGCTCACGAGAGTCTTACGGCGTGGCCGATATGTTTGATCTCAATGAATTGTCGACAATCGAAAACATCTTGGTGGCGGCGACCCCGACGGACCATTACGGTTTTTATTCAGGCAATCTTGATCTGAAAGATCAACTGGTCGAACTCAAAAGTGAAGACACAGTGACTTTTCACAAGGAGAAAGTGAAGCATTGCTTGGTCTCAGGGGATGTGGTTGCCGATTTCATCAAATCGGCAAAATGATTTAGAGATTCAGATCTGAAAAAGAGAGCTAATCTTCAACAAAACCAATAGCTCTCTTCCATTCGTCAGTGGGTTCGATGAGCTGCCTCTGCCTTAGGTCGAACAAACCAAAAACAAGTTTGGCCTTTGCAGCTACCTCACCGTTTTCAAAACAGATCTTTTGTTCGAGCGTGCCGATCTTATTTTTGTATTCGAGTAATTCTGTTGTGATGTTCACCTTTTTTCTGAGCACCAATTCTTTTCTGAACTGGATACTGGCCTCAAGAATAACA
Source organism: Bdellovibrionales bacterium (assembly GCA_013216195.1). Taxonomy (GTDB): domain Bacteria; phylum Bdellovibrionota; class Bdellovibrionia; order Bdellovibrionales; family UBA1609; genus JABSOQ01. The sequence continues at coordinate 14,071 of JABSOQ010000025.1, forward strand.
GGGCCCTGCTTGCACTTTTGAATGTAGGCGAGATCATAGCCCCGGGCCGAAATAAGCTCCCAGCGGGCCTCTTCAAGCATTTCAAAGTAGGTTGCATTGTTGACGTGTCCGAAGGTGTCTAGGTGTCGTTCACGTATCACAAGTTCATAGGATCCAATCTCATTTTGAGCCATCTGGGCCTCCGTGCAGTATTTGAGTGCAGTATCTACACTGCTTAAAGGCCTGTCACGTCAGTAATTACGCACAGTTGAGGTATTTTGAGCCAGTTGAGTTCACAACTTCTTAAACCGGTGCTAGACTATAAGAATGAAATCGAGCGTGTTTGGAAGATCTATTCAACTCATTACCATGGCCTCTAAGCTCGCCCAAAAAGAGATAGGGCGTAGTGTTCAAAAGGGAATCTCAGGCGATGAAGATGGGTCATCATTGGTTAAGACACGAGTCGATCAGGCTAGAGTCTTGGCTGACAACCTATCTCAGTTGAAAGGTGCGGCCATGAAGGCGGGCCAGCTGCTAAGCCTCGATAGCAGCGATTTTCTTCCTCCTGAGGTGATCGAGATACTTTCGAAACTTCAAGATTCAGCCGAGCCAGTGTCTTTTGGTAAATTACATTCAGTTTTAAAAGAAGACATACCAGAAGAGCTGCTTTCACAAATCGAAGATCTTGATCCGAAAGCTTTTGCTGCTGCTTCCATCGGCCAAGTTCATAGAGCTCGGTACAAGGGTCAAAATATCGTTTTAAAGATTCAGTACCCTGGTGTAGCTGACAGTATTGACTCTGACTTAAGAATTCTGAAAAAAGTGGCGCAAGGCTTTTTGACCGTTTCGGGTAGACACATGGCTTTAGACGCTTTGTTTGAAGAAATGAAAGTCGTGTTACGGAACGAAGCTGATTACGAATATGAACGAGAATGCATGACCAAGTTTGGTGAGCTTGTAAAGAATCACCCTGAGTACGTAGTGCCCACCCCAATACCTGAGCTATCTTCAAAGCGAGTCTTGGCAATGACCTACGTAGAGGGAGAGAGCTTCACGAAGTGGGTGAACTCAAACCCAAGCCGTGAGCAACGAGATTTTGTCGGTAGAAAAATTCTTGATCTCTATTGCCATGAGTACTTTGACTGGGGAGTTGTACAGACTGACCCCAACTATGCGAACTTTAAAATTCAATCGAATCCTACCAAAGTGGTTCTTTTAGACTTTGGTGCTACGATTTTTTATGAAGACAATTTCGTCGACAGGTATCGTAAGTTGTTGAAGACCTTCGCGACTTTTGATCGAAATGCAATCCTGCAAGCCTCACTTGATTTTGGCTTGATCGATGACAGAGAGAGCGATGAAACTAAAGCAAACTTCGCAGAGTTTTTGAAGAGCTCGGTTGAGCCGTTCTTTCCTCACCTTCAGCCCTTTAAGTTTCGCGATGAAGATTTCGCTAAGCGAGCTCAAGAAGTTGGCAAAGAGTTTACCTCGAGTCTGAGATATTCGCCGCCACCAGAGAAAATTGTGTTTCTACATAGGAAGCTGGGTGGCATCTTCAATATGCTTCGTAAGTTGGACTGCGAACTCAACCTAACCCCTTACTGGCAAAAGATGGTCGGGCAAGAGTTCAAGATTGAGAGGCCTCAAGCTCAGCCATCGTAGCCTGACCATGTCGGGCTGTTCATAGATCCTAGAAGTAAAACTCTGCTACCGTTAGTCAGCTTAGAAAACCTTACCCAGCAAGCCTTTGATGCGAAACGTTAAATTGATAAGTGTCTGTAAATCGTCTGCAATTGCCTTGTTTGTGTGCAATTTGGGTGTTAGCAGACATACACATGAAATTAGTTGTCTATTTTCTTATATGCAGTCTGGGAGTCGCCCCAGGCCTTGCCGCTGCTACTGAGAGTGGAAAAGAGGTCTATCAGGGAATCTCTGCCCGGCTAGTTTGCCACCTTGATCAACAGAGGCCGATAGCGCGCATTGAATTGGGTGAGCATTTAGACTTCGATTTAAGGCAGATAATTTTCTTCGATGAAAGAGGTCGACCGTTTAGATCGGCAGCAGCCAATTGTGACTATGAAGAGGCAGACTATGTTTGTCGCTGGGGTAAAACCCATGTTTTGAAAATTAAGATGTCGCGGGTAGAGGCCTCAGTGGCCAATAGGTTGGTTCCCAGCAAGATGCTGAGAGGCTGGATGGACAGCGATATTTTCAGGCCTGGCACAGGCCTAAGCTGCCCTCTGACCAAAACCCCTAAAACGTAAAGTTTTGATACATTAAGAGCAAAGAGCTGATCGTTAGCACACAAACTGTAAAGACTTTTCTATCCATCGTACATTCCTTCTACGTTCCGCTTACAATTACTCCATCGGACTTGAGTCCTAAGTCTTTAGGCCAGAAGCCAGTTTTCTCCTAAAATTTGGAGAATCTTTATAAGAACTTGAGGTATCCCCTTTCAGAGCGATTTTGAGCTAGGGGCCCACTTCGAAAAGGCATGCCTTTGGAGACTCAGATCTATGTTTAACCACCTCGTTGTCTTTTTAACCTTTCATTTGCTCTTATCTCTAACCACCTTTAGCGAAGTCGCTGTCAGTAGCTTCGAGCCAATTATAGCAAATGTTGCAAGTTTCAAGTGCGAAAGAAAGCCAGTTCTAACTTCTTGTGGTGGTGGAGGTACGATTTACCAACACGCTAACGTAAAAAGAGAAAAAGAGGGATGTTGGTACATCGACTCAGAGGGTAAGCCCTATTCAGAAGAAAAGTTTGATCGCTGTCATAACCAATCTGAACAAGGTTTAGTTCATATGATGAGACGAAGTTTTTTGGTAAAGAGACTTGGGGCCTATTCGAGTACAAGACTGGCAAGTTTCGACTACCCATTGAGTACAGTCGGATTGATCTATCAGGCGATGGCTTAGTGGCGGCCAAGAACTTCGACGGAGAGTATGGCTTTTTTAGTTTTGAAACAGGCGTAGAGGTGATTCCTTTTCAGTTTGCCCACGTGCTAGGCGGTTTTCGTGAAGGTGTTTGCCTTGTGAGGGTTCAGCGCAATGGTAAGTGGAAAACAGAGATGATCAACAAAAACGGCTCGACTCTTTTCACCTTTCCAGTTCATCATGAGCCTAGCAACTCGGCATCAGATGGAATGATTCGGTTTAAAGATCGCAACACAAAACTGTTTGGATTTTACAACCTCTCTGGTGAAGTCGTTCTAGAAGCGAAATACGAATTTGCCAGACCCTTCAAGAAAGGTTTTGCTAGCGTCAGATTACCAACCATAGAACATGGCAAATCAAAATGGGTAGTCATTGATAAAGTCGGGCATGTTGTGCTGGGCTTTTCAGAGCCTGTGATTTTGAATTATTACCACAACGGAGCGACGAGTGTGACCTTTGGTTGTGAGCCCGTTGAGGGCAAAGATTCGACCATATGTTTATCAGGCTGTGTTGATAATCAAGGTAAGCTGCTATCAGAAATCTGCGGTAGAGGCTCCGATTCAGAACTCCAATAAAGTTTTAATAAGTCAATTCAGCAGCTTAGAGTCAGGCCAGGAGTTCTCTACTTAGAATTTTACAAAACAAGATCAATGTGTGCTACATTGCGCTTGGTTTGTGAACTACCGCGGGGAGCCCTTGAGCTCTTCGAGGAAAGTCCGGACTCCATATGGCAGCGTAGTGGGTAATTCCCATCCGTCGTGAGGCGAGGACCAGTGGAACAGAGAGAATGTCCAGAGCATTGATCCAAAGAGCGGGAACGGGAGCTTTTTGGGGAGCTGCTGGAGTGAAAGCAGCCAAACTCTGCGCGGAGCAAGATCGAATAGGAACACGTTTAAGGGCGGCCAGTCTGAGGTGTTCGGGTGGATCGCTTGAGAATCGTCAGTAATGGTGATTCCAGATGAATGGTGGTTGGCTTTAGAGGATCAGACACCCTCTGATGGCTACAGAATCCGGCTTATAGCAAACCTATTGTCTATTGTGGGGTCTTCAGTATTCGCTGAAGGCCCCTCGCTTTTTTAGCGATTCGTTAATCTTCTTCAGTGGTGTTTTTACCTTTGCTCATTACCCAGCTGCAAGCTCCAGCAACTGTACCTGAAAGTGACTGGCCTCCTCGCCAAGCCAGTTGAAATGGCTGAGAAGCTGCGTTGATCGCCACCTCGCTCACTTGGCCAAATGTCTCTCCCACAGCGGTTGCAGTTTGAGTGACTGTTTCACTCAAGTCACTCCACCTTGCTTGAAGCCATGTCGTGCGAACTTGTTCAAGCCAATCGGCTTCTGTGGCAGTTCTTGCTTGCCTGAAATCTTCTTGTTCAAAAGCTTCATAATTTTGAATCATTTCGCCAAACCGGTTTTTCATACCCGACATCAATTCACCTTGCAGTAAGTTGGTCATGGCGACCGACTGCCCTAATCTTTGCTTCTGCGATTGGGCCTCATCACCGTTTTGAAACTTGGCTCCAATCTTTTTGGCGTTCTCAACAAAAACAGGGTCAGAGGCGAGTTGGTTTCGCATTTGGATCATTGCAGACATCATTTCGGCAAAAAAGCTAAGCTCTCTTTGGTAGGCCTGCTTGTCGCCATCGTATTTGCCAACCATCGATGACTGAATTGCCGAGTCTCGAAAGCTTTCAATTACCGTGTCGAGAACCCCAATGCCGTGAGAGTGTATGGCAAATTGAGTCATGATTTGAAGAGCTCGGTCTGATTCACTGGCCTGTATTAAGCCAACGATTTGCCTTTTGAGCACAAGGAGGTACGACTCAAAAAGGGCCATCTTTTGAACAAGGCTCTCAGAGATTTGCTGCTTTGAGTGGTTTTGCACACGGGAATGGGATTGGAGCTTGTGACTTTCTAGGCCCTGTAAAACTTCGGTTAGCTTTTGCATTTCGAGAGCCGTAAACAGCAGAGCGCCAATGAATTGATAGTCGAAGCTTGCAAAAGGCATAGGAGTCTCTGGGTTTTGAAATTGAGGAAACTCAGATGCCAGAAGGCTGCTTGAGGCCGCAACAGCAACCGTTCCCATTTGACCCAAAAACTCGGCTCCCATGCCGACGGCCATGTTCGAGAGGCTCGCGGTCATCATTTCAGCACCGTACATCATCATGCCCGAGCCCGCCGTGTAAGGGTTCATCATCAAAGCCACGCTGCCCATTGAAGGTAATGCAGGCAGAACCATTGGTACCAAAATCACCAGAGCTGTACCCATGGCGGCAATACCTGCGACTGACAAGATTAGTGCACCAGTTGTTCTTCTTGTGCGTTTGAAGTAGCGGTTCCAAGAATCGGGGGTAGGTCTTTAGCAGCTCGTGAGCGAGGGCGGCATCAGGGAACAAGTCGAGAGTGAGTCTTCCGACTCTCCTGCTTGCGTGTCGGTGGTCACTTTCTTTTTCTTTTTGCAGAGATAAAAAGCCAGAAGTCAGCAGAATTGAGGCATCGGTTAAGGCCTCAGGGCTCACGCTAGCAAGTTGCTCTTGAGCGGTCTCGAGGTCGGTTACTGCCCATGGGATAATGACAATTCTATAAAAAGCCTGCGCGCCGTTGGCCTCTGTAGCCAGTCGGGTTCTTTCAGATTTTAAGATTTCATGGGCCGACTGGAGCTGTGAAATCGGAGTGTTGGTTTGATATTCAATGTAGCTGCCTTGCATGCCTCCGAAGGCTTGGCCAAAGGCACCAAGCAAACCAACTTGCTCTCCGGTTTGGTAACCTTGCACCGTCGGAGCAATCAAGTCTATTCTACCGCTTGCTGCAATTGCAGATAGTGGTTGGGATATCACCAAAATACTGAGCACCACGTGATAAGCAATTTTGATTCGTCTTTTGGCTTTTCTTTTAAACTTCATTTTTTTCCCCATCCTTTAAGCGCCCTACAGACAGAAACTCACAGCAAACATATCTACTGAACCAATGAACGTGATCAGCGGATGATCTTACACAGCTGCCAATGTTCCTCTTGTGGCTCACAAAAATTGGCCATTCGAAACCTAAAAACAGGCTTACGTCGAATAGGCACGCTCTGATTGTTAGCTCGGTCTTGAATCTCGTTAAGCTGCAAGATTCCCACCAGCTCCGTATAACCTAGGGGCTAACTGTGAAGCGCCAGATTTGCCTATGAGTTTAGGTAAATTGTTCACGGTTTTTGCCCATTTGGGCTTCTCGATGGCTTTACGAAACATTTCGAGATGCTCAGGCTGCAACTGTTTAGATATCAGCATTCGTAATCTCTACACCATCTGGCGTGTAAATTGCTCCTGGTATTCTGATAGTGATGTTGCACAGTGTTTTGATTCGATGACCAGTGGTCATTGCAGGGGTTGAGAATGAGTTTGTTTAAATCAGTTTCTACAGTCGTTTTGCTCGCTTTAATGGTACCTGCAATAGGGTATGGGGCAGACGAGCCTAATCGGTGCGTTGAGCGTTTATACGGCCCTTATTCAGAGAATTTGGCCAGTGCAATGTTCTACCTGGGCAAAGACCCGCAGTCTGTGCTTCAGGGTTTTTTGAATGTTCCTGAACATACTGTGAAGTCGATCGAAGATGATAAAATTATTCTTAAAACTGGTCTGATTTTGCCAAGACGTGAGGCCGCAGAAGGTGATTCAGAAAGCTTGTTCAGGTTGACTCTTCCCACTGGCGTGAAGGTTACCGCACTCTTTGAGACCTCGATCATTCGATGGGTGACGAGAACCGAGGTTTTATACGGCTTTCAGCTTGATTCCTACAGTACCCTCGAGTTTACACCAGCCCACGGAGACCGTGAAAAACTAGGTAAGCCAACTGAACAGTTCTTTGAAAACCAAGCAGAGAAGCAAGTGCAAGATTCAGAGACCTACAAGGCTGCAGATGGCAGAGGTAAGTTAGACATTCAGACGGCGCAGGCTCTGGCTTTTAGTGCTTTGTGGGCTGATATCTTTCAAGGCGAAACTGTCGCTCCGCTCACGTTAGAAAACCTAGGCAAGTTTAAGAGTCGTGTGTTGGCTTTGCCAAACGCTGGAGGAGATGGCTATGGGGTCTCAAGCTTTATAGAAGGCCCTAAAGTGGCGCGCACGAGACAGCAGCTTTTAGCGGCCGGTGTCAGGTTGCCTGAATACATGATTCGTACTGGCGCAGGGGTGAGGTTCGTTTCACATGAATCAGTCGATTTCTTTCTTGAGAGATGGATAGAGCAATTCAATGCAATCGACCATGACACTGGTCTTTTACAGATTGCTTACCTCTTTCAAATTTATCAATACATTCACCCTTATGTAGATGCCGAAGGTCGTACGACTAGAGCTTTACTTGATATCATGTTGGCTAAGGCAGGTTTAGGCGTTTTAGACCATTCGGCCAGAACTTCGATGGTGTTTTATCTATCTTTGGATGAGCTGGCGATGTTCATTCAAAGCCAGCTACGAAAACCAAATTTTCAATAACAAAGAGCGCACTCTATCTCGTGCATCTCGCGACGTGTAGGTTCTCAACTTCATAAGAGACCTTAGGTGCGTTTGACCAAGGAACATTCTTAGTCACAGTTATGATCACGTTGCATACTGTGTTGAGGCCGTTGTCGACTTTGTACCTAACTGCGTATTCGCCAGAAAAGTGCACTTCGTCAGGGCACATGCCTGTCGAGTTTGTTTCGCCAACTTGATAGCTTTTGTCGATTGGCTCAATCAGCACGTCTACCTTTGAAGGGTCAGAAGAGACGGCAGCCAAGCCGATTGTTTGAAGCTCTTCAACGACTTTTGATTGCTCTGGTGGCATCCATGAGCAGGCCAATGAGCTTTGAGCGCCTATCATCATTGCGATTAGAGATGCGATTGCGAGTGTAATTTTCATGACAGTTTTCCCCCTCGTCATTTATCTGCAATCAGAAATATCGATCTGGACCTATAAAACCAATGTTTCTGGAAGGCCTATGTAGAATAGTTAAGACTTTTTCTGCTGAAAGCTGTTTATTTTGCCTAAAAGCCCTTTAAACAGGGCCTTTTATTAAGATTTCTTTTGTTACTGAATAAGCATCTCTTTGGTGAGGCCGAGCTGAGATCAATAAATCGCAGTTTTGCCTAGTTGGCGGGCAATAGACTCAATTAACTAGCTTTCATTTTCATATATATGAGTAACTCTTTGCCAAGTCGCCGGGGCAGGGAGGTTCTCCAGCGTGTCCAGTACAGTAGATCAAAGT
>JABSOQ010000025.1:22219-33963 GCA_013216195.1 Bdellovibrionales bacterium
CCATTCGGTGCCGCCGTAAGGTGGCCCGCCTCTCTTGTCCATAGCGAAGAAAGAGCCTAAAACATGCCCTTCTTCACAGAGCATGCTTTTCCAGACTTTCATCAATTCTGTTCTACGAGATGGGGTGACCGCACAATAAAGGGTGTGCTCAAACACGAGATCAAATTGCTTTTGATATTTGGCAGGTAGGTTAAAGATATCAGCCTGTACAAAGCTCAAGTTGTTGAGGTGACCATACTTTTCTTTGGCCTCTTTTAGCCCCTCCTCCGAAACATCAAAAGCTGTTACTATGTGCCCTTGCTCAGCAAAGTGGGCGGCATCATGGCCTTTTCCGCAACCTGCAACCGCGACTCTGAGCTTGTTGAGCTTTAGCTGAGGAAGCGCTCCCACTAGGGCAGAAGCCGGTTGGCCGAGATCAAACTTTGGGTTTTCTTCGGTTTGGTAGATACCGGTCCAGAACTCTTCTTTGTCTTTGTCGAGATCGTCTATAAGCCAGTCGGGCAGTTTAAACTCTTTACCTTTGTAGGTGACTGAGTCATCGCTGAATTCGTCGAGCAGATCAAAAAACTGTGCTTGGGCTTTTCGAGATAAAACAAATGGTATTTCGTTTTCACAAAGGCCATGAAAGCGGTCCCACTCATCAACCGAAAGGCTTTCGAGTCTAAAGCTCACCTTGGCTTGATAGGGCAGTTGAATTTGCCATTGGCCAGAGTCGTCCACTTCAACCATCTCGGCCACATATGGCTCGTCAAAAGCTTCAACAATGGCCCACTGACCTTTTGCTTCGACAAAGAACCTGTTTTTCGGGTCTCGTACTAAGTTTAACAAAAGCTCGGCGCCATAGGCTTCGTCGTTAAGACGAATGCCCTCAAACAAGAATCGACCCTCTTCGTCGATTTGAATGTACTTTTGTGCCGAAGGGTCTTCGAACGGAAAGGGAACCTTTTCTAAAAACATAGCGACCTGCAAGAAGTGAGGTAATAGTACTCAGATGGGTGATTACAGCTCGTCTAGACTGCCACTGATTTGAATACCGTCTTTGAATTCTATTTTGTTATCTTCGATCATAAGCTCGTCAAAGCTCCAAGTCTCCATGGCATCTTCTTCGTCAGGTGCTCGAGAAAGTATTGCCGTGCCCTCAACTTCGACTTTTGCTGTACCAATCTCTGCATTTGAATCTTCAAATGAGTAAATGAAACTGGCTTTGATTTTCTTTTCTGAGAGTTTTTCTGTCCAGAATCGAGAAAACTTTAAGTTTTGCGAGCCAGGTAGGTTCTCTTTAATGTAATCAGAAATGATTTGCTTCATGTCTTTTTGAATACCGACGTGAACGGCTTCAGAAGTCGTGACTTCTGTGTGAATCAGTGACCAACTCCAGTTCATTAGCAGCAGAAATGCAAGAACACCCAAAAACTTCATATTGCGTCGCCTTTCAAATTGTCATTCTTTGATGAACGCGAGACTCTTTTCGTCGATTTGACGATAGTACTTCAATCGCATAGGAGCCACAACCTTGGCAAAGGTAAAAGCATCTCGAGCAGGTAAAGAGTTGGCTGTTCAGACAATACAAAAACGCTTTTACCAAGCATGGGCTTTGACCGAACTTGCGAGTTCACCTAGCCGATGGATCTACTTGCTTGAGTCAAAGCCTGGCTGGCTAAGCAAAACGGCGCTAAGCGTCGTGTCCGGTGTCTACGATCCAAAGCTTCTTCTCAAAGGAGTGAGGGTTCACGAGTGGACTCACGACCGAGTGGGTTTAACTTTGGGTTCCAATAAAGTTCAGCGCTGGGCTTCGAACCAACACAACATCTCAGACATGACAGCTGCTGCCGAGCTTTGTCTGCAGCTCTACTGGAATCGTTACATGTCATCTGATAGCTTGAGTTTTCAAGTTGAATCTATGCAGTGGGATGGCTCAAGCAAGAATGACGGGCAGCTCCATTTTCGCTATGGTCACCCACAAATTGAGCGAGATCAGCTGCTCTTTGAGCTTGCTCATCGCGGAAGCATTGATCTAGAAACCTCAGTTTTGGTACTCAACTCGAATGAGGTGCGAGTAGGCACTTTTCATTTCACGCTCAAGTTCACAGGTTTACTTGGGCTGCCAGGTAACACCACTATGTAAAGCTGAAACAGCTGAACTCACAGGGGTTTAGCAAATTTTCGTAATGCTTTCAGCTGGCCTAGCCCCCTGCGTTTTTAGTGTTCATTTTCTTTAGGATTTTGTAAGGCTGTGATGCGGTTTCAACTATCGAAATTCAGCTCGAGCTAGGCGGTAAGAATTCATGAAACAGATCGATTCAGCGGTAAGTGCAAGTTCTCCTCAGTTTCTTGAGAACAAAGAGTACATGCAAGGCATGATCAAAGAGTGGCAGTCGCTTGAGAGCGAAATCAAGTTAGGTGGCGGCGAAAATGCTGTTGCTCGCCATAAAGATCGAGGCAAGTTAACTGCACGTGAACGCATCGACTCATTGATAGACCCAGGTAGCACGTTTTTGGAGTTCTCGAGCTTTGCGGGGCACGATCTATACGAGTTTGAAGCTCCAGCGGGCGGTGTAATCACCGGAATCGGTGTGGTTCATGGCGTCGAGTGCGTGTTGGTCGCAAATGATGCGACTGTTAAGGGTGGTACCTACTTTCCAATTACAGTGAAGAAGCATTTGCGAGCACAAGAGGTGGCATTAGAAAACCATCTTCCTTGTATTTATTTGGTTGATTCAGGCGGGGCCTTTTTGCCTAAGCAGGATGAGGTCTTCCCAGACAAAGAGCATTTTGGTCGAATCTTCTACAACCAAGCTCAAATGTCTGCTGCCGGTATACCTCAAATCTCAGTGGTAATGGGGAGCTGTACTGCTGGTGGAGCTTACGTTCCCGCTATGAGTGATGAGAACGTTATCGTGAAGGGTAACGGAACCATTTTTCTTGGCGGCCCACCACTTGTAAAGGCGGCGACTGGCGAGGTGGTTTCGTCACAAGATCTAGGTGGGGCAGAGGTGCATTGTCAAATCAGCGGGGTGACTGATCACTACGCTGAAACCGATGAGCACGCACTCCAGATTACTAGAGACATTGTTGAGAATCTGAATTGGCAAAAGCCTGATAGCCCACAAGAAATTGTCGAAGAGCCCAACTTTTCTAGTGAAGAACTTTTGGGAGTTATGCCAAAAGACACTAGGCAGCCATTTGACGTGAGAGAGGTCATTGCTCGTGTCGTAGATGGCTCTAAGATGCACGAGTTCAAAAAGAGTTTCGGAGACACGATTGTAACGGGTTTTGCTAAAATATTTGGGTTCCCTGTGGGAATCATCGCGAACAACGGGGTCTTGTTCAGTGAGTCAGCACAAAAGGCTGCACACTTTATTCAGCTTTGTGATCAGCGAAAAATTCCACTTGTGTTTCTGCAAAACATCACGGGTTTCATGGTGGGCAAAAAATATGAGAACGAGGGTATAGCTAAGCATGGTGCTAAAATGGTGATGGCAGTTAGCAATGCCAGAGTTCCAAAGTATACCGTGATCATAGGTGGCTCTTACGGTGCTGGTAACTACGGCATGTGCGGGCGAGCGTTTCAGCCGAGGCAACTCTGGATGTGGCCGACAGCGAGAACCTCTGTCATGGGTGGGGAGCAAGCTGCTAATGTTCTCCTTACGGTCAAGCTCGACCAGCTTGAGAAGTCTGGCAAGACAATGACTCCCGAGGAGCAAGAAGCCTTTAAAGCACCGATTCTTGCGAAATATGAAAAAGAGGGTAAGGCCTATTATTCAAGCGCCAGGCTTTGGGATGACGGAATCATCGACCCACGCGACACCCGCAAAGTATTGGCTTTAGGTTTAAGCGCTTCTTACAACAAGCAATGGCCAGATATTCAGTCTGGCGTTTATAGGATGTGATAAATGGCTTCTGTTGATACTCAGTTGACCGACGATGTATTTGTAATCACGCTGAATAAGCCTGAAGTTCGCAATGCGTTTAATCCCGAGATGATCGATGGGCTCACCGAAGCATTTCGTGAAGCCGATATGTCTGACTGTCGTGTCGTTTATCTTAAGGGTGAGGGCAAGAGCTTTTGTGCTGGTGCAGATTTGAACTGGATGAGGTCGATGAAAGACTACAGCCTTGAAGAGAATCTTGCCGACTCAAAAAAACTCTACAATATGTTTAACACAGGCAGAAATTGTTCGGCTCCGATTGTTTGCAAGGCGCAAGGGCATGTTATGGGGGGAGCGACAGGGCTACTCTCTATTTCTGACATTGTGGTGGCAGAGGCCTCTACTAAATTTGCCTTTAGCGAGGTGAAGCTAGGGCTTTCGCCAGCAACCATAAGCCCTTTTGTTCTTCGAAAGATGACAGCCTCCAAGGCTCGAGAGCTAATGTTAACCGGTAGGGTGTTCTTGGCTGAGGAAGCTCTTGAAGGTCAGTTGGTCAACAGGGTAGTCACTGAAGACGAAATAGATGCCGAGGTCACAAAGCAACTGGAGCAGTTCATGTCGTTGGGCCCTAAGGCTGTGCGAGAGACAAAGAAACTCGTGAATACAGTCTCAAACCCACTGTTCAACGGCCTAGAAGAAGAGACGGCCAAGGTCATCGCAGGTCTAAGAGTTGGTGACGACGGGCAAGAGGGTCTTGCCGCGTTTTTTGAAAAACGCGATGCAAGTTGGAAGAGAAAGGGGCACTAATGGCTGAAGTGCGATCAATTGGAATTGCCAACCGTGGAGAGGTGGCAGTTCGAATCATTCATGCCTGCAAAGAGATGGGTGTCGAGTCAGTTTTGCTTCACTCAGAGCCCGATCAAAAAACAAGAGCTTATCGAATGGCTGATCGAGCCGTTTGCATAGGACCAGCAGCGAGTGCAGAGAGCTATCTCAACATCGAAGCCAATATCAATGCCGCTTTAGGTGCAGGTGTCGATGCGATTCATCCTGGGTTCGGGTTTTTGAGCGAAAATGCAGACTTTGCGAAAGCGGTCACAGACTCGAGAATGACCTTTATCGGGCCGACCCCAGAATCGATCAATCTTTTCGGTGACAAGATCTCAGCAAAGAACTTAGTTGAGAAGGCCGGAGGCCCGACTATACCCGGCTATCAAGGTGAAGATCAGACAGATGAAACGCTGCTAAAAAAAATAGAAGAGATTGGTTTGCCATGCATGGTGAAGGCTGCAGCAGGCGGTGGTGGCCGAGGTTTAAAAGTCGTCACTGATATGGCCGATGCTGCGGAGGCCATTCAAGCGGCTAAGCGAGAGGGCCTGTCGAGCTTTGGTAGTGATCGTGTGTTTGTAGAGAAGTACCTGGGTGACTCGAAGCACATTGAAATTCAGATCTTTGGTGACGCCTCTGGCAGAGTGTACGCGCTAGGTGAGCGCGAGTGTTCAGTGCAGCGTCGTCACCAAAAGATGATAGAAGAAGCACTTGCACCGACTCTTAGCCAAGACACACGAAATGCTATGTACAAGGCAGCATGTGATATTGGAAAGGCCGCAAAGTACCTCGGGGCTGGAACGGTTGAGTTCTTGTACCAAGATGGTGAGTTTTATTTTTTAGAGATGAATACGAGGCTTCAGGTTGAACACCCAGTTACTGAATTTGTGGCTGGAGTAGATCTGGTAAAGGCACAAATCAAAACGGCTATGGGGGAAGCTCTTAACTGGCCTCAAGAAGTTGTGTTTCATGGTCATTCCATTGAGTGTCGACTATATGCTGAAGATGCTTACGCAAGCGGGATACCGTCTACCGGTGAAGTGGCGGGCGTGCAGTTTCCTTATGGGCCCGGCCGTAGATTCGATTACGGTTTTGAGGCAGGAGATGAAGTCACAGGCTTTTACGATTCTATGATCGCTAAAGTCATTGTATGGGATGAGACTCGAGCGAGGGCCATTAAGAAGATGCGGCAGACCCTGCAGGAGACTGTCGTCTTTGGCGTTAAGACTAATATACCCTATTTGATGAAAATTTTGGAGCACCCTGAATTCGTTGATGGGAGCATGACGACTCGGTTCATTGATAAGAACTTCTCTGAAGGAGTCGAAGCTCCGGGGCTTAGTCAATCAGAAAAGTCGGCTGTAGAGCGCCTTTACCGGATGGTGGGTGTTGAAAGTTCGGCTGTAAAGTCTGGGGCGGCTTCTCCATGGACTCACGATTGGAGAGGTCAATGAAGAAGTACATTATAGAGATAGATGGTCAGAGTGTTGAAGTGCTGGCTCAAAAGTTCAAAGGTCAATTGTGGTATCACTATAATGGCGAAACCAACTGTTACGCGCCAGATTTGAACTACGGTTCTTCAAGCTCTTCAAGTGTGAGTGCAGAGCCTGGTGTTGTGAAGGCCGCTATGCCCGGCAAGATCATCAAGGTGAAATGCCAGCAAGGAGACAGAGTTTCTGTAGGTGACCCATTGGTGATCATGGAAGCCATGAAAATGGAATACACGCTAAAGTCTGACCTAGATGGAGAAGTTACCGAACTAAATGTTTCTGAGGCAGATTTAGTGACCGCCGGTCAAGTGCTTGCTCGAGTCGTTGGCGGCAGTGGTGAGGAGGCCTGAACATGTCTAAGATCAAAATCGTCGAGGTAGGTCCTCGAGACGGTCTTCAAAACGAAAAAGAGCAATTTTCACCTGCGGCTCGCGTTCAGTTGATAGAAAAGTTGGTAAAGGCTGGGTTAAAAAATATTGAGGCTGGAGCTTTTGTGCACCCTAAGTGGGTCCCCCAAATGCAAGGCTCTGACAAAGTATTGAGGGCTCTTCATAAAAGGCAAGATGAGGGCAAAATTTCGAAATCGGTTCGCTTTCCAGTATTAGTGCCCAACGCAAGAGGCTTAGAAGACGCGTTGAAAGTTAAGCCAAAAGAGATTTCAATTTTTGGGGCGAGTTCTGAAGGTTTCTCGAAGAGAAACATTAACTGCACTATTGCCGAGTCGTTTCAAAGATTTGAAAAAGTCATGGAGATTGCAAAGGCCAACAAGCTCAAGGTCCGAGGCTATCTCAGCACTGTGTTTGGCTGCCCCTACGATGGAAGAGTACCTGAAAAGCGTGTTCTCAAGTTAATCGAGAAGATGCTTAAGCTAGGCGTTTATGAAGTCTCTTTGGGCGACACTATTGGTGTCGCAACTCCTCGCCAGGTCTCGAGGCTTCTTGAAGAGGTTGTTACTCAGTTCGGAGCCGAGGGCATTGCAATGCATTTCCATGATACTCGAGGCACTGCTTTAGCCAATGTGCTAGAGAGCCTAGAGTATGGCATCACGATTTTTGACTCAAGCGTGGCTTCTTTAGGTGGCTGCCCTTATGCGACTGGGGCTAGCGGTAACCTAGCAACTGAAGATTTGGTTTACATGCTAGAGGGCATGAGAATCAAAACAGGCGTGAAGGTCGAAGAGTTAATTAAGATTCGAGCATGGTTAGAGAAGCGAATCTTGCGTAGGTTGCCGTCTCATGTGGGGCAGGCTGGGCTTCCATTGCCAGGCACTTTAAATTAGCCCGCATTCTCAAGGTTTTATCAGCCGAATCTGCATTGTGATTTGTCCTATCAACGAGGGCTGACATAGTTCTCTGTCGATATCTTTTACAGATAATTTTTACAGATTAAGATTGATCAATTTCTGTGCACAAAGATCTGTGGCATCAAAGATATCTGAGAGGTTTCTTTTGGTTGAGACGGTTTTAAAATTAGCGACTGCTGGAAGCTTGCTACTATTTTGCTGGGTCTTACGTGTATGGTCTCATCCCAAGCGAATATGCTGGGAGCACCCCAAATTGGCGGCCATGCATTTTGAAGCAAGTGATGGTTACCGTAAGCCAGTGCCAAAATGCTCGCCTCTGTCATACCTCACTCAGTACAGTTTTTCTGAGGCTGAGATGAGAAAGATCGATGACTCGCTCGCTATGTTCACAGAAGTGCAGGCGATGAGTAGTACTTTGAAATTACCGAATGAGCAGCGATTTCATCTTGTGGTTTCCCAAGACACTGATGACCAATTGGCCACACGACTTTTGCGCACAATTTTGGCTAGAGGCTCTGATCTTGAAGAGACTGCCCTCGATGTGATCTCTGGGTTTTATGGTCAGATAATCGAGAATGCACTTGTTGGTCGCAGCGACAGCTTAGTCAATCAAGCAGACTTTGTATCAGATTGGGGTGCTGGCGAAAAAGCTAGAGTTGTCAGCTCGATGTTGCATATGTTCTTTGAGCGTTTAGAACCTCTCGATAGGCCTGAAATGCTAGTTAAGTTGTGGCAGCAGCCTGGTGATTCTACTCAAAGCGATAAAAGGTCGGTTGCCAACGATGAAGGCCTTCCGAAGATGGGCAAATTGGTGAGCCTCGCTCTCGACTTTGTAAATTCGGCTCCGGTTGATTCATCTCTAATCGAAGAGTTGTCAGACCAGAAAGCTAAAGTGCACTCAAAGGCCTCTGCTCTGTTGAGCGTGCCTAAGGTTGTGAGAGTTAAGACTGAAAACTCCGAGTTGCTCTCCGGGATAAAGGCGGCATTGTTAGCGCAAAGACCCATGCTCTCGTTATTAGAAACGCAGAATGAGAAATTGTTGTACCCAAAGGCTTCTGAATTTGTCTCAGAGCTAAGTGCAGTTCAAACCGCTGATTTGATACTTGTGCAGTGTGATTCACCTAGCCTACAACAGACTTCAGACAAGCAGTTTAAACAGGTCTACTTTATTGAAGTTTGCTCTGACGCAGATGTTGAGTTTGTCACTCAGAAGTTGATTTCTTATCTAAAAGCTTCACCGGGCTCCGAGCCTCGGTTAGACTCTACTAAATTTTCTTTCGTGGAGTAATCTCGTCTATGAAGCAAGATACCTTGCTTAAAGTTTTGATAGTTTTAGGGCTAATTGTGGTTTCGGTCAGTTTGTACCTCTCGGTGAGATATGGCGTGGCCCCAAGGGCGATACCACTCATTAAGCCAACAGAGGTCGAAAGCATTCAGTCAGCCGGAGTTCTGGCTTATCGCAGGATGAGGCAAGATCTGCGGGCAAGTTCTTTAATGGTGAGTGGCAGTTTGCCACTTATTGCAGGCTACGAATCATTCTGGCAAGGTTTTCATTTGGCTGCTAATGAAGATAAGGCTCAGTATAATGAGATCTTCTATACCCACGGTCTAAAGCTTTTTAAAGAATCGGGCTTGGTTGATTCGCAAGAGATACAAGAGCTGTACACCAAAGATTTGCCCAGTCTTATCACCAAACCTAGGTCACTAGTTTACACACACTCTTTGATGTCGAGCCACTTTGCTGAGCAAGGTCTCTCGTCGCAGCTGGAAAAAGAAAAGACAAAAGCTGTTCTCATCACGTTGCATCCATTTTTGGTAACAAGAGATCAAGTCAAAAAGAAAAACAATCGGTGTGATGAAATGCCAGAAGATGCATCGGTGATTTCTAAACTAGATTGCGTGGCTGAGCGAGTTTCTAGGCAGAGTTACAAAAAGAATCTTGATCCCTCAAAAAGTTATGTGGCTCTCTATCGCTATGGGCGCCAAGACTATGTGGCCTTTTACTACCAAGGCCAACAGGCTAAATAAGAGATTCGGCAGTCAGCCTTACAATTCTATGAAGGCTTGATCGAAAAGTTCAGACAGTTCGTTTAAGCGGTAGACATGCAGCCCTCCGCCTTCAAGCAAGCCAAACTCAAAGAGAGGATTGTCCTGCTCAGGCCAATGAAATAGGTGTTGCAGAGTACCTGAAATGATGTCTTGGTCACTCGCATGCCCGGAGCCAGGCCTCTCTTCAATTGCTAATTGTTCTTGAGTGAACCTATGTGCTCTGTAGGCTCTCTGTTCGAGAAACAGCTGCAAGTAGCTATTGGGCAGCACGGGAACCTCGCCTACGTAGATCGGCGCCAAAAACTCTGGAAAGGCGAAGCCTCTTTTCGTCATTTGATCCAGTCGAAGGTAATCGGCCAAGTGCAGCAGTTCATGCATAAACGGAAGTATAGCGGCAGCGGGGTTAGCCAATAAGATATTACCGTTAAGAACAAGAAGCTCAGTTGGGTTTTCGCCATTCAGTCTACGAGTTGTTGCAAAGCCTGCAACCTGTAGAGGGTCGTGATCAGCAGTTGCTTGGATCGCCCAACCCCTTTGAATGTCAGAGAATACCGTTGAGCCCCCAGTTTTCGTGACGATATCGGGGCCGGTGACGGCTACGACAATGTTCGATAGATCTACAGTTTTTAAGAATTCTACAGCCTCTCGAAACAGTTTGTGAAAGCGGGGGTCATCAGAGATGCTGCTGAGTTGGAGGCCCAAGAAGCTCAAAAGAGGGTATTCAGTTAACAACCGAGGGGCATTAAAAACTTGATCAAGGCTGGTAAAGTAAAGGGTGCCGTGGTCCGTCCCAGCGGCCTGCGAAAGCGCTGATGGCAAGCCCTGACCAGCTATGACTTGCGAACAGCTTAGGGGGTGCCCGACGGCAATCAGGGTCAATTCGGCCCACACAGCTTGGTGAGCGATCGATGTCGTGGCCAAAAACAATATTATTAGTATCGGTCTCAATCTTTACCCAAAATCGTCATTAAGCTTTAATAGACCATAGGGTTCGGGAATCAAAAAATAAATGACTCGTGGTGAAAACGTTTCGAAAAAAATTCCCCAAGGCCAGGTTCTCTTAGCGGAGAATCGCTATGGCAAGTAGAGAGGCCTTGGGGAGTGCTGATTAGAATGGCTATTGTACGATTTGGTCTATTGAGGAGCTCATTTCACAACTTTTAAAAATGCTCTTTTTCTCTCGGTTTTTGTTGTTTTGAGGTAATGGTCATGAATCAGCTGGATAACTTCAGACATATGCAAAAGTGTATTGATTTTTTCCTCGTAGCTATTCATTCGTGTGAAATCAATTTTGAGTTTAATTTGACCACATTTGCATCCGGACCAATCCACAATAGCTGAGCCTTTTTGGTATTTCACAGAGCTAGCCTCTTTTCTTTCTTTTCTTTTTCCTTTTGGCCCCGTCTTTAGGGCCAGAAGACGAGCCGGCCTTGTATCCGGCTTTAGTGGTGGCGTTTGCGCCAGCCATTGCTAAATATTTATCTAGCCGTTCACCATTGGCTGCAAACTTCTTAGAGTAGGTGGTTGCAAATTTCATTGCCTTATCGAGGTTTGGAGCCCCTCCCGCTTGAATGACCCCGATCATCGCCAATGGTGCGTGAGGTAAGCACTCATAAATGTAGACACCCTCTTTATCTACAATAGTGGTAACCTCTTGATTGACCTCGCCGGCCCAAGTTTTGGCTCCCTCAGGGGTGAACACTGAAGATGAGGCATGGGCGGGGTCCGTCATGACAAACTTAATGGTATCGCCGATGTCGGCTTTAACAAAAGCGGGCTCAAAAACCATCATGCCGTCGACGCCGTTGTTCAGCATTTTCACTTCAATTGTTTTGGCATTAGCGATGCCTGCAAAAATTGACATAAGCACGAGAGCTCTAAATGGCTTCACTAGCAACCTCCAGTGTTCTGGCATCAATTATTCGTGTAGATACTATTTTTAATTCAGAGTCGAGAACGACCACGGCCTTCAGTTTTTCGCCTGTCCAGAACATAACGGCATTGTTTCCACATGAGTGAAATTCGAGTTTGGTGATCAAGGCATCTTTTTGTTTTTCGTCTTTTTCTAGCAAACTGGCGATGGCTAACTTTGCAGCCATGATCCTGCGAGTTTTTCCAAACCCTTCGAGTTTGGGAGGAGCTGCTTTGGTAGGGGAGATCTTACCTGCCTCAATCACAAAAGACTTTGGTAAGAAGGGCAATGAG
>JABSOQ010000249.1 GCA_013216195.1 Bdellovibrionales bacterium
CCTTGTCGAGAAAAACGAGAAGTGCCCGAGCCCTTGAGCTGAACATCAAACCTTAAGCCATTTTTATCTACGAGTTCACCAAGTAAGTGGGCTCTTCCGTCGCCAAGCTGGGGAACAAAGTTTCCGAATTGGTGGCCAGCGTAGGCCTGTGACAGTGGTTGGGCCCCTTCTAACTTAAGGTTGCCCGAAAAGACTTTTGCGATTTCATCAGGCTGATCTAAATCAAAGCTAATACCGAGTTGCTGAGCAAGTTCACTGTTGAACCTCAGGAGCTTCGGGTCTGTTACCTTTTGAGGGGAGTTTTCTTCGAAAAACTTTTCGCCGAGCCTATGATAGGTATTGTCAAATTGGGCTTTTAGCATTTAGAGCTCCCTCGTTGATTGAGGGCAAGCAGAGTGGCTGTCTAAAAGCCTTTTCTCTACGCCCTACGCGTGATTTAATACCTTAAATCTTGAGCCAAAGGAAGTGTTGAAAATGTTTAAAGCAGCATGGATGGGCCTTGCCACGCTAGTAATCGTCTTGGCCACAATTTTGAGTTTCGATGCGCAAGCCGAGGAGTCAGTCGAGATAGAGGTTATCGTACCGGAGGCATTGATTTACATCGAGCCCGATATAAGCTCAAAGGTAGTTGGTAAACTTGAGCGCGGCAAAAAGGTGCAAGCGAGTGGTCCACTTCGTGAAGGATTTTATAAGCTAAAGAGCCGTTCTGGCCGGAGCCTATTTTTACAGGTGACTGAGGTCAGAGAAATTCAATTTGATAAGTCAGACCTGTTCGAGGTTCCTGAAAAAAGGCAGCCTCAACCCAGACAGGCAAGGCGCCCAAGACAGGGGCCGTATTTGACTTGGGATCTTGGAGCCTCATCTGGAAACGTGGGCGATGTCTCATACTCTGAGGTGAATTTAGGTTTAAATTGGTTTTTGAAAGATTGGCTAGCTTGGAGAAATGCTGGCTTCTATAGATTCGTAAACTTCGAAGGAGTCGACAATATCTACGGTTTGGATTCTATGTTCCGCTTCTATCAGAGGTTTGATTTTAGCCGCCTTGCTGGTATCACTTTTTTTGGTGGGCCAGGCTTTCGCTTTATTAATGAGGGTGACAATGTGCCATTCGCCGAGGGTGGCTTGATAATTAAACTCGCAGGTCTCTCGATAGGGGGCGGTGCTCGAACTTTTTTCACTCGTTTTGTAGATGATGAAGCTGAGAACGACACACAGTTTTTTATTGTGCTGTCTGGCTCTGGAATCATTTAAGTAAGGCAGTGAACTTGTAGCGAGTTTTTGGGCCCTGACTTATTTTCTCTAATTGTTGATCTACCAAAGGTTTTATCAAGTAGTAGGTTTTAGACTGCGACACTTGTAAGAGAGCTTGAGCTTGTTTCAATGAAAAAGACTCCTGGCCAAAATGGTGTTTGAGTTTTTGCACCAAGTTCGAGTCATGAGTTTGTTCATGGTCTTTAAGATCTTTAACAAACTGGAGGCCAGGTGGGGTCGTTAGCCTGTATAGGCCCAGTTTTTGTTTTATACCGATTTCAAGATTATACTTCATGAGGTGTTTTCGTACACGACGAATCACCTGATGAACTCTATCAGGGGAGTGCAGGGGGTCGTAGTGTTCATTCGGATAGAGTTCACTGAATAGGGTGCCTATTCGAAATGGGCGGTAGAAGTCAGAACAAAGAGTAAGAAGCGTTCTGTGAAACAAGCTACCAATCTTTTCGATTGGTTTGGCTGTGTTGC
Source organism: Bdellovibrionales bacterium (assembly GCA_013216195.1). GTDB lineage: Bacteria > Bdellovibrionota > Bdellovibrionia > Bdellovibrionales > UBA1609 > JABSOQ01. The sequence goes on from JABSOQ010000249.1 coordinate 1,738, forward strand.
TAAGTCGTAAGTCGCTGAGATGGAGAAGGGTTGAAGCTTTAACGTTTCCTCTTGGTAGAGAGAATTGAACTGATCCCTTCAACTCAAAATTTGCCTTGAGTGATCTTATAAGCCGTTGTCTGTAGCTTTCATGGGGTGTTCCAATCAAGACACAGTGTAGGAGCTTTTCGTTTTCACTGAATTTGGCAGTGTAAAAATCGCATTCCCTAATGGTCTCCCAAACACCTTGATCAACGGCTTTAGCGCGCACTGCTTGCAGAAGGCGAATCGCCTCCTCGGCGCCTGAGGTCTCTGCTTTCAGCAAAGCTTGCTCTTTTTCTAAGTATAGGTGCGCAGAAGAGCCACCTTTGGCAATAGAGAAGCCTTTGTCTAGGAACTCTTGAGCTGATTTGTTCTCACCAAATGCAAGTTGCACCTGCGCTGAAAGCTCGTAGGCATTACTGAATAGCAAGCTATGGCCACCTTGCAGGGTCTTGCCTCGTAGAAGTTTTAAAACCTTGTCAGCGGATTCGTATTCACCCTCGAATATATGAGCTGCAGCCACATTGGTTTGTGCAATCAGTCTTTCATAAGGTGAAATGTCAGATCGATTTATGTATTCGTTGAGATAAACAAGAGACTGTTTGTATTGCCACTGCATAATGTGAATGTAGGCCTTGTAAAGAATTGTTTTGGCTTCAGAGTGGTTCGTAAGGCTACCTAGCCACATTTGAGCCTCAGCTATTGCACCGATTCGGCTCAGAGCAATTGCATACTCAGTGAGCTCAGACTCTGAAAGGTTGGTGCTAAGACCTCTCTAGTCGTTCATGAAACCGCCTAGGATACGCAGGGAGAGGTTTGGTATATTAACCCGAAAACAAAGATTGGCAGTTGTTTCAATAAGGTCTCTGGGTATCTTGCGTGTATTGAGGCCCCGCAGCTCTGCACGTGCCTCCGTGAACCTTCCTGCGACGACCAGCTCTTCAATTTTAGCTATCAGATCTTTCACTAGTCGACTCGTGTTTCAGGTTGAGATAGTCTATCTTTCACATTCTGTCAGTATTCTGGTATCGGCTGATTGAGCGGATATTGTAAGCGTTGAATGGGGTATTAAGTTTGAAAGTTAAAGAGAACACGCCGCTTTTTTACAGAACAGCAGCCCTTGTTAAGGCGGTGCCGGCAGGAAGGGTTGTGACTTATGGTCAAGTGGCCCAGCTGATATCGGCCCCCGGTTGCGCTAGGCATGTGAGCTTTATTTTGAGTTCGTCCTCAAAAAAGCACAGATTGCCGTGGCAGCGAGTGGTAAACTCTTCTGGTGGTGTTTCTGACCATCGCTGGGCTATGAAGCAAATTAGACTTCTCAAGAGTGAGGGCGTCGTCGTTGAGGGCCGGCGAGTGAATTTGTCTCGATTTGCTTGGACGCCAAAGGCTTCGGAGCTTAGAAAAATCCTCAAGGGTTTGCCAAAGCACATACCGCTTTCGGAAAGATAGTAGAATCTCCATCGAGGCCTTTGTTATTGCCGAGTCGGGTGTTGACCTATCGTTTTGGTATTCTTAGGCTGTTGATGTTGATGTTGATGTTTTAAATCTCTGACAAGGATGTTCTCAGATGCAAGTAAAAGCCTATGCCAACCATGCGGCAGACAAACCCTTTGTTCCTTACTCTTTTGAGCGAAAAGCTCCAGGACCCAAAGACGTGTCTATCGACATCAAATACTGTGGAATCTGCCATTCCGACATACACACCGCTCGTAGCGAATGGGGCCAAGCTCATTACCCATGTGTGCCAGGGCATGAAATTGTAGGTGAAGTAACGGCCGTCGGTGCCGAAGTCACTCACTTAAATATTGGTGATAAGGTTGGAGTGGGCTGTTTGGTCGATTCTTGCAGAACATGTGGAAGCTGCAAAGAGGGGCTTGAACAATACTGTGAGAACGGTTGGACCGGCACTTACAATTCTGAGCTGCCAGATGGCGACTACACCAAAGGCGGGTACTCTTCGCACATCGTGGTTGATCAGCACTTTGTTTTAAAGATCCCTGACAACTTAGATCTTGCAGCAACAGCTCCACTTTTGTGTGCCGGTATCACAACCTATTCACCAATGAAGCATGTCGGGGTTAAAGCTGGTGACCGAGTGGCTGTTTTAGGGTTAGGTGGTCTAGGTCA
>JABSOQ010000250.1 GCA_013216195.1 Bdellovibrionales bacterium
GCTCACTTGCCATGATACCTCATTACCCAAAGGACCATTGATTCGTAAATCACGCAAAAATTGAATTCTACGCTCAAACTTGGCACTATTTTCAGCAGAGGCCAGCTGCGAGCCAACCACAACTAGCAGAGCCAAATGCATGAAAGCAATAGTCTTTTTCAGTTTCATCAGAGACATCATGACCTATCATTGTTCAATATTTGTACCAGCCTAGGGTAAATTGAATGCGTCTATGGCTGAGTGGTTTTCTAGTAAGGAGCACGAGCTTGTTTTATCAAATCGGCACTAGCGAAAATCTGTGTCGAGGAATGTCTCGAGCCATAAAGAGTACTCTTTGATCTTCTCACCAAAATGCTGTTGTTGGTTGGGATTAGAGAGCATTGATACACGAGTAAAGTTTCGCACAAATACTTCTCTAGATTCGCTCTGTTTACTCACCTTGGTGTAGTTCAGTGTGATTTCGAGAATCTGTTGTTTACGAAAGTCTTGGTCCTTGTTGTTAAAGATCTTGTACAGTTTTTTCTGATAGTCTTTTCGTCTCTTTAGTCGGTCGACTCGAGAGTTGACAAAATCACCCGCAGAGCTCTTGACGAGCTGTTTTTGCTCTGCGGTCAGCGGGCCTAGCAGGCGAGTGTACAGTTCTTCATTTTTCTCGTTGGCCTGCCGAATCTCTTCGAGGATCTTTTGGTTCGAATCTTGATTTGATTGTTTGAGATTTTCAACTTGCTGGTCTGAAAACCGACTCAAATAGTTGGCGTAATAGGGGAGTATCACCTTTAGTGCCGATTCATACGCAGACTCTATAAAAGCTTGTTCCTGCTCAGGGCTAAGCTCGCTAAGCTTGAGCTTCTTCATTCTGTTTTGTATACGCGAAGCATTCGGTTTCAGTTGTTCAAGAATTGTTGAGATGTCTTTGTAGAGCTGATCTTTTTGTTTACCTTCAAGATCGAGAACTTTGTTAACCCTCAGGCCAAGAATCCAGTCGAGGTTGGGAACAATCACGGTGCGAAGGCCACAGCCAGCTAGAAAGAGAATTGCAAGACCAACTGCTACGAGCTTTAGAGCTTTCATATCGGGTGATTGCCTAACTCTCGCCGTCGAGAAGGGTGAAGTTTTCAGGTCTCTTGGCGACAGCCTGCTTCAGAATAGTTTTGAAGTCTCGAATGACCTCATCTTCTGATTTCGATGAGTCTAGCAGTTGGCCGATATGCACCACCTTATTGTCGCAGTCTGGGTAGCCAACAACTATAGCTACGCCGGCTTTGTTCGCGATATGGTAAAAACCAGTTTTCAATTCAGTGACTGCTTTTCGAGTTCCCTCTGGGGCAATGCAAAGACAGCACTCTTGGTCTTCTTCAAAGATCTTTGCGATTTGATCGACAAGGTTGGTGCCTTGCTTAGTTCTTGCGATAGGATAGGCGCCAAGCCCAAGTAGTAGGCCTTTAATGGGAAACACAAGAGCTTCTTTTTTGATCACAAGTCGAAATCTCCTGTCGAGTGTAAACATGAGACCAAGTGTGTAGAAGAGGTCCCAGTTAGAGGTGTGTGGGGCTCCGACGATTATGGCCTTTTGGATGCCTTCAGGAATATTGCCTTCAACTCTCCATCCAGAAAGTCGAAATAGTTTGAGTGTCAGCCACTTTATGAACCTCATCTGCTTATCATATCCTATTGTTGCGACTTCGAGCATGACATTTTTACGCCTAATTATGGCCATTTTTTCTTTCGAGCATGCCGAAATGTACTCAATGGCTTTTGAGGAAGCTCCAATGCGTTGGCTGCTCGGAATAGAGGTTGCATGCCTTAAGCGCCTGTATCGATTTAGGCCTCGTGACTAGGAGACTTCTGTTGAGAAAAGCTGTTATCAAACTGCTGATTTGCGTGTTTGCAGGTCTAGCAGGTGTAATGGGAGAAGCCTCTTTGGCTGATGTCAGCCTTCGAGATGCTCAGGCCGATTTAAAAGACTTCGATGTCATTGTTGGCCTTTTGCCTTCAGCTGAAGGTCTTACTGAAGAAGAGATTGATATGATTTCTATGATGTGGAAGGGCTTTTTGGAGCAAGACCTTGCTCAGCAGCCAAGTGATAAACAAGAGCTACTATGGAGCCACCTCAGTCAATTGAATGAAAGCCAGAAATTCATAGAGAGGCTTGATAGTGATCATATTCTTAAAGTCCGAGCGGGGGTGGGCTATAGAAGTGCACAAGACAAAAGAGCCTTGATGATTGCCGAGCTCATATTTGCGACGCAACCTTTAGGCAGTGCAATGCTTAGCTTTTTAGATCTGATGACCAGTCGAGCTGGGCATAACCCATTTTTTAACGGTTTGAGAATAAGGCTCGTGGAGATGAGGCAGAGCACGATTCAGGCCTTGGGCCTTCATAACAGAGAAGCTCAGAGGCTTGTGGGAAGGCTTGCAACAAGTCGCGATCACCTGGCAGCTTATTTAAGTGATGCAGCTCAGATCTTTGAATCAGAGTCGGCCTTAAGGCGATTTCACGCGAGAAAGAGTCAGATAACTACTAATTTAGAAGTTTTGTCTGAGTTCTTTCGTCTCAACTACAGAAGTGTGACTGACCATCAGCGCTCAAAAATTGACGCTGTCATGGCAGAAATCATCGACGTCGTTTATGGTGCAGCTTCAGAAGCGACCTTTTATGTGCCCTCGCAGCAATCACCGAAACTGACTGAGCCGATAACAAGATCAGTTCGGTTGGCCTATCTGAATGTAAGCCCGACAAGTGGAGGCCGCTATCCCATGCCTGTTTCAGAAATGGCCTCGCATGTTGCCTATGTCTTGCTCGATATTGTCAAACTATGGAGCACCACTGAATATAAGCGCCTGTTGAGTTCCATGCTTTGGACAAGTGTAGGACTGAATTGGAGCACCTCCTTTGTGTATGACATTCCAAGTGGTGAGACTGTGGCATTCTATACACTAAGGCCAATAACAGTTCTTGAGAGGTTCTACAGTGAAAGCGGTCTTCTGGGGGAGGAGCATCTAACAGATACACCTTTCGATTCTGAGGAGAGGGCATCAATGTTGAGTGAGATTGATCTGCTGTCGGCAGCTGTACGCCACGAAGCCAATGTCAATTGGCCTGGGCAGAGATTGTTTGAGGATCGGCTGGGTTTTACGGTCGCTGCGCAACAGGAGGCCAATCTGAGATCTGATGAAGAGCTATGGAGATCTTTTGACAGTCTCGTTGAAGAGAACTTTGGAGACTTTGATAATTCTGCGTTTGCTTACAATGGACCTTCAGAGGAGCAGGTGAGGCAGGCTAGTGATTCGCTTCGTCGATTTCAAAGAGAGCTTCCCTTTCGTGATCCACATCGAAGGTACTCCAGGCAACTCGAAGGGCCAGATGCTTGTCAGGTGATTCTTCTCTCAGATAGAAGAAAATCTCAAACCAATGATTAACAAGGCAAACTTAGCTAAGTATTTGTTCCCAAGAGTTCATTTTAGTGAATTTCAAAATCACGCCCTACTCTCATCGAGCCTGGCAAGACGCCTGCTTGTGTCAGGTGAGGATCATTTTGAATTTGATCTCTATCTAGTTTTTGCGTCCAGAAAACGTAGCCGTTGTTAAGTTCCCAAATGTTGATGGCTCCTGCTTTGTGGATCTCATCAGCAGAGCGACCAATTTTTTCTTCAACAATTGATTTTACGACTGATGTGTCTACGTCAGGCTTGATAATTACTGACAAGTGAGTCAGTGCTAGATTGTCGAGGCTTCCTTCGAATTGGCTGGTAAGTAGTGCAACTTCGTCAGAGCTTCCAGTGCCGGTAAGAAACAGAATAGAGCCCGTGTGTTCATTTTGATCAAGCGTTTTGGTTGTTCGCAAACCCAGTTGTTTGGCCGAGGCTTCGA
>JABSOQ010000251.1 GCA_013216195.1 Bdellovibrionales bacterium
CCACAGCAGAAAAGCTCTTAGCGCCAGCACTATCTGCTTGAGCTGAGTCGGCTTTAACGCGTTTGTACTGCCCCTGACTACTAACAGCGACTGGAAAGGCTTTTTGTTCAGTTGCCTGTATGTTTTCGAGATCAGGGGCGACAAAACTCTGATTGTGCGTTTTGACCAACTCATTAGTGTCAAAGCCGACTCCGTCGGCAGCCCTCACCTCACTCACCAGGTCGAACACCGTCATATTTTGGCTGAACTTGCTGGTGATATCACTTGAGTCTGAATAGACCAAGCCAATCGCAGAGGCCATACTTCGCCCCATGATCTGAGCCAGCGGGCTCAACACATAGTTGTTTTGGTACTCAACCCCCAGCGGTTTAGTTAATAAAGCCACATTATGCCTCTCACCTGGATCAGCAGCAATCAAGAGACGCCCACCCTCCTCTGCATATTTCAGAAGCAAATCAATTTCTGCATCAAGCAGAGGTGCCCTTGGGCCCACTAAAGCAACAGCAGCTGCATCTTTCGGCACGCCCTGCTGGGCGATAAGATCAAGGGACTTCACCTCGAAAGAGTTATCCTTCAAAGCATCCATCAAGCCAGTTAGCCCATTGGCCTCTGAGTTTTCTCGACCTCTTTCGCCATGATTAGTAACGAAATAAATGATTTTGGTCTCTGTGCGTGTCGCCTTTACAATCGCCGAAGTCAGCTTCTCCTCAGAAAAGATGGGATTGTCCACACGTATTCTCTTACCCTTATACTCCGCGAACACAAACATCGAGCCAGAGTCTTTATCGGGCAATGGATTGAGATACTGCTGAGCTCTCAGATTCTCCTTATAGGTGTTGTAGAAACGAACCTTCACTCTATTGCTGTATTTACCGTACATCTCCAAGTTCACTTTCATACGGTTTTTCTCAGCGGCAGCTTCCTCCCCTTTATAAAACACGAGGAACGTCATATCTTCATCAAGTGAATCTAGAACCGAGGTGGTCTGATCAGCCAAACTGTTGATTTTCTCTTCAGTGAAATCAAACGACTTGTCGTACCTAACACTTAAGAAGTTGATTGAGCCCAACATTACTAAAGCAAGAGCAATGATTACTCCCATGTTCATGCCATTTTTCGTTGTACGCATCGTAAGGAACTCAAGAATGGTTCGAGACTCGAGAGCCAGCAAGCCAATCAAACCCGCTACACCAGTCGCTAGAGGAGCCCAAAGTATATCCATCCAGTGACCTAACAGAAACCGCGTAACCAACATAATAAGAAAACTAATACCAGCTACTAATAATGATACGAGACCGATTCTAGACACTGACTACCTCCACCGTGATGATTCAATGACACGTTCAGAGAGAAACACAAACAAGACAATAGAGCTTAAGAAGAATACGATAGAGCTGATCTCCACTGAACCGAGAATGAAAGAGCCATACTGTTTGTCAACTGACACGTGTTCGAAGATTGCCGACCAAAACGGACTGTCAAGAGAAGCTCCACCCTGGCCTAAGAACATGAAGCCCAAAATCATAACCACGCCTAAAAACGCAGCAAGAAACACAGATGAGGTCAGCGAGGAAGCAAACAGACTGATTCCAACATAAACCCCCACCAAAAGGGCCATGCCTAAGAAAGAAGTGTACACCGGACCCATTTGAAAATCTGCGATAAGAGTTGTAGCCAAAGGGTACAAAAAAGCGAAACCTAAAAGGAGCATAACGATTCCAAAAACAGCCAAGAACTTCCCTGCGGCGATATCTAAAGCCGTAATGGGAGAAGTTAGCAACAAATCGTAGGTTCGCACCTTCTTCTCTTCGGCAAGGGCTCGCATACTTAAAACCGGAATAGCGAACAAAAGTAAAATGTGAACCATATTTAGTAGGCTTGCGAAGACCACCAAATGAATATTGGGGTCCGGGCGGCCAGGCATTCCACCCGCATAAGCGGCCTGGTTAGCAAACTGAAAGATGGCACGCATGTAAAAGTAACTGATCAACGCGGTGAACAGGCCGGCGACCACATAAAAAATAGGGCTGGTCACCAAACTCTTAAAATCTTTTTTAGCTATTGCGAATGTAGCTCTCACTGCGCACCTCCAGCCTCTGGTTGCTGAATTTCATTGCCGGCATCGTTATCACCCGTTAGGCGAATGAAAATGTCTTCTAGATTTGAACTCTCAACTTTGAACTCAAGTAAACCAGCACCTGAGCTCACAACTTTCTCTGCTAGCTGCTCGACACTTTCTTCTGATTGCGGCATTTCGACTTCTATCTTTTTGCCATTCAACCTCACCGTGGTCACCACTGAGAGCTTGTTCAGCTCATCGACCAACTTGTCATGTTGTCTCGCAACCGTGATGCTAATTCGACAAGAGCTGCTCTCGGTTTTTGATATGTTCTCGAGAGTGTCGGAAGTGACGATTTTGCCCTCGTTAATGATAATAATGCGGTCACAGTTCGCTTGCACCTCAGGCAGAATGTGGGTCGACAGAACAATAGTATGGTTTCCTCTCAAACCTGCGATTAACTTTCTCATCTCGACCACTTGAGTTGGATCGAGGCCAACAGTTGGCTCATCTAGAATCAATATTTCAGGATCTGATACCAGAGCCTGAGCCAAGCCCACTCGTTGCTTGTAACCTTTTGACAGGTTTTGAATCAAACGACCCTCAACATCTTCAAGTGAGGTTTTTGCAAGAGCATCTGCCACGCTCTCTTTAAGCTTTCGAATGGCGACGCCTTTGATCTCAGCACAAAACTTCAAGTACTCAGAGACCTTCATGTCACCGTACACTGGTGGCAGTTCAGGCAAGTAGCCGATGCGTTTTTTAACTTCTAGTGGAGTCTCAAAAACATCGAAACCCTCGACCTCTACTTGGCCTGAGGTTGGCGCCATAAAGCCAGTTATGATCTTCATGGTCGTCGACTTGCCCGCACCGTTCGGCCCAAGAAAGCCAACGACTTCGCCCTTCTCAACCTGAAAGTTCAAATGATCGATTGCATATCGATCACCGTAGGCCTTTGTCAGATCGGTCACCTTAATCATGAATCTGCCTCCTGAAAATGACTGCCGCAGATCGGGCCTGAGCCATACTGCCAAACTCGACTTTTCTAAGTAAAAACAGTTGTTTCTAAAGCCTAATCTGTCAAGGAGAAGCAGCTACTACTCAGCGGCCAAGTGACGCCGGGCAATGTTTTCGGACTTGCAGTTTTAGGTCACCTATCGCTCAACCTGACAAGAACTTAAAACTCATTCGTTAAGATTGAGGCCTTGCTCATACTCTCGATTCATTTCTTTGCGGTTATGACCCAAATGATATTGCAGTTTTGCCTTTTGATTGAGCAACGCCTGCTTAAATACACCGTTGGTTTCAAACCGCACCGCAGAAGTACGAGATTCAAACGGCAGAATCTTTGGAGAGCCGTGTTTTGCCAAGATTTTGCTAATTTCAGTGTCTTCAAAAATTGGGATTGATGGGATCGGAGAATCTAACAGGTCTCGCTGAAAATAGATGCAGTGATCCAAATACACCACCCTGCCGAATCGAGGCCTAATTCTGTTCGAATAAAAGCTTGTGAACCTCAGTAACGGATGTGAATTGTCAAACTCGTGAGTAAAGCCACCCCAGGCCAGATTCTGCCCCTCGGCAAGTAGCCAATCAAAAGCCCCTTGAGCCAGCAAACTCCTCGGGTGGTGAAAAATAACAAGGCTGCCTGAACTCAGCTCATAACCTTTTTGCAGCCTTTCAGCTCGATTGCTGCC
>JABSOQ010000252.1 GCA_013216195.1 Bdellovibrionales bacterium
CTTGGTGGTGCACCGGTTGTCACTCGAACAGACTTGCCATCGCGTGATGTCTCGCAACCAAGTTGCTCTAGAAGTGTTAAAGTTGAATGAATGTCTACCAGCTCAGGCACATTGTGAATGTTGTGTTCACCGTCAGCTAGTAATGTGGCAAAGAGTATCGGAAGAGCCGAGTTTTTTGCCCCACTTACCTGAACCGTTCCCGATAGCTTATGGCCACCTTCTACTATAATTTTATCCACTTTAACTCCTAGCTTTCAGCCTTTTCACACACGACAACTCGCGGATGGCCACTATAGTCTTTAACAATTTCGATCAGATTCCAACCATCAGATTCTTTTAGCAGACTTGTCACAGCTTCACTCTGCTTCCACCCAATCTCAAAGTAATACCGCCCTTTGGCCTTTAGCTTTTTTAATGAGACTGCGAGCCAGTCTTCAATATCTTTAAGACCTTGGTTTTCAGAATAGAGAGCAACATGGGGCTCATATTTGTGCACCCACTGCCCAACATCTGAGTCGTTTTCAGCTATGTAGGGTGGGTTAGCCACAATAAGATCAAGAGACTCATCTTGAATTTGATCGACAACATCTTGAACCCGGCAGGGTAAGATACGAATACAAGCAGCTGAATGGCTCTTTACATTTTCATTCAAAATCTGTAAAGCCTGTTCAGAAGGCTCCACTGCAAACAAGCTAGAGGGTTCAAGATGCTTCGCTAATGCTAATGCTAGACAGCCTGAGCCAGATCCAAAATCTGCCAATGACAGACCTTCACCTCGAGAATATTGCTTTAATGCTAAATCAACTACCAATTCAGTTTCAGGTCTTGGAATCAACACACCCGGCCCAACTTTTAGAGTTAGGCCATAAAACTCCCATTCACCCAAGATGTAAGCTACTGGTTCACCCGCCAAACAACGCTCAACTAGGCTCTCAAGCTCTGTCATTTGCTCTTCGCTTGGCTCAATAGAAGAGCCCCAGCTCCACTGCTCACCTAAAATTGATTTCGCCAACCAAAGAAGATCGGTTTCTGCACTAACGCTTACCGATTTGAGTTGCTCTTTCTTTTGCTTTAGCCAGTCAAAGAAGCTCGGAGGCGTGGAGTTAGGCATTGGCCTGTTTCTTCAAAGCTTCTGCCTGAAAATGAGTGATGATCGGGTCTATAACCTCACCCATATCTCCTTGCATAACTTGCCCGAGAGAATGAAGAGTTAGCCCAATTCTGTGATCTGTGACACGAGACTGCGGAAAGTTATAAGTGCGAATACGCTCTGATCGATCACCTGTGCCGATTTGCGAAAGCCTTTCATCGGAGGCTTCTTTACGCTTTTTCTCTTCTTCGAGTTGCACCAGCCTAGAAAACAAAACTTTAAAAGCCTTATCTCTGTTGGCGTGTTGAGACTTACCATCTTGGCAGTAAACAATAATACCTGTCGGTATATGAGTAAGTCGCACTGCTGAGTCAGTCGTATTCACGTGCTGACCCCCAGCACCACTCGCTCTTTGCACATCGACCCTTACATCGTTGGGGTCAACTTTGACATCGACCTCTTCAGCCTCTGGGATCACCGCAACAGTAACAGTAGATGTGTGAACTCTACCTTGAGATTCAGTCTTTGGAACTCGCTGAACTCTATGAACGCCACTTTCAAACTTCATCATGCTGAATACTTTGTCGCCAGAAATTTCAGCAATGACTTCTTTCACTCCTCCGGCATTACCAGGTGAAGTTGAAAGGGAGCTAACCGACCAACCTTTTTGGCCGGCATAAAGAGTGTAAGCTCGAAATAACTCTTCGGCGAACAAACTGGATTCATCACCACCAGCGCCGGCTCGAATCTCTAAGATGACGTTCTTTTCATCGTTAGGGTCTTTTGGCAAAAGCAGAATTTTAAGATTTTGCTCTAGCTCAGGTATCTGTTTTTCAGCCTCACTGAGCTCCTCTTTTGCCATTTGAATCATCTCTTGATCAGATTCGGTTTGAATGAGCTCTTTGGAGCCCTCGATATTTTCTTTGACCTGTTTATATTGCCTGAAAACAGTTACGACTTTCTCGAGCTCTGCTAACTCTTTCATCAAATTGCGAAAGTTCTTTTGATCATCTGCCACGTCAGGGCGCTGCAGCTGTTGCTGAACCTGTTCATATCTCTTTTCAACTTCTGTCAGCTTTTCAAACATTCACAACCCAATCCACAAAGTTATCCACATTTTAAAAATATGCGGATCTCACATAACGGGATCTAATAACATCTATTTGTTTAAACAAAATGCAATAAAAACAGAAGCTTACTAGTTAGACATCTGCTTTAAAAACTCGGCATTTGACTTCGCACTCTGCAACTTATCGAGCATGAACTCCATGCTGTCCACAACGTTCATTGGTGCCAAAACTTTGCGCAGAATCCACAGACGGTTTAAGTCACCCGCCGGTATCAACAAATCTTCTTTTCTTGTGCCTGATTTATTGATGTCCATACATGGGAAGATTCTCTTCTCCATAAGCTTACGATCGAGATGAATCTCAGAGTTACCGGTTCCCTTAAATTCTTCGAAAATAACCTCGTCCATACGAGAACCTGTATCAACCAATGCCGTTGCAATAATAGTTAAGCTTCCACCTTCTTCGATGTTACGAGCAGCTCCGAAGAATCGCTTTGGCTTGTGAAGGGCGTTACTGTCGACACCACCAGATAAAATTTTACCCGAAGGCGGCACAACAGTGTTGTAGGCTCTTGCAAGTCTAGTGATTGAATCGAGAAGAATAATCACATCGTGTTTGTGCTCAACAAGCCTCTTGGCTTTTTCAATTACCATCTCAGCCACTTGCACGTGTCTGGTTGGTGGCTCATCGAAAGTTGAACTAATCACTTCACCCTGAACAGTACGCTCCATGTCTGTTACTTCTTCTGGACGCTCATCGATGAGCAAAACAATTAGCTTCGCATCAGGGTGGTTTTTCGAAATTGCGTTGGCAATGTTCTGCATTAGAACCGTCTTACCTGTACGAGGTGGTGCAACGATTAGTGCTCTTTGACCTTTACCAAGAGGGGCCATCAGATCTACCACACGGGTTGTATAAACATTCGGCTCGTACTCAAGGTGCAATCTCTCCTCGGGGTACAAAGGAGTTAAGTTATCAAAAAGAAGCTTTTGTTTTGAGGCTTCAGGAGGCTCAAAGTTAAGCTCATCGACTTTTAGCAAAGCAAAGTATCGCTCACCGTCTTTTGGAGGACGAACAGTTCCAGAGACCGTGTCTCCGGTTCTTAAACCAAACCTTCGAATTTGACTTGGGCTAACGTAAATGTCATCGGGACCAGGTAGGTAATTGTAGTCAGGAGACCTTAAAAAACCGTAACCGTCTGGCAGAATCTCAAGTACACCAGCTCCGTAGATATCACCAAGCAGTGCCGCTCGTTTCAAAACATGGAAGACCATATCTTGGCGACGCATACCTGCTGCGTTTTCAATTTTTAATTTCTGAGCTAATTCAGTAAGACCCTTAATGTCTTTGGTTTTTAGGTCTTTAGAATTGAGCTCTTTACGCTCTTCATCAGTTAAGTTGATATCACTCAAGTCGACTTCTTCATCAATTGCGACTGGCATATCATCGTCATACTGATTGTGGTTGTCTTTGAAGCGTTGGCCTCTGTTACCTCTTGAAGTCTTTTTGCCCCCGCCATCTTTGTTATTTCGGCGACCACC
>JABSOQ010000253.1 GCA_013216195.1 Bdellovibrionales bacterium
ATGAGGGGGGTACACATATCTTGACCTTCATGGCGGCCAGAGCATCGAAAGCCAGCATATTCGGTTAGCCCACAACCTTCAGCTCCGTTGCCAACAAAGATTCCACCGCCTATGCACTGAAACTGAGAGGCGTGAGCAGTTTCCCAAAGTAGTCTTAGAATAGAATAATGGCCTGGTTTCGGTTTTGAGCGCTCGGGGATGCGAGCCAACTTTTTGGCGATCCCGCGCAAGTAACTGTGGCGCTTAGGCTTTGTCAGCTTCATAAGTTCTGCGTAGCTGAGAAGGTAAGGAGATTGCACTGACCTTGCCCGAGTGCCAGCCTCAGCAGGAGTCATCCCGCTCAAACCCACAATCAGCAATGTTAGATACACCATTCTCGTAATCATGTTGGCTTACCGTCCTTAATTGAGTTGCCAGCTTCTAGTTCACGATTACGTTCCGAATCCTTCGTATCAATATGAAACAGCAAGAGTTGTGCAAAGCTAAGTAGCTGAAATTAGGTGGAGTCTTGGCCCGCAGACGTTGAAGTGTTAGATCGCCGTCAAAACAATGGGCATTTATTGAACCAAATTGAGACATTTGGTCTGGCAGGGGTATATCACCGCATAGGCAGAGCTAGAGCTGTATCTAGGCACCAAGAATGCCTTCAGAATTGCTTTTCAGTCTGTGTAAAAGCGAGGAGCCAGGCCTTACAAGACAGAGACTCTAGCGGCAGCATTCTTTGCTACCCGAACAGCCGCTTTCGCAGAACTCGCTTTCGCTAAGGCCACGCCCATTCGCCGGCCCTTTCTGTGCGTGGGTTTGCCAAAGATTCTCACATCGACATCTCGGTAGGCTAGGGCGCTTCGAAGACCATTGTAGCCCTTTACCGGTTGCGATTCTTTTTTAGAAAGTATCACGGCAGAAGCTGAAGGCGAGATCATGTTGAGTTTTGGAATTGGCAGTTCAAGTAGTGCACGCATGTGCAAATCAAATTCTGACAGATCGTGCGACACCAAGGTGACCATGCCTGTGTCATGCGGTCGAGGTGATAGCTCTGAAAAGTAAACGTCATTCTTGGTGACGAAAAACTCAACACCAAAAATGCCATGGCCACCAAGCTCATCTGTTATCTTTTTGGCCATTCTCTTGGCTGCCCTGATCTGATTGGGTTTCATGTCGGCAGGTATCCAAGACTCTCTGTAGTCTCCTCCTTCTTGACGATGGCCTATCGGAGGTAAGAAAACATGAGGCCCCTTTTTTTGGCGAACAGTCAAAAGGGTTATTTCAAGGTGAAAAGAGATAAACTCCTCTACGATAATTTTGAAACCTTCTCCCCGAGAGCTATCGCCCCGGGCACCCGCACGTGCTACGTTCCAAGCTTTCTCTAGACCCGCTGCTGACTTAACCGTGCTTTGCCCTTTGCCCGAAGAAGACATGATCGGCTTGATCACGCATGGAAAACCAACCGTATTAATTTTTTGTTTAAGCTCATCTAAAGACTCCGCATAAAAGTACTTAGCGGTTTTCAGTTTGAGTTTATTGGCGGCCAAGTCTCTAATGGCATCACGATTCATTGTAGTGTGGGCAGCTTTTGCTGTTGGCACCACTTTGATGCCACTCTTTTCGAAGTCTTTGAGTAGAGTAGTCCGAATCGCTTCTACCTCAGGTACGATGATGTCGGGTTTGTGTTTTCTTACGATCTCAGCCAAATCCTCAGCGTTCAACATGCTGATAACCTCAAATTCATCTGCCACTTGCATGGCGGGAGCACCTTTGTAATTGTCGACGGCAACGACATGCTTGCCGAGACGCTTTGCCGAGATAACTAACTCTTTGCCGAGTTCGCCAGAACCCAAAAGCATGATTTTATTTTTCTTTGGCATATCTCCCCCATCAATAAAGGCTCTATTGAATTGCTCAGCCGAAGCGACTATACATGAATTTATGTTTGAAAGAAACCAGCTCGAAAATGTTGGCGGCCTTGACTGCCTTAGGTGGGGAGCTACTGATTCAAGTGCTCCCAAGATAGTAATTATGCACGGCTACGGTGCGAGTGCTTTTGATCTGTTTGATTTGGGGCAAGTTCTTGACCCGAAACAAAGTTTCAGTTGGGTGTTTCCGCAGGGGCATCTTGATATCTCGCAGCAGATGCTTATGGCAGGCTATGCCTGGTTTCCTATAGACGCAGTGGCGGCTCAGCAGGCCATCGAGCAAAATGGTGGTCTGAAGTACGCTCACCTCAGGCCAGCGGGTATCGATGAAGCCGTTGACCGTTGCATGAAGTTTCTAAAAGCCATCGATTTCAACCCAGCACAAGATCTACTGGGCGGTTTCTCACAAGGCTCGATGATGTGCATAGAGCTACAACGCAAGCTACCTGGGCCACTGAAAAAGCTGTTGATATTTTCTGGCTCTATCGTCGATAAGCAGGGGCTTGAGCCATGTCGTTCACAGTTCGAGGGTGCCGAAGTTTTTCAAAGCCACGGAACCTTTGATGAGGTTTTGCCAATGTCTGGAGCTGAGGTTTTGCGAGATAGCCTTTTAGAAATGGGCTCGAATGTTCGCTTCGAAGAGTTTCGCGGAGGGCATGAAATACCAATGCAGGTTTTGCAGAGTTGCAGATCGTTTCTGGGTAGCTAACAAAAGCTTACTGCTTGTCTAATTGCTTTTTCACTTCATCTAAAAAGTCATTTATGCGGTCTGCATTTTTGCCCAGATCGCTTTTGCCGACTCTTGATTTTGAACGCATCTGAACTAGTGAACCACCTTTATCGCCCTCTTCTACTCTTACAACAAAGTCGTCTGTGTACTTCATCAAAGCGGTAGTGTCAGTGCCCTGGATGATAAAGTTCTCGTCATCGATGAGATGTAACTTCCAGTTGTCTTGTTTTTTAGCAACCTCAAGTGCAGCCTTAAAGGCAAAGTCACGAGGCCCTGGCGTGAACAAGGGTCGCATGTCTGGGTACAGCTTGGTCTGTATCTTTACAAAACTTTCATCGTATTCATTTTTCGAGGCCTGCTCCATTTCAGAAACGGCCTCGAATTTAACAGGTGGTTGTTGAGTGCTGATGTCGTTGATCGGGTTCATCAGCCAAAAAAGGATCATGGACACTCGTAGGCCATTCCGGTAACCGAAGTACCTTGTGGTGAATACTGTTTAACAACAAGGTAGTTTGCACCTTTATTTGCAGCAGTTTGCTTCAAGTCTTCAAGGGCCTGCTCTCTCGTACCTTTTACAGAACCAGAGGTACCAGTAATTTTGCCGAGGGCCTTACATTTGTCGTCTTTGTCAGGTTCTTCTCTAGTGACTTTGATTTCGTCTTTGTCAGGTAAAACTGATCGTGAGCTACAGCCTGAAAAAACAGCTCCAACACTGATAAGCATAATTAAAGTAATGAGCATTTTCATAGGGATATCCTCCTCGTGAAACTGCGAGAAAGTATCGAGCCCTGAATGACATTTGTCTCGAAATACGGACCATAACTTGAGTTATAATGCCCTCTGTTATTCGATTGTGTGTGAAAAAAACCAGATTTCACATCGGCTGCCCAAGGGCGGCAGCCCAAAATGTGACTTGTTAATCTGTCTGATTGCTCAAAGCTCAGAGTTTTGCTCTGAGCTTTCTTTGCTAGACAAGATTAAACCTGCCGATTCTTCTGAGGC
>JABSOQ010000254.1 GCA_013216195.1 Bdellovibrionales bacterium
AGGGCTTTGTTGCTTTGCCAATTCAACAGCTTTGTCTAAGCCACCAGCTAGATCGATGTGGTTCTCTTTCAACATGATTTGATCACTAAGATTCATGCGGTGATTGACGCCACCGCCATCTCGTACGGCCTTTTTTTCTAGGTCTCGGTACAAGGGGGTTGTTTTGCGGGTATCCAGAATCTTGCAGCTGGTGCCTTCAGTGGCCTTAACGAAATACTTTGTGATCGTCGCGATCCCAGAGAGGTGCCCCAGAAAGTTCAAGGCGACTCTCTCAGCTTTGAGCATTTGAAGGTTGCTGGCCCTTATGGCTGCGACAGTTTGGCCTTTTAAAACGATATTAGAGTCTTGAAAGAACCATTTGATTTTCGCCTGCTTGTCCATGTGCAGAAAGCATTGAGAGAACAATTCAGACCCAGATAACACCAAATCTTGTTTTGCAATTAGCTTGGCAGAGGAGACTTTGCCGGTCAGGTTTAGGCTCTCTGTTGTGATATCACCTGAGGGAATGTCTTCTTTGTAAGCCAGTTCAATCAAGTCTAATACAGTCATATTTTAGCTCTAGGGGCTTTGTAGGTTCTGATCATTCTCTTCAATCAGCTTTTTCAATTCACGCTCAATAATTTGAGTCGCGAGATCGGGAAGCATTTTCCAGACGGCATTCTCGATAATCTCTCGGGCCTGTTCTTGAATGACTTTCTGTATAGCAGCCTCATTCAAATCAGCGGTGAGCTGTTTCAGGGTTGTGCCTTCTGGGCCAATCACCTGACTATTTGTCGACGTGCCTGACTCAAAATCGAAATTTAAGACCACAGTTTTGCCCCGTTGCTGACCAGCGGGCACATCATCCTGATTCAGAGGCTGACTTTGCAGCTCGTCTAAAACAGCTTCATCGCTCTCGATATTTTTGGGGAGAGCGGCCTCAACCGAAGTGTTAATGGCCTCAAGATCAAATTCAAAGCCCTCTTCCATCGCTCCAGAGGAGTTCTCTTGCATGATAGATTGCGTGTCGACACTCTCATCGGAGACAAAGTAGTCGACACTAGGGTCGGGGTCTTCTATTAGACCTCGATCGGTTGGGTCGGCTGCCACGGGCTCATCAACTTTGTATTTTTGAATATCGTGCTCTTCCCACATCTGATCATCTTCTTTAGAGTCGGCAATAAGATCTCGGTCAGAATCTGCAGATAATGATTCAAGCGAAGGCTCTGCTGGCTGCTCTTCTTGGGGAGCTTTGAGATCAACGGTCTCAAACTCATCAGATGAAGGCATCTCTGGAGGGTCAAAAGTTTCCATGTTCCAGTCTTTGTCTTCTTCTGCACCTGTCTGTGCCGGCTGGGCTTCGACCATATGATCAGAGGCCATCTCCATGCCTGCCCCGGCAGGTTGTGGGGGTGGTGGAGGCGGAGTGTTTTGATTTTGTGTCGCCAGGTCATCGGGGTTGTAAGTTTGCTTGGGCTCGTCAAACTCTGGCAATTTTGGGAAGCTCAAGTAGCCTGAGAGTTTTTGATCGCGTGTTCTCGGCACATAAGCTTCAACGAGTTTTCTTAGTGTTTTCACGTCAAAAGGCTTTTCAAGTCGGTCATTGGCTTGAGAAGCTTGCATTCTGTCTTCATCGATGTCCATGAAGCTGCTCCACATCAGAACAATGGGGATCTGAGACAAGTCAGGGTCAGCTTTCAATTCAGCACTCACTTCGTAGCCACTTTTTTTCTGCAGTAAGACATCTGCAAACAAAATGTCGGGCCTAAATGATTGAGCCACACTTGCCACATCAACCCCAAGGTTCACGGTCTGAACTTCAACCGCAAAATCTTGCAGAGCCAATTGGAAAACTTTTTTGATGGTCGATGATTCATCTGCCAATAAGACGCGTAAAGCCATACCCGATCTAACGATCTTTGAAGAATCCAGTCAATAAATAAAATTTTAGGCATTTGAATTTGCCGAGACAGGCCGCTGCCAATGCATTACACTCACAAACTGTATGTTTTTGATCATCGATCGTTACATTGCGAAGTTGTTTCTCTTATTTGCGGTAAGTGGCCTGCTGACCTTTACGACACTTTTTCTGGCTGTCGACTTTTTGAGCTTTGCTTCACAATTCACAGACGTCGCTTTTTCGAGTTTGGCAAAATATTATGGCTACCTACTGCCGACTATACTTTATCAAATGCTGCCAGTTGCTTGTCTTATGGCCGTTGTGTTTACCCTCTCTCAGCTCAACAGGTCAAATGAGCTAACAGCGCTTTTCAGTTCGGGCATGAGCTTGGCTAGAGTGAGCGCCCCGATGCTTGTGTTGGTTTCATTGCTGAGCGCTTTTAGCTTTTGGCTGGGAGATCGTGTTCTGCCGAGGTTCGAGCAGAAAAAGAACTACGTTGAATACGTCGAGATCAAAAAGAAACCGGGCCTCTATTCGGCGGTGACGACAGATAAGATTTGGTACCGCTCTGACAATGTCATTTTTAACATCAAAACCCTCAACCCTGAGAAGGCCACAGCTCAAGGTTTGACCCTGTACTACTTTGACGATCAGTGGGAGCTCATGCAGATGATCTCAGCATCATCTATGAAAATTGAGGGAGACAAGTGGAATCTGTTGAATGGCTTAGTCACCTTGTTTGTCAAAGAGGAGAGTTTTCCTCTCACGCAGACTTTTGAGAGCAAAGTTATCCCAATGAAAGAAGAGCTTGGTGAGTTGAAGAGTTCCTCTAAGGCCGCAGATATTATGAGTCTTAGTGAGCTTGAGAAGTTTATTAAGCGAAACAAAGACGCGGGTCTCGATACGGTTCGTTATGAGGTCGATTATCATGCCAAGTTTGGCTTCACTTTTGCGACCCTAGTTATGGCAGTAATGGGCATACCTTTTAGTGTGTCAAAAACTCGGTCTGGCGGTTTGTTTTTGAATATTGGAATGTGCATCGGGCTGGCTTTCTTCTACTGGGCTCTCTACAGCTCGTCTCTCACGTTAGGTAAATATGGCGCCATTCCACCTTTTTTAGCGGCCTGGTCTGCCAACTTTTTAACCATGGCAGGCTCTGTTTATTTGCTGCTCAGGCTAAACAAATAGCCGAGGGCCCAAGTTTCGCCAAATTAGCTTTAAATCCCCCCGTAGTAGAGCTTTTCAAACCCCACCATTATAAGGTAAAACCTCGTTCAAATTCGTGACTAGTGATGGTTTTTGACAAAAGGAGTCATTGTGGCTTTGTTAGAGGTTTTGAAGTTTCCAGATCCGCGTTTGCGTAAAATGTGTCAGCCAGTTGAAGAAGTCACCGCTGAGATGAAAGAATTCGCCCAAAATATGCTCGAGACCATGTACCATCACAAGGGTATTGGTCTGGCTGCTGCCCAAGTGAATCGGCAGATTCGTTTTTTAGTAGCCGACACCCGCCCCAAAGACGAAGAGGGGCGCTATGAAAATTCAGAGATGACTGAGCTAGAGCAGGCGGTAGATCAGCCCGTTTCGATTTTCAATCCAGTAATTGTCGAAAAGCGCGGCAAAACTAGCTATGACGAAGGTTGCTTGAGCGTGCCCTCCTATTTTGAAACTGTAGAACGCTTTGATTGGATCAAAATTGAGGGTCTTGATGTTGATGGCAATCCGATGACCATTGAGACAGATGGCTTGC
>JABSOQ010000255.1 GCA_013216195.1 Bdellovibrionales bacterium
AGGAGATTCTTTGAGTCAGGTGCTCAGTGAAATTCTGCATGTACTGAAACCTGGGAGCCAAAACAGTTTCGTTGATTTGGTTGTCGAGTTGGTTGTCGATCCAGTCGACCGAGATTTGATCGGCTCGGACCGCAAAATCAAACTCTACAGAATCTGAGGCGAACCATGTCCATTGGCCATAAGCTGCGTAGGACGCGAAGTTAAAATTGTCTTTTGGTAGACCGTCTTCTTCGAATAAAATTTCTGAAGCAGAACGAAGGCGCTGATCTTTCAAGAACAGGCCACCTTTAAAAATATTCTGAGAGTCTGGCGCCCAATGAAGGTGTGCATCTCCGACGATCATATTGTCGACATTGCGATAATCAAAGCCATGTTGGTAAATTGCCCGCTGCTCTTGTCTAGCGTAGCCAAACTTCATTTCAGCGGTTAGCTGTTCTGATAGAAAAAGTGTTCCGGTAGCTGCAGCTTCATAGCGTTTAAGGTTGATCCAGTCAGTAATACGGTCTGGGTCTCCGATGTAGTCAGAATCGACGTCGCCATCGGGGCTTTCGAAATCATTTTGTCCGGCAGGTGTTTCTCTCACTCCATTTGGTTTTGTTGGACGCCAAAAACCGCCGAGGATTTCGAGCTCTGCGTAAGATAACCGAGTTGAAATATCACTTTTCTCGCCGATCAGGTGTCTGTTTTTAAGAAAGACACTGACGTTTTGCCGTTGAGGTGATTCGGCGACATTGTTGTGATCGACATCCCAGGTCTCAGATCGAGTAAACTGACCGCCAATAGCATGGCCAGTTCGGCCAGATTCATCTTGGGTAACCCAAATAGCTGAATGGTTCTGACTCTTGCCGTGGAAGCGATCGTCTACGCCAAGCGAAGTTGAATATTTGCTCGGGGCTTGCAGAGGGTCGACTGTCACAATATTGAGAGTTCCGCCGATTGCCTCGGGGTTAGTAAGAGAGGCTCCGGCGCCTCTCATCACTTGCACCTCTTGAACGCCAAGCAGTGGTATCGTGTCGACTCCGTAAAAGCTTGATACCGCCGAATGCAGAGGCACCCCATCGACCAATATTGAAGTGTGCTCGCCTCTTAAACCATTTATTGTAAGCCTTTTGGCTCCGCAGT
Source organism: Bdellovibrionales bacterium (assembly GCA_013216195.1). Lineage (GTDB taxonomy): Bacteria > Bdellovibrionota > Bdellovibrionia > Bdellovibrionales > UBA1609 > JABSOQ01. Next base: position 1,123 of record JABSOQ010000255.1, read on the forward strand.
TGGCGCAATAGGTTTGAGCGTCGACACCCACTTGGTCGCGCACGAGATCAGCAATTGACTGCCTAGTCGGATCTGAAAACTTCTTTTGGTCTACTTGTTCAGATTTGAAGGTCGAGCCTTGAACCAGAGGGCCGTTATCTTTTCGGCCCTTCACAGTTAAATTTGACATCTCATACTGTTGAGCCAACAAGGTCGGCCCAGCAGCCATTAAAATTACGAGAAAAGCTCGCAGAATCATTTTAAATCAGTCTATTTCTTATTCGTTATGGTGTTCATGGCCGTGACCGTCGCCGTCATCGTGACCGTCGTCGTGGTCATGATCGTGTCCACCCAAATCAAACGTAGTCACTTCAACTTCAGGTTGAGGAGTCATGCGAACACAAGTAATGCCGTGGTAGTGATCGCCGTGTTTGAGGCGTGAGAAGAACTGAAATACAGTGTTCAAAGTTGCCAGTTGATCAGCTGTGATAGTCTCTGATGCAACAACGGCTTCAAGAGTCTCTTCGAGCTCAGAAGCACTAACTCCTCCGTAATCCATGCGCAAAAGGTGTACGAGAGATCTTTCATCTTCATAGGCATCGAGATTGTTTGGGTCAGGGTTCTCGATGTCTTTGTTAAACGCCAATGATGTTAATGATGGCGAGGCTCCATCGACAACTTCATCGGTACCGTGGTAGCTGTTGTCGCTAAGTCTGAAGTTGTAAAACTCACCAGTACCACCGCCAGCTGTGTGGCCATCAGAGGTCGTTAGAATCGGTTTCATTAGAATTTCATGATGATGGCTGCCATCTTCTTCTTCGAACTCAGCAACAGAAACATACATTGAGCATTCGCCACTAGATGTTTTTACGCCGACATATTTAACAGCGGGCAGCTCGATTTCCTCTTCAGGCTCATCTCCATCTAGGCTAGCGCGGTCGTCAGAGAAATCTCTCTCACCTACGATCGGGCTAGGGTTTTCAGCACATGCCGTGTTGGCAAGGCCAAGCACAAGTAAAATTAAAAGCCAGTTTTTCATGGTCGTCCCTCTTTAATATTAGATTTGTTAAGCCAGTTCTTATTGCAAATTATTTGCATTTAGAATATGTCTCTTATTTCAACAGTTTTGCAATAGCAAGCTAGAGGTAGATCAATGAGTATTTTTCGCAACAAACTGGCCCAGATAGGTGTGTTGTCTATATGCGTCATTTTGCCAATTGCCGCATTATCTAAGCCGGTGAAACTCAAGCCCCTAGCCTCAAACAAGATACTGAGCTGGGATCGAAAAACTGAAAATGGTGCCGAGCTTTTTGTTTTTTTTCAGCCTGATTGTTTGAGTTGCAGGCAGCAAGCGAGAGACCTGAGTTGCCTCAAAGACACGGTTACTATCAGGTACGTAAGTTTCGGTTTTGGCGATGCCAAGGTACGTGAAGAGGCCATTAGAATGGGTGTAGTTGGCAAGGCCTTTCAGGTTTCGCGCGAAGGTTTAAAGCGATATGGTTTTCTTGAACCCTTGACTCCGCAGTCGGCTTTGTTTGTTGGTGAGAATCAGATCAACTGGTTAGGCTACAAAACTTGTTCGGCTATAAAGAAGAACTTTGAAAGAGAAGGTTCAGATGAAGCAACTTGAGCAAAAATTGAAACAAGAAGGTTTGCGTTGCACCGATGCCAGAAGGCAGGTTTTTACAGCACTTCAAGCCTCCTCGAAAGCTCAGTCTGCAAAAGATGTTTTTGCAGCTCTAGACTCAAAAGCCTCTGTTGATTTGGTATCGGTCTATCGTAATCTTGAACTGTTTCAAAAACTTGGTCTCGTTCATGAAGTGATGTCAGGTAAATTTGCGCTTTGCGGTCATGATCATAAGCATTCTGATAACCATGTTCATGTTGTTTCAGTTTGTGAATCTTGCGGTGATTCAAGCGAGCTTGAGGCACACGCGCCAGGAGTGTGTGAGTTTGTCAATGGGCTAAAGGCAAACACCTCAGGTCTTGAACTCCTTAAATCGGTAACTTTGAAGGGGTTGTGTCCGTCTTGCGAACAACTGCAATAGAGCTCATTAGATAGGTTTTACCTTTGCTCGGCGGGGTTGAGAAGAAATGCGCCGGTTTGTTCGAAAACCCAATCGCCTCGAGGGTTGCCCTCATCGACTGGACTAGCCACCCTCTTATGCTCAACTTCTCCTTCAACAGGTAAAACCAAGCTCTGACCGTTTCGTAGTTCGCTCATTAAGTTGATGTTGATTTGATCATCAATTACTGGGTCGTTAGGGGTGTCTATCGAAAGGGTAGGAACATCGAAGAGTAAATCGTACTGCGAGCCAATCGCGACATTGCCTCTTCGTGCCTCTAGCATCTCTGCGATTTCTTGAGCGGCGTACTCAACCTGCATGCCGGCATAAGTCGACATGTAGCGATCAAATACAAGCTCCTCTGGCTCAGCAACTAGCAAATTGCCGATGCGATGCTGAACCTTTTGTCTAAATTAGAGAGTCGGCTTACGGCAGGGCGCATTTCGAGAGAGGCC
>JABSOQ010000256.1 GCA_013216195.1 Bdellovibrionales bacterium
TGGTTGGAACGGCATGATGACCTTCGGTATGATCTACTACCTGCTACCTGAACTGTTTAACACCAAGCTTTATAGCCAAAGACTTGCAACTCTGCACTTCTGGGTGGCCCTAGCTGGTATCTTGATCTACTACGTCTCAATGTGGGCGGCAGGCATCACGCAAGGTATGATGTGGATGGCCGTAAATGCAAATGGCCAGCTTGTATACCCTGACTTCGTAGAAACTGTGACTCGAATTGTACCGCTCTACTGGGTGCGGGCTTTTGGTGGCTTTCTGTTCATCATTGGTGCTGTAGTGATGGTCTACAATATGTACAAAACCATCGCTCAAAGTGAAGGCTTGGTAGAAACTCCTGAGGCAGACCCTATTGCTGCCAGGCACGATGCTCCGGAGAAAGGTCACCGCAAGCTTGAGGGTCTAGCTTTAACTTTCAGCATCTTGGCTTTTGTTGCAATTGCCATTGGCTCAGTGATCGAGTTGCTTCCAACGATTAAGATGCACGACTATGTCGATGCAGACACAAAGGTGGAGCCCTACACTCCGCTGGAGTTGGCGGGTCGTGATATCTACATCAGAGAAGGCTGCTACACTTGCCATTCTCAAATGATTCGAAAGCTATCGTTCGATGTGATGAGATTTGGGCCAGCATCTGAAATTTCAGAGTCTATCTACAATCGCCCATTTCAGTTTGGTTCAAAACGTACAGGACCAGACTTAGCGCGGTTAGGTGGTAAATACCCAGACCTGTGGCACTACCGTCACATGCTCAACCCACGAGACGTAATTCAACAGTCTATAATGCCAAACTACCCATGGCTGGCAGAGAAGAAGACTGACTTTTACTCACTCAGACGAAAGCTGTCTGTGATGAAGATGCTTGGAGTCCCGTATTCTGATGAAACCGTGGCAAAAGTAGATGTGAACGCCGAAAATCAAGCCAAAGCAATCGCTGAATCTCTTCGAGAGGCCGGTGTTCAAGCGCAGAACCTTGAGCAGCTTGAGATTGTCGCTCTAATTGGCTACCTACAGTCATTAGGTCAAAAGGTAAAAAAACCTGAGGTTCCAAACATGAGAGTAGAAGAGTCTGATGAAACTGACTTGCAGGTTGAAGACACTAAGACAGCTGAACCACAGGCGAGGGTGCAATGAAAAAGCCCTGAGCCTGTTTGGCCACCCTGATCTTATACTGTTTGCGTTCTTACTCTTTTTCTTTTCGTTTTGTGGAATCCTGTATTGGACCTTCCACAAAGCAAACAAGAAGAAGTTTGAACTTGCGAGCCGAATTCCTCTGACAGACGAACCCATCACAGGAGATATGACAGATGAGTAACGAAAAAGACCAAGTTATCGAGGGTCATAGCTACGATGGCATTCAAGAGCTCAACAACCCTCTACCAGGTGGGTGGCTAGCCACATTTTACATCACCATCGTATTCGCTATCGGCTACTATGGTTACTACGAAGTATTAGATGGCCCAAGCCAAGCTCAACAGCTCGAAATGGCGATGGCCAAGATTAAAGATAAACAAAAGAAAGTCGCGGCTGCTGAGGCCTCTAAACCAAGTGGCGAAACCGAAATCGACCTGGCTGGCTTCATTGCAGACACCTCTGCCATGAAAACGGGTGAGGAGCATTACAAAGCAAAGTGCGCAGCTTGCCACGGGCAAATGGGTGAAGGTCTCATTGGGCCGAATCTTACTGATAAGTACTGGATTCACTCGCAGGGCCAAGCCCCCGGCTTGCTCTCTGCTATTCGAAAAGGCTTTCCGACAAAGGGCATGCCGCCATGGGATGCGATTATTCCTAAAAAAGACCAAGTAGCGCTTGCAGCCTATGTCTTCTCCCTTCAGGGCACTAACCCTTCAGGTGGAAAAGAGCCGCAAGGCGAATTGATTGATTAAGTAATTTAGGGCAGCGAAGGCTGCCCCACTTTTGATTGCCAGGAGCTGAACAGATGAGTCAGGTATTCGACCCCAGGGATATCGTAACTGAGAGACCGGCGGTATTTGATGAAAAGGGCAAACGACTGTTTCTCTACCCCGCTTCAGTTAATGGTTTCTGGAGGTCATGGCGCACTCGGGTCTACTGGGTACTGATCTTCATTTTTATGGTTCTCCCCTGGACCACCATAAACAATCAGCAGACCATTCTAATGGATTTACCAAACCGGCGATTTACGTTCTTTGGTTTAACTTTCTGGGCCCATGATACGCCTTATCTGTTTTTTCCATTGATGACAGCCGTTGTCGCTATCGCTTTGGTGACAGCTCTTTTTGGCAGAGCCTGGTGCGGCTGGGCCTGTCCTCAGACTGTTTTTATTGACGCTATCTACAGAAAGATCGAGAGCTTGATTTAAGGTACAGCGGCCAAACAAAGAAAGCTCGCCAAACAAGAGTGGAACATTGAAAAGCTCGGCAAAAGAATCGCGAAGTGGACACTTTTCACAATTGCTTCTTTGCATATTTCACATAGCTTTTTTGCCTACTTCGTTGGGGCCAATGAACTGGTTTGGATCTCTCTGGGCAGCCCACTGAACAATTGGTCGTTATTTTTGATGGTACAAGGCTTTGCTGCAATTCTGCTTTTTGACTTTGGCTGGTTTCGCGAGCAGTTTTGCATCATCATGTGCCCATACGGCAGGTTTCAGTCTGTTCTAATGGACAAACATTCAAAAGCCGTAATGTACGATGAAGCCCGAGGTGAACCGAGAGGCAAAGCCAAAAAAGGCAGCGAGAAACAGTATGGCGACTGTGTGAACTGCTACAAGTGTGTTGCAGTTTGCCCTACTGGGGTTGATATCAGAAATGGCCTGCAACTTGAGTGCATAGCTTGCACTGCCTGTATTGATGCTTGTGACGATATCATGACTAAGCTTGGTAGACCTAAGGGCCTGATTCGCTATTCCTCTGAAGCCGCCATGCAAGGTCAACCGTCAAAGTCTGCTACCCCCAGAGTGCTGGCCTACTCTGCAGCAATTGCACTGTTGTGTATCGCCTTCACTTTCTTTGTCTCGAGAAAAGACAGCCTGAACATTCAGGTTTTAAGAGCTATTGAGGCCCCATACAAAATGGTGACAAATGCTCAAGGTCATAACGTTATCGTCAATCACTTTCGTATTCATGTTAACAACCACAAAGGCCGAGACGTGAAACTGATTAGCCTCAAGACCTCGACAGCAGTTGAGATTGTGGCACCTACACTTCCAATGACGGTTGGCTCTAACCAAGACGCTTGGGTTCACTTCTTTGTTAAAGCCAAACAGGGCAGTCCTGAAGTTTTTGATGGCCCCAAAACGGTAACAGCAGAGTTTCTCGAAGACTCAGACAAGACCAATTACAGAAAACTGCCCTATTCACTACTCGGCCCAACAAAATAAAAAAGAGCCTCAGCTCTTTTGAACTGAGGCTAATGGGAAAGTATGAATGCTGGCTATTTACAGCCGTCATGATCCCGGAGTTCAGCTTTTTGACTTTGTAACACCACACCAAAACCGAGATCTAAAGTCACTGTTTCAAGATAACGGGCTTTACACTGCCCCCTGTGAACGACATGGTTGGTAATCTCTCCAACCACCTTTGCACGGGCTGAAACGTGCATGTAACGCTTAT
>JABSOQ010000257.1 GCA_013216195.1 Bdellovibrionales bacterium
CTGATTGAAAATGAGCAGGCTCTCGTGAAGTTGGCAACAGCAGTGGCTTCAAAAATTGCAATGCAAGAGATTCAAGGGCAAGAAGAGACAATTCTGACTCTTCTAAAAACGGTAGCTGATGAGCTCCAAACTGATGATACCATTCATGTGACTATGTCTGATGACGATCTATTCTTTCTCGAAAGTCTTAGAGAAAAAACTGACAATCAAATAGATCTTCTCGATCGACTCAAAGTAGAGAGTTCAACTGAGATCGCCTCGGGCGGCTGCATTGTTGAGACCAATCATGGATCAATCGATGCGAGAGTCAAAAACCGTGTTGACCGTGCTTGGGAGGTTATGAATTCAAGGCTGCCGAAGTTCAAAGAGAAGAAGGGGCTCCAGACTAACGAGCACTCAATGAGAAAGTCTGACGTTATTGATGGCTCTGATGATGAAGAGGGCGGTGGTAATGACGATTCTGGAGGGCAATCTTAAGTGGACATGACACTGAACCTTGAGCGGTATGAAAAGTCATTGGCTCAATCGAGCTTGACGACTGAGATTGGTAAAGTGACCGAGGTGCGTGGCTTTTTGATCAAGGGTTTTGTGCCAGGAGCGAGTTTAGGTTCATTATGTGAAATTGTTCCTGCATCAGGCGACTCTTTTATGTGTGAGGTGATTGGCTTTGAAGATAGCCAGGTGAAATTGATGCCTCTCGGCGAGATGAGTGGTGTGGCCCTTGGCTCGAAGATTATTCTCGTTAAGCAGCGGGCTTTGCTTCAGGTGGGTGATGAGCTTGTTGGTAGAGTTATCAACGGAATGGGTGAACCTATAGATGGCAAAGGTGAAATGGACTGTGATGAGGAAGTCGAGCTTTATGCTGATGTTCCGAGCCCTATGCAGCGACCACCTATCGACAATCCACTTAGTGTTGGAGTTCGTGCGATCGACGGGTTTTTGACTGTTGGTCAAGGGCAAAGAGTTGGCATTCTCGCGGGTTCTGGTGTCGGTAAATCTATGCTCATGGGTATGATGGCCAGGTCTAGTACCGCTGACATTAATGTTATTGCGCTGATTGGTGAGCGTGGCCGCGAGGTAAGAGAATTTATCGAACATACCTTGGGTGAAGAAGGCTTAAAAAAGTCGGTCATCATTTGTGTGACTTCTAATGAGAGTGCGCTTTTACGAACTCGAGGAGCTTTTGTAGCCTCATGTGTAGCAGAGCATTTCAGTGCCCAGGGCAAAAATGTGCTTCTTATGATGGATTCAATTACACGTTTTGCAATGGCTCAGCGAGAGATTGGTCTGAACCTTGGTGAACCGCCTACTAGCAAGGGCTACACACCTAGTGTGTTTGCGCTGTTGCCAAAACTGCTTGAAAGAGCTGGATCTTTCGAAGGCAAAGGAAGTATCACTGGCCTCTACACGGTACTCGTTGAAGGTGATGATATGGACGAGCCAATAGCTGATGCCGTTCGCTCGATAGTTGACGGGCATATCGTATTAGATCGAAAGTTAGCCCAACGTGGCCAGTTTCCGGCTATTGATGTATTGCAGAGTGCTTCGCGTGTTATGAGAAATGTAACCACTCCTGAGCACATACATGCGTCGGTGCAGTGCCGAGAGTTGCTTGCTACCTATTCTGAAGCCGAGGATCTTATTAACATTGGTGCCTATCAGCAGGGGTCGAACCCGCTTATTGATGCTTCAGTAAGAAGTCATCAGCCGCTGTTACAGTTTCTCAAGCAAGATGTATCTGACTCGACTTCTATGGAAGAAACCGTTCACATGCTGCAGTACATAGGTTCAGGCGGGGGTAGCGAGTGAAGTTTCGCTTCAGGCTTGAGTCAGTTTTGAATGTTAGGCAGCGTAAAGAAGACCTTGCCCAGGCTGACTATTTGAAAGCTAAAGCTCAAGTTGATCAGTGTTTGATGGCAATAAAACAGATGTACGATGACATCTCTAAGACAAGGGAGATGGTGCACCAAAGTCAAAAGACTAGAGCGGTAGGTCAGATTTCATCGATGCAGGTAGGTCATGATTTCATCAAAGGGAGCATGATCAAGATCGATCGAAAAAGAGAAGAGGCTCGCGAACTGATGCGCATTGCTGAAGACAAGCTTGAGATTTTGAAATCAGCAATGGTAGAGAGAAAAGCGATCGAGAAACTGAAAGAAAAGCAGAAAGCTGAGTTTCAGAAGGCTCGTAAGAAAAAAGAGAGAGAGTTTTTTGGCGATATTGCGATTATGAGAGCGGGGAGAGCAGACAAATGAAGGGTTCTAATCCATACGGAGAGTTTTTCAAAAAGGCCAAGCAAGCCAAGTCGGGAGCTGCACAGGAACGCCCTCAACTTCAGGCTCCTGTAGCAAAAGCTAAGAAAAAAGACTTGAGCGAGTATAGCGAAGATGAACTGAGACACTTGTTTCGACTCGATTCAAAGCAGCCAAAGCGCTCGAAGAAAAGAAGTAAGAAGAAGCCGATTTTTGGTGACGTGGCTCCGGTTCTTCACTTCTTAGGTCTGGCGGCACTTATTGTCCTAGCCGCGATCATGGTTGTGTTCGCAGAAGAGGAATGGAACCCAATCAGCGACTTAAACATAGAATTCTTCATGTCTGCCCAGGCCGCCGACCAGGAAAAATCCTCCGCAAAAAAGGGGGACCAGAAGGCAAATTCATCCCAGGACTCGACCGATGACCAAGCTAGCTCCGATGAAGGAGTTGCTCTTACTAAAGAAGAAAAGCTAAGTCATTTTGCGAACTTGAATAAGCGAAAAGAAGAACTAGACCTGCGTGAGAAAGAGTTGGCAGAGTTGGAAAGAGAATTGCAAAACCAAAGGGAGCAGGTAGAAGCCCGCATTGAATACTTAGAAAGTGTTCGACGAGATATTGCTGGAGTTTTGCAAGAGCGCGTCGAGATGGATGAGGAAAAAGTGGCACAGTTAGTAGATTTTTACTCAAACATGAAACCAGGCCAGGCGGCCAATATCATTAGTACGATCAATGAAGATCTTGCTATTCAGGTGCTTTCTAAAATGAAAAAGAAAAATGCGGCTCAGATACTTAATATGATTGAGCCAGCTAAAGCTAGAGTGCTTTCAGAGAAATTCGCTGGATATAAACCTAAGAATTAGTTGAAGAGGAGCCCCATCAAATGGAATTGATGGCATCGACATTAACAAACCAGATTGCTCAACAGCCAAAGGCTAATGAGAGATCTCAGGCTACGTCTGATGTTCGGAAGGCTTCTTCAAATTCTGAAGAGAAAAATTCATTTCAATCTAAATTAAATGAAAAGAAGAGTTGGGCTCCAGACCGTGGGAGATCTTCAAAGTTAGATCCGAGTCCAAGAAGAAGAGCTCTTCCAAAACAAGTTGGTCAGAATCAAAGCTCATCGCGTAATTCTCACCAAGAAGTTGTAGACCCTAACGTGAGAAAGAGTCGTGAACCGGCTAGAAAAAATGGTAAGGCTGAAGCTGTTGACTCTTTGACTCGCAGAGCTGCTTTGCAGTCTTTTATGATGAAGATGAAGCAAGACCTGGATGTGAACCCGGGTGAAGTTGTTT
>JABSOQ010000258.1 GCA_013216195.1 Bdellovibrionales bacterium
AGCCTGTAGCTGTACTGCCCAGCGGGCCACCGCCACCAGCGGCACCCCATAGCTCAATCTCATACGAGGTGACTCCCGCAGCCACCGTAATGGTCTCGACGTTTCCTGCAGAGGTTAAAGTGATGGCACCCGTGAGAGACGTTGCTGTGGTCCTAACTGACCAGTCGATCTCGCGATTTGCGATTTTAATTGTAGAAGTTTTGAGTGTGTCGAGACTCGCTGACGAGAGCATACGAAGCTGCAAAGTGTCGCCTGGACCAACTGTCACACCACCCCAGCCGTCTTCGTAGGTACCACCGTTTACTCGCGCCTCTGCTGAGTTTCCAGCGTAGACACCCTGAGGTACGGTAAATCCAGAAAGGGTGATAACCTCAGACTCAACGTTTGTAGACAATGCAGCTAAGCTGATCGCTGCAAAGCCAAAATTATCTGGCTCCAAGTCTGGGCTACCATACTGAATGTCGTAGACAGAAGGGCCTGAACCGCCCGACTGAGAGTAGTCACCTAAGATGGTGTAAGGCACTAAACCTGTGGCAGTTTTGCCAATTCTACCGCCGCTTAAACCGATCCAGACCTCTCCATCGGCAAACTCTCCACGCTGTGAATCGTCAGCAGTAAGTGTGCTGATGACCGTCCAATTATCGCCTTGATCATCTGAGTAGAAGTCTTCTTCAGAGCCATCGAAATAACTGATCACTCGGTCGTCAAGATGAACGACATCAAAAGCACTGCGAGACATATCAGCTCCGGCAATGTTGAAGGTCGAGTAGCTAATAAACTCATCTTCACTGTAGAGATGATTACTTGACGAGGCAGGACCAAATGCAAGCAGCCTATCATTGACTCCAATCACCGATCTGTAATCGGTAGACGTAGTCAAAACATCCGAAGTCACAAAGCTAGCGCCTCGATCATTTGAAAATGCCAACTCCCCGTTTTGGCCACCAGCCCAGATTTTACCACGATACTCATCAAAGCCGTCTTGGAATATGAAGGTGCCCGGGTTAGAGGAAACTAACCAATTCACACCATCACTTGAGTGCAACAACACATTGTTGTCAGAACCAGCCACCCAATCTCCACCAAAGCAGGCCACATGGCGAGTGGTGGCCGTGCTAGAGCCGTATTGAACACTCAAATCGATCTCGGTAAAGTTGGCCAGATCAGTCGTTGTTAGGATCTTAGAGTCCCCACTGCCATTAAAAACCCAACGACCATCGCAATAAGCCACCTCACCATAGACATTCAAATACCTTTTCAGGTTCAGGTAGAAAAAGTTGGTGTCGTCAGTTGTCACTAACAAGGTGCCAGTATTGGCATCGACAGCCACACGGCGAACCGTGCCACTGACTGAGGGGTTGACATCTTGAATGGTACCAACCCCAAACCCATCTATCACCTCTACTGCCGATGACAGACCTGAAAGAGTGACGCCTAAGTCCTCATCTTCTTCGTCAAAGATATCTGTTAGGGTGGCGACACTTAAAGTTACAGAGGACGTGCCATCGAGAATCAGAGCCGGAACAGCGCTTTGAGCGACATAGTCTGACTCTGATGGAAAACCCAGAATAGACTCCTCTGCCAACCCATCAACTGTTGTGTAATTGAAACTGACATTCCCAGAGGCAGGAACAGCTAGACTCACGACAAACTGCAAATTGCCACCTTCATTTACAGGCGCGGCAGCATCAGAAATGAAAATCTGGTTCTCCAAAGTTCTCAGCGTCCAATCCGTAGACTGGGGTCCAACCCATACTGTGACATTTGTATCTGTATTAAGGGTTGAAGCTGTTGTAGCTCGAATTTGCAGCGACTGACCACCTGTAATTGAAGCTACGCCATCTCCTGTTTGCCATGAATCTCCATCGATTCGGACTTCGGCTCCATTACCGGCATAAACTCTCTGATAGCGGGTCATTGTTGAAGCAAGTGTGATAACGCTTGATTCCACCAATGTAGAAGTCGCTTGTTCGGTCAGATTGTTGAAAGCTAAAAGACCTGGGTCAATCACCTCGCCGCCATAACTCGTTCTCTGAATGTCGCGCCCGACTGCCAAGTCCGTGGTTATCGTGACGGCGACCGTTTCGCTCAGGTCTTCAGAGATCAAGATGACTGGTGATTTGTGAACAGAAGCAACATAGCCCAAATCAGTCATCACCCCATCATTCGAGCCTGTTGAGCCATCGGTGATTTCAAAGTTTGCAAAGTCATCGGTGTAGGCAGTGTTTCTTCCATTACCTGTTCTCAGCCAAGTGTAGCGATCTCCTCTAAAAGTATGTCGCCTAAAATTGCTTGTGCCCATACCTGAAAAAGTGATCACTGTTGTACTCGCAAACTCATCTGTCGTTAAAAAGCTGTCTGGAGAGCCAGCTCCATCAATCGCAAGCAAAGTGTCGTTTGCCGCTACTATCCCCGACAGGAATTCACCATCATCCACCCCTCCAGAAATTGTAATGGCGTCCGTGAAAGTTGCTCCGAAGTCATCAGAGACTTTGATCACGTAATTGTCACCGCCGATATAGATCTTGTCTTTGTGAAAAGCCATTGGATCCATCGCGCTCTGAGTGTTTAGAGAAGAGTTGACACTGGCAACCCAAGTTTCGCCATCATCAGTGAAAGTTATGCTGTCTCGGTTGTCGACAACAAACAATCGGTTTTCATAGCAGATCGCTGCATTGGTACCTGTGGCAGGTGTTATTGTGAGCGATTGAAAGGTCACAAAATCAGTTGTAGTTTGAGAGTTGCTTGAATTGCCAAGCAGATACCATTTACCGTGACAATAAGCCGAAGAGTTAACGCCTGTTTGGCGAGGAATCATATAGAAGTCTCTCAGATTGCTTGAGACAACATGATAAAAACCCTCGTAGCCGTAAAACACAATATCAGCAGGCACAGTGTCGTTGTTGCCTATCGCTCCGGTTGCAAAGCCATCGACAACATTGACCCCAAGACCAGGGTTAGTGATGGTAACTTCTAAACTGAGGTCTCCAGTAACATAATTCACATCATTAGAGACAACCTGAAGAGTGACACCGGTGTCTCCGGAGAGAATCGTCACTCTCTCAGCAATCGTCATCCCTACATAGTGGTTGTAGTCACTCTCGGCAGTGTCATCATTGGCTTGCCAGTCAAATGCGAGGTCAAGGCCTGTAGGTTCAGAAATGGTGACGACAAACTGCAGAGTTTCACCTTCCATAACAGTTGCAGCATCTGCAATAAACAGATCCACGTCAGTTGTGGTTTGAGTGGTCCACTCCAATCTCTTGTGTGCCAACCGAATGGTCGTAGTCTTCTCTTCACCTAAACCTGATGCAGAAGTCATTCTAAGCTGAAGAGTGTCGCCACCCGTCACACTTGCGGCACCCCACCCTGCTTGCCATCCGGCACCGCCACTAACACTGACCTCTGCTCCGTTACCAGCATAAACTCTTTGGTACTGGTTCATGCCTGACATCGTTACCAAATTCGATTCCACAACTTCAGAAAGCCCGACCATCGAGACTGTAGCAAA
>JABSOQ010000026.1 GCA_013216195.1 Bdellovibrionales bacterium
CACTTGAACTCGACTGCGCGAACATCCAAGAGATCGAAGAATCAAAGGTTCAGCTAGAAAACAAGATCATACTTCTTGAACGAAAATCGAGCGACAGTAAATCAGATTTTGAAAAACAACTTCATGAAATCCAACTTCAAATGCGCACTTTTAGAGAAGAAGCCAAAGAGAGAACCTTCGAAAATCAGCAATTGATAAATGACAAGGCTGAGCTCGACGAGGCCCTAACAAAGGCCGAAGCACGATGTGAGGACCTCAACAATCAGGTGGAGTCGCTACAGGTTGTTTGGTCTAAAAACAACTCTTTGCTTGAGCAAGAAAAAGAAAAAAACAATTCTCTTCAAAAACTCAACCAACAAGTAAGTCTGTCACTGAATGAGGCCAGACAAGACATAAAAAGACTCAAAGAGGCCCAAGAGACGGCTCGCCTCAAGAATGCAGACCTGATTCGGTCTCTAGAAAGTCAAATTCGCGGCTTGGTGAAAAAGAACAGCGATTCTGCAGATTCTGAATCTGCCACTGTTGATCCCCAGAGTTTAGCCAGAATCGAGAGTCTTATTGCAGAGGTGCAGTCAGGAATGACTGACTGCTGAAGCTGATAAAGATTTTCAAGAGAGCATTAAGACGCCCAACAGGACGTCTTTATTTTTGCAGACTCGATGCAATCGATGCTGCTGCTACATTCTTGATCAAGTCGCCCAACAAAAACGGATAGAGGCCTGCTGCAAGAAGCGCTTCTCCACTTACAAAAAATGATAAAGCGATCAAACCAAAACTGAATATCAAGATTGACCCAACGTAGGCCGAAATCAAGTTTCTAACAAAACCCTTTGCAAAACCTGAGTCGGAGAGACTCCCAACGACACCAACGGCTGCAAACATACCAATTAGATAACCAGAGGTTGGACCCATCGCCAGACCCGACCCTCCAGAAGCCAAGACGGGCAAACCCAGATAAGACAATGAGAGATAAGTTGAGAAAACAGCAAGCCCGTGCTTTCTTCCCCACAACAAACCAATAAGTGCCACACCAAAGGTCTGACCAGTGATCGGCACAGGAGTCCAAGGAAGAGGTATCGCCACCTGAGCCAAGGCTGATAAACCAACTACGCCGAACACCACTACAAGTATAGAGCGCAGGCCCTTATTCTCAACGCCCACAAGCCATTTCAGCACTTGAGCATCATCAGTTGTCACTTCGAAATAGTTTGACCCACCTGAAGCCTTTGCCATTTGCCAACCTCCTAAAAAGTAGAGGTTTTAGCTTCTTCGCCAAAGAAAAGCAAACCGCTCTTTTATTCAGATACGGGCGGAAGATCGCCGGGAACTTTTATCGCGGCAGGTTCAGTGTAGCTTTCTTGAGCGACTGGTTGCTGATCCGCCTGAACAACCCCGACAGGCCTAGCCTGCTGCACAGGCGCCTGGTCTGCTGCAATTTGTTGAGATGAGACGACAGCTCGCTGAATGCCCTCTACCGGGCACGGAGCTATGGTTGCCCCTGGCTTATCTTGAAAATCTGGCATGGTTTGGACGGGAATCGAATACAGCGAATTCACAGCCGAAGCCTCGTCTTGAAAATTGTACCCGAAAGCCACTTCATTTGCTTCGAAGATTCTAACGAACTCAGAGCTCAAATGACAAAACCGAACCAAGGCCGTAGAGCCCTGAAGCAAATCTTTAATTGTTTGAACAAAAGGTGTAATGCCATTTGAACCAACAAAGTCTAGGCCTTGCATATTGAACACGACATTACTGCCCTTAACATGATTTAGAAGAGTGGTGCGAAAAGGTTCCGAAGAGTCGAAATCAACCTTACCGCTCAGATGAATCACAAAAGCATCTCGTTCTTTTTTAATCTTGGCCTGCATTGACTCTCCTCTAGAAAATTGAAAATCACTACTACTCTATATGTTACACAAGGGCTAAGGCGCCCCCTAGGTCTTCAGTCTTTTTCTTGACCAAAACTGGACATTTCCTGGCAAGACATCGAGCCTTCAACATCTACTAGCCTTACATCTGGCTAACAAAAGAATGCAAGATTCTATTAACTGAGTACGTTAAGCTTGAGAGCAAAACCACACCGTGAGTTAATGCCCATGAAGATCCTCAACGATTTTTTGAAGTACCTGATTGCCCCATTCTCTATCGGCATCTACGTCTCTTTAGCTGTGTCATTTGTGTCTTGGCAGTACTACCTTCACAAAAACCATGAAGACTTCTCTGAGCTTTCTCAAACCAATCAACTGCTCTCGACTATCGATCAAAAGTCAATCGACTTCAGACTTCTTGCCAGAGGCCCACGCCCTGGCAGCAAAGATGTTGCACTATTAACGGTCGACGAAAAAGCAGTCGCCACTGTCGGCAGATGGCCATGGCCCAGAGAAGTTATTGGTCAAGCCTACGCAAACGCCTTAAATCACGGAGCGAAAGTGGTCGCTCTCGATACCGTTTTCTCCGAAGACTCAGTGCAAGCTGGTCGTGAAATTTTCAACAGCGTATCCAACAGCTCTGAGATCTCACCTTCACTTCGCCAGAAGTTTGAGATCGAGCTTGCTAAACGAGACTCCGATTCACTTTTCGCAGATGTCATCAGGCAGAATCAAAGCAAGATCGTGGTAGGTACTTTTTTCGAAAGCGAAGAGAAGATCCAATCTACCCCAGCACATATTGACCGCTGCCTGGGCCTTCTTTTCGATAGAACGAGAGCCTCCACAATTTGGCGAGATGACGACATCTGGACAATTGAAAAAGAACAAGAGGGAGAAGAGAGACCTCTGATACCAGACCTATTGGTTCAGATTTACAATCAACAATTTGACACAATTGAAGAAAGCATAAGGTCAGACAACCCAGAACCAAAAAACGCTCAAGAATTTCTTGAGATCAACAACAAAATTCTTGGCGCACAACAAAACTACTGCTTTAACTTTTTAGACCCTGAGAGCGATGAATTATTTACGGTGATCTCCGATGCTTGGCCTCAAATTAAAGAACAAGAAGAGCTCGAGTTTGCCTCTTACCAAGAGTGGATAGACTATTTTTTAGATAGGTCTCGTCAATTGAGCATGTCGGTTGCGAGCGACTGGGTAATGAATATCGATCAAATTTCTGACTCGGCTGTGCACACGGCTTTTTTCAATGCACTACAGGATCACGATGGCAGCATCAGAAGAGCTCGCCTTCTAATACGAAGCTCAGACTTCTTTATGCCAGCGCTGGCACTCAAAGCCTTCTCAGTAGCCCGCAACATGAACCCCGAGCTCGAGGTTGAGTACGAACCATCAACGGGCCGCAAAGTGGTCAAGTCACTCACCTTCTCGAATTCAGAGACAGAGAAAAGTGGCCTCAACCCCTTGCCGGTAGATCGCTTCGGAAACCTCATCATCAATTACGCTGGCCCCCAAAAAATGTTTCCCTACATCTCAATGGCAGACATGCTCACCGACTCAGAGACGATGCCAATTGAACAACGACAGCTTGATAAAGAAACAGGCAAGTGGGTCGAAAAAAAGATCACTGTGAACAAAAACGAATTCTTAAAAGACAAGATCCTTCTCTTTGGAGCCACCGCAACAGCAATTTATGATTTGCGAGTCACACCTTTTGATGAGAACTTCCCTGGAGCTGAAACACACGTTAATATTGTCGACAACCTCGTAAGAAACGACTTTCTCTTCGTATCGAGAGACGAAGAGCAAAGAATGCCAATCTTTCTGCTTTGTTTGGGCATTGTACTTAGTCTACTGCTCACCCAGTTAGGTGCAGTTTCAGGCCTTCTGCTTACGGCCTCACTAGCGACTGCCACCATTACAGTGGATCAAATCTACTTTTTCCAGAATGGTATGGTTCTGGCTATTATGTTCCCAATCTTCTTGATCGGTAGCGTTTACGTCAGCCTCACATTTTACAAGTACTTCACTGAGGAGAGGGGCAAAAAGGAGCTCAAACAGACTTTTCAGAAATACGTCTCCCCCGCCGTTGTCGACGAGATCTTATCAGACCCTGAAAACATCGAACTCGGCGGCAAAAAAATGAACATGACCGTTTTCTTCTCAGATGTTCGAGGGTTCACAACCATCTCTGAGCAACTTGACCCCAGAGCCCTGAGTGATCTTTTGAATTTTTACCTGACCCCAATGACTGAATTGGTGTTTAAAAACAAAGGCACACTCGACAAGTATATGGGCGACGCAGTAATGGCTTTCTTTGGCGCCCCAATCTCCTACAAAGATCACGCAAAGCACGGTTGCCGCTGTGCACTTCAAAGTCTAGAGAAACTTTCAGAGCTTCAGCTAGAGCTTGAAAAACGCAATTTACCACTAATCGATATCGGTATTGGGCTCAACACTGGCGAAATGAGCGTTGGCAACATGGGCTCTGAAACAGTCAGAAGCTACACCGTAATGGGCGACGCCGTAAACCTTGGCTCACGCCTTGAGGGCATCAACAAACAGTACGGAACTCGAATTATCATTTCTGAGTTTACCTATGCGGACGTAAAAGATGATTTTGTGTGCAGAGAAATCGACCTGGTAAGAGTAAAAGGCAAAGTCGAACCAGTAAAAATCTATGAATTGGTTGGAGAAGGCTCTGTGCCTAAAGAAAAGGCAGATTTAGTAAAGAAATTTGCTGAGGGCTATGCGCTCTACCACAGCATGAAGTTCTCAGAGGCTATAGACACCTTCAATCAGGCTCTAAGCATCGAACCCGATGACGAGTGCAGCAAGCTCTACATAAAGCGTAGTGAAGACTTCATCGCCTCTCCCCCTCCTGAAGATTGGGATGGCGTATTCGTGATGACCTCCAAGTAGTTGTTCTCTGTCAAACCTGCCTCAATGCCAGAGTGCAGTAGGGCTCACTTTCTTGACAAGTTTCGCTCGGCAAGGCCTTATATTTATTGAAGTTTTTTATAAGGCTCTGACTCGTGCAAACTACCAGATTGTTCAACTTTGGCACCCTTTGTTTTGCAAGCATTTGCACACTTATGCTCGCCTTCGCTTCTCAAACTGCGCACTCACAACAGAAACTCTCAGGCCTAATTATCAATGCGGATGACTCCGAGTACGACATGGAGAACAAAAGAGCCAGCCTCACAGGCAAAGTTCAACTGGTCTGGAACGGAAACTACTTAAGCGCAGCAAAAGCCGACGTTGACTTAGCGAACAAAGTCATTGTGGCTGAAGGAGACGTCGTCATACAGAACTCAAAACTGCACGCAGAGGCCTCGAGGGTCGAGTACAACTACGACACCGAAAGAGGCTACTTCTACAACAGCTTTGTGCAATCTGGCCAAGTCGTTTTCGAAGGTAAAATTATTGAAAAAACAGGTGAAGACACATTCATTGCATCAAAGGCTGAGTACACGGCTTGCAAAACCTGCCCTGCCGCTTGGTCTTTTTCAGGAAAACAGATTGAAGCCGAGATGGGTGGCTACGCATGGATCTCAAGACCTATTTTAAGAATCGGCGGGTTCCCGGTTTTGATCCTTCCTGGGCTCATTGTGCCGCTGAAGAGCAAAAGACAAAGTGGCTTCTTAGTTCCCCAATACAACACCTCAGCCCGAGGTGGTAACACGCTCGGCATGTCTTACTTCTGGGCAATTTCTCGCAATAAAGATTTAACCATCACTGGTCGAAACTTTGAAAAGAGAGGCTTTCAAACGGACCTCGAATATCGCTACGTTTTGAATTCAAAAAGCCGTGGTAAACTCAATTTTGCGCACATTCGAGATCGTCAGTTTCCAAACGAGAGAAAAGTCGATAAAGAAATCGATCGCTGGTACCTCGACTACGCTCACGTCTATGAAATGCCTGACAATCTCACCCACCGAGTTAAATTAACGAATGTTTCTGATCTACGCTACCCTATCGACTTCCCAAGACAGCTCGGCAACAACACAGACCCCTCACTCGAAAATACGATGTCGCTGACAAAAACAACTGACACTCAATTTGCCAGCATTGAGGGCACTTATAACATCAACCTTCTCAAAGAAGACCCTCTTGCATCTAATACTGACTCTGTCCACCGACTGCCTGAGATCAACTACAACGTGACCAACCAGCGTATTTTCAACACAGGCATCTTAGCCAAACTCGATGTCAACTACGTGAACTTCACAAGAAGTGGCTTGTCCTACGATGACATTGAAGCTGATGGCTCTGACTTTAGACGAAAAGAAGGTCGCGACGGCTCCTTCAACCCAAACCCAGGTGATGGCAGCGCAAGACAATGGGACTTAATCCGAACCGGCCACAGATTTGATGCTGCACCAACTTTTTCAGCTCCATTTCAACTTGGCCAGTTCGTCGATGTTCTCCCTCAGGTAACTTACCGAGAGACTCACTACCAGTTTCAAATTGATGATGACGTCCAGTCACTCGAGAACTATGCCCCATCCGCCAATCGTCGTTACGTGCAGACCGACTTAGCCGCAAGAATGCAATTTAGCCGAGTCTACGGAGACCTTTTAAATGAAAAAGGGGCTCGCTTGAAACACGAGATCGAGCCTCAAGTCAGTGTGTCTACAATACCCTGGATCAAAAGGCCTGAACCCGGGTTCTTCGGAGACTTTACCGATCAGGCCTTCTCACAGAGCTTAGAGCCGATTACAGACGAAGATGTGTGCGGCGAGAACCGTTTGCAGTTTGATTACAACGACCGGGTTTTTGACAGGAGCTTGTTCACCTATTCACTTACCAACAAACTCACTCGCAAGACTTGGAAGTATGGCCAGCCTGTATACACCAATGTCCTACTCGCTCGAATCACACAGAGCTATGACATCAACGAAGCAAACGATCGTGAAAAGCCCGAGCCCTGGCTGCCAGTTAATGCTCTTATTAAGATGAAGTTTGCAAACTTCGAAACCTTTACCCAAGCTCAATACTACCCATACGCAAAGCAAGTTAACTGGTCATCGCGCACAAGAGTTCAAAACAGTAGCGGAGACTACCTACAGGTCATTTACTCTAAATTTATTCGAGTTAGAGAAGACAACTCTGTGATTTCAGACACTCAAACAGAGAACATCCGGCCAGGCGTAGGCCTAACAACAAAGTACCTCAACCTTTTTGGAGAGGTCAGCTACTCAAATGTCACTTTTGAAGTTTTGCAATGGCGCTACTCAACAATTTTCAAGCCACCTGGCAACTGCATTCAACTTATGTTTTCAAGTGTGTTCACCCCTAACGGGGATGCCATGTACTACGTTGACGCCAACTTCAACTTTGGCGGAGACATTTAATCAAAGACCAAACCGATAACTTTGAGATAAACCCTTTGATCAGATCTTAAGGCAGTCGGTATGCATTAAGGCCCTCTCTGCGATCAGAACAGATTCCAGGTCAGAGTTGCAGAAGCCCCATCGATTGCACCAGCACCCAAAACAGGAGCCACTCCAACCCGAAATTCAGGCTCAGGAGCTCTTAGTCGCTCTTGCAGCAGCTTCGCGCCCTCTTCAGGCGGAAGCCCCTCTTCTATGTACTTGTCATACTCTTCTGGATCATCATCTCCGACCCCATAAAGCACATACAAGCCAAGCAAAATACCGGAGTAAAGGCCAATCGAGGCTCCCCTTGCCACTTTATTCAAATTCTCTCCCGGCATCTCTTCGAAAGCCAAAGTAGCAGCCCCAACAAGAGTGCCTGCCAGTACGCCATATGTGCAGCTCATTACAAACTCACGGCCAGAGGCCTCCATAGGTTGAGCAATAGCAGAGAATGAGAAAACAAAGGCGAGAGCAATACCGGTTAAGCGAGTCATACTCTAATTGTCAAAAGCCCTTGCCCTGATGTCAATCATGGAGCCCTAATAGCCACAAGTCTTATGTTTCACAAGGCGAGAGCAAGACCTTAGTCTTCACCCTCACCCCTCTCAAGATGCCAAACCTCACCATTTTGATCATACAAATCTAAAGACCCAGTACTTGAGTTAAAAAATGCTGACACGATTGACCCATATGAACCGAATCTAGCATTTAGCCATCTTGATACTCTGTAGAGCCTTTGTTTTTGTCGCTTAGTAATGCGCGTTCCAGAGTAAACCTGATCTTTCAACGTTTTGACCTCTACCAATGCCCATTCTGATCGGTCATTCGTAGCAACGAAATCAACCTCAACACCTGCGATCTTCTGGTTTCGGAAATAGATCTGCCAACCAGCTTCGGCAAAGCGATTGCTCACTGCCAACTCAGCTATGCGGCCGAGCTTGTGATGATCAATAACAAAGGCATCTGATAAAGACCCTTGGCGAATTTGAAACTTTGAAGAAGTAAAAAATGACATAAAGCCAAAAGCTGCAAGAAAGGCAGCCTAACGAAACTGAAGTTGGAGCTCAAAGAAACTCTTTAACTCCGGCAAAGCTCTTGCGATGTACGGGTGTTGGACCAAGTTTCTCAATCGCCTCTTTATGAACCTTGGTGCTGTAGCCTTTATGTTTTGCAAAGCCATAGCCTGGGTAGATGCCCTCAAGCTCAGAAATCATCTTATCACGAGTCACTTTGGCCACAATCGAGGCGGCCGCTACTGGCGCCGCTCTGAGATCACCTTTAGTCAGCGTAGTCTGAGAAAAGCTTGTCGCAAGCCCAGGGATCTTAAATGTTCCATCGACAATAACATGACCAGAAGCTTGGCCGAGCCCTTCAACAGCCCTCTTCATAGCTAGCAATGAGGCCTTCAATATATTGATCTCATCAATCTCTTCAACCGTGGCCACACCAATGCAAACCTGATGGTTCAGCTGAATCTCTTCGCAGAGCACATCTCTGCGCTTTGGAGTCAGTTTTTTAGAATCTGTGTAATGATCGAAAATATGGCTGGTATCTAGAATGCAAGCTGCCGCATAGACGTCGCCGGCTAGGCAACCTCTGCCGACCTCATCGACCCCAATAACGGGCGAGGGCACTAGAGATTGCCAATCAAAAACTTCAAATTGATCTTGAGAAGACTTTGCCAAGTTGAGCGAGCTTTGTTGCGTATTCTTAGATGCTACTCAGCAGACTTTGCTTCTGCTTTTTTGGCTTTCTTTTTCTTTTTGCTCTCTTTAGGAGCCTTTGGAACTGGATCTTCACCCAAACGCTCAGCGCCGGTAACCAATTCAGACTCGAGACGAGCTGCTCGACCTCTAAGAGCTCTCAAGTAGAACAAGCGTCCTCTTCTCACTTTACCGCGAGAGAGAAGTTCGATCTTTGAAAGAGCTGGTGAGAAGAACGGAAAAGTTCTTTCAACACCAATGCCGCTAGACATTTTTCTGACTGTAAAAGATCTTCCGATTCCGCTGCCTTGCACTTTGATTACAACGCCTTGGAAAACCTGAACACGCTCTTTTTCACCTTCTTTGATGTTCACGTGAACAGCTAGAGTATCTCCAGAAGAGAATTTTGGAAATTTTTTCATTTGATGACGATCAGTTGTAACTCTCGCAACAAGATCTGTGTTTTTTGCTTCTGCCATAATTCACTCCAGTCAAAAACGAAGAAAAAGGGTTATCACGCACCTAGTAAACGGTCAAGAATTATACTCACTGCAGAACGAACACTTAAATGCCTGTAATCATCGGCAGAATCGCCCTTTATTGGGTCTAAAAGTAGGTCACAGTGGCTGTACACCTCGTCAGCCAACCCAAACCCAGTGCCAAACAACAAAAGCACATCCCTGTCGTCTTTCGGCTCGAAAATGTCGGCCTTCATGTCTTTAAAATTGATCATCGGGATGGTTTTGCGCTCCTGAGCACTGGTCGCCACCACCAGGGGTGGCTTGTCAAAAGAGGCAAGAGTCGACTCAACCGTCGATTGGGGGTTCACAATGCCCAAGGCTGTTTTTCTCATATGATTGTATTTAGCCCCTGAACCCAAGGTCCAATGCTCAACCAACCTTGAGACAAACATCTGCTGCTCTGGCACTCGATTGATAATGTGATACTTCTCTACGCCGTAGGTTCTACAGGCCCTTGCGATATCGTGCACATCAAAGTTGGTCACATTGGTGCAAATGATACTTCCAGCCTTGTCGCGTATAGGCCAATGCACTAACCCGAGATGGACCTGTCTTCGACCTTCAGTAGCGTTTTGTTTCATGAGTCACCATTCTCTTGAACTCGCGAAGAGCCATCAGCTCCTGCCTTAATTTCATTTCGTTCTAGCAGATTCTCAAGCCCCAACCCTCGAACCTCATCTACTGACAAGGTGGCTAACCAATCTTTGGCCTCCGTTAGAGCGGAGTGATGCTGCTCTGTTAACAGGTCTGGTCTTATACCTGCTGTGCGAAGCAAACTCATCCAATATCTTTTATTTTCGATTTTTGAGTGGTCACCCGAGAGCAAAAAGTCAGGCACCCTTCTACCCTGATACTCCTGTGGCCGAGTGTAGGTTGGGCTCTCTAAAAGGCCCTCAAAGAAGCTGTCTTGCTCGGCGCTATCAGGGTGACCCAAAACGCCTGGCACCAATCTGGTTACGGCATCTAGAACGCAAAGTGCTGCAGGCTCTCCCCCTGAGACCACGTAGTCGCCAACTGACACTTCAACAGCACCAGACATGTCGACAAAACGCTGATCAATACCTGCGTAACGACCACATACAATCGTGAGATCTGGCTGCAACGCCAATTCTTTTGTCAGCTTCGTATCAAAGGGCCTGCCCCCGGGAGACATCACCAAAAGAGGTCCTTTTCGGCCCGAGATCGAACTCACCGATTTCAGCAAGGGATCAACCTTCATCACCATTCCATCGCCGCCACCAAAGGGTCTGTCATCAACAGTTTGATGGACGTCATCGGTGAAGGCCCTGGGACTAAATGCATTGAGTGAGATTAGCCCCTTTTGCATGGCCTGCCCAACCACACCAACTTTCATTGGTGATTCAAAGAACTCAGGAAAAATGGTAACCACGTGGAACTTCACTCAATTAGCCCCTCAGGTAGATTCATCTCGATCTGCTTCTCTGACCTTTTCACTTCAACTGAAAAAGCATCTACAAATGGGATCAGATGCTTCTGGCCACTTGCGGCCTGAACCTCAAGTAAGTCTTGAGCTCCATTGTCTACAAAGCCCACGACTTCACCAATTAGACCTAGAGTCTGATCAACAACCTGAAACCCCATAAATTCGATCAGATAAGGCGCTTCGTTTTCATCTGACACCAACAAATCTTTAGGAATAGCAAACTCAAAGCCTTTGAGCGCTTCTGATTGATTGCGATTCGTTACTCCCTCAATCAAGACGATCAGACCCTGTTTGTGTGGCCGCCACTTCTTTACGCTGTACAGTTCGGCCTCGCCCTCACGACTCAAGATAAACTCTTCTAAATCGCCGAGCCATTCTGGGTCCTTCGAAAGCAGCTTCACATAGACCTCACCCTTCAAACCGTGAGCCTCTTTGATCCAGCCGACCTTAAAATAATCATCTGCATTGATACTCGTCATATACCTGTCTTTACCTCAAAATCTGGCCACAAAAAAAGCCTCTTACTAAAAGAGGCTTTTTACAGAACTTCTGGTTTGTCGAACTTAAAAACTATTCGACAATCTCCAACACACTTCGCTTTTGTAGCTTAGTGCTAGCTGCATTCAAGATCGTTCTCATTGATCTAGCAGTACGGCCTTGCTTACCGATTACTTTACCCAGATCTTCTTTAGAGACTTTCAACTCTACAACTGTTGTCTGCTCTCCGATAACTTCATTCACATCAACTTCGTCGGGATGATCCACTAACGACTTTGCCATGAACTCTACTAAATCTCTTAAGCTTGACGGATCCATCTGCAATATCCTCTCTCTATCTCCACATAACGCGCATCAGACGCAACTTACACAACATTTAACTGGTAACCAGAATGCCACACTTCAAAGACCGCCACAATTTCTTATGGCTGAGGTCCTGAAAAACGGGCCCTTACTGACCAGCTACCTGCTTAAGTAGGCTCTTTACACGCTTTGTAGGCTGAGCACCTTTTGCAATCCAAGCATTCACTTTGTCCATGTCGACGTTCAACTTCACAGCCTTACCTTGGGCCGATGGGTTGAAGTGACCGATAACTTCAATGAACTTCTTCTTTGCTGCTCGTCGTTGGTCGGCCACAGTGATTCTGTAACGAGGATCATGCTTTTGACCGAATCTAGCTAGACGTATTCTTACCATGCTTTGTTCACTCCTTAACGCAATCAAACAAGGATGCAGTGATAGCGAAATTCCCCAGTAAAAACAAGAATTTTGTAGGAATTTCTTAAGCCCTGCTCACACTCGATTAAAACGGCATACGGCCGCCGCCAAAGGGGTTTCCACCCATACCGCCGCGCCCGAGACCCATTTTCATCATCTTTGACATCATTTTTTTCGCATCTTCAAACTGTTTAACGAACTTGTTCACGTCACGAACCTCAGTGCCCGAACCGTTCGCAATCCTTAAGCGCCTAGAACCATTCAGGATCTTGTGGTTTTTACGCTCTTGCTGGGTCATAGATTGAATTATGGCCTCAATCTTTTTGACCTCAGAATCTGGCGGAGACATGCCCTTCATGCCTTTCATGGCTTGGTTCATGCCAGGAATCATCTTCATGATCGACTCCATGCCGCCAAGCTTCTTCATCATATGTATTTGCTTCAAAAAGTCTTCGATCGTGAATTCATTCTTCGCAATTTTCTTAGCGCTTGCTTTTGCTTCTTTCTCAGAAATGACCTCTTGAGCCTTCTCTGCCAGAGACAGCACATCTCCCATGTCGAGTATTCTGCCCGCCAACCTATCAGGATGAAAGACCTCAAGGCCGGCAACTTTTTCTCCTGTTCCTAGAAACTTAATCGGGATACCTGTGCTCTCACGAATACTAAGAGCCGCACCACCACGTGCATCACCATCAATCTTGGTGAGCACCAAACCAGTCAAACCTAAGCGACTATGAAAGCCCTCAGCCACATTTACCGACTGCTGACCTAACATCGCATCTGCCACCAACAAAACCTCAGAAGGCGGCATGGCTTTCTTCATGCCCTCAAGCTCGTCCATTAGCGCATCATCAATCTGCAAACGCCCAGCCGTATCGATGATCATGATTTCAACCATCTCTTCTTCGGCCCATTTCTTGGCTTTGTTCAAAATGTCAGTCGGCTCTTGACCCGGCTCGGTTGGAAACACCGGAAAATTATTCTGCTTGGCAAGAGTCTTCAACTGGTCAATCGCAGCCGGCCTGTAAATGTCGGCCGGCACAAGCCCTGGCTTCTTCTTCATTTTCTGCCTGATATGAAGAGCCAGCTTAGCAGCAGTTGTGGTCTTACCGACACCCTGCAAACCGACTAAAAACACAACGCCTGGCTTACCCCTTACGTTAAGCTCTTCAGCCTGGCCACCTAAAATAGCAACCAATTCATCGTGAACAATTTTAACGAACTGTTGACCAGCAGAGAGCTGACCAATGACTTCTTCGCCAAGAGCTTTCGCTTTCACTCTGTCGATGAAGAGTTTCACGACCTTGAAATTGACATCGGCTTCAAGCAAATGAAGACGAATCTCTTTGATCGTATCTTGAATGTTCTTTTCGCTGATTTTACCTTGCCCACGAACCTTTTTAAGTGTCGAGAGCATTTTATCTTGCAAGTTATCAAACATAGTTCATCTGTTCCTTTAACTTTTACCAGCGCTGAAATGAGCCCTTAATTAGAGTTCTCAATGCCAGCACAAAAAACACAATGAAGCTCAACACCGATACCAGAGCAGCCTTTTCAACTGCCACATCACTGACCCCTAAGATGCCGTAGCGAACCCCGTTTATCATGTACAACATCGGGTTCATTTGAGCCAGACCTTTCCAGAACGGGTGTAAAGACTCAATAGAGAAAAATACCCCACCCAAATAGAGCAATGGCAACATGATGAAGGCACTCACAGCACTCATTTGATCAAAAGTCTTGGCCCAGAAGGCCACTGTGATGCCCAAGGTGGCAAACGCCAAACCTCCAATTACCAAAAAGAATAACAAATGCAAAGGGTTAGCCAAGCCAAGAACCGTACCCTGCTGGACGAAATAAAAAACCTGACCGACACAAAATGTGATGCCTCCTACCATCAAGCCTCTCGCTAGGCCGCCAATTGCGAAAGCCATAACGATTTGCTGAGGGCTTAGAGGAGAAACCCGGTAATCTTCTAGTTCGCCGTTAAATTTAGAGCTGACAATTGAGCTCGAACTGTTTTGATAAGAATTATTGAGGCAGTTCATCATGACTAAACCTGGAATCAAAAACGCCAAGTAAGACAAATCACCAACTGAAATGCTTGCCCCTAAACTCACGCCGAAAATCATCAAGTACAGGGTTGAGTTTATCAAAGGAGTCATCACGGTTTGCATCAAAACCTTCATAAACCGCCTGACCTCTCTTTCAAGCAAGACTTTGAAAGGTGTCCACGTTAATTCTTTGCGAATCACGACAACTCTCCCCGCGTACCCGACAACACACTTCGAAACGCCTCTTCGAGACTTCCCTCTTCTATTTTCATGTCAACAACGTTAGAGAGATCAAGCTGGCTCTCAGCCAACAAGTCTCCAGCCCCAACACCCGAGGGCACCCGAAAATGCAAAGCTGCTCCACTATTGTCGATCAAGTAGGGATGTTGAAACTGACTCAATGGGCTCTTTAACTGAATAAGTATGTTTCTTTGGGTAAGACCTTCGATTAGCTGTTTCGTAGGGCCAATCTTTCTCATCTCTCCGTGGTGCAAAATCGCCACCCGGTCGCAAAGCTGTTCGGCCTCCTCTAGGTAATGAGTCGTCAACAGCACAGTAAGACCCTCTTTTCTCAAGTCAGTCACAAACTCCCAAAGCGACTCTCGGAGTTCGATATCTACCCCAGCCGTAGGCTCATCGAGCAGTAGAAGCTTAGGCTCATGCACGAGAGCTTTTGCTATCAGCAGCCGTCTCTTCATACCGCCACTCAGCTGCTTCACTTTTTTCTTTCTGTGTTCCCACAACTGAAGCCGATCTAACAAAAAATCGATTCTGCTCTTGTTCCCAGTTACACCAAAGTAGCCAGAGTAGAACTTCAAAACTTCTTCAACATCAAAATAGCCATGATTGATAAGCTCTTGAGGAACCAAGCCCGTGTGAACCTTAGCTTCTCTAGGGTTGTCAGACACACTTTGCTCAAACACCTCCACATCACCAGAACTCGGCTGGGTCAGGGTGACAATCACCGAGATGATGCTTGTTTTGCCGGCACCATTTGGCCCGAGAAGACCAAATATCTCTCCTGGCTCTAGACTGAAGCTAACACCTTTGACAGCCTCAAAATCGCCGTATCTTTTTGTGAGATTGCTCACCACCAATGGTTTCAAAAGAGAACTCCTCATCACGCAAAGATGAGACATTAGCTCTGTTCATCATTGATGGCTAGACCAAAGCCGGCTTTTAACCTGAAAATGTCGGTAATTTGAGACCTCTTTCTCAACCAGTAGCCTCTAAAACCCGAAAAGATTTTGATGAGTGAAAAAGACGCACAGGCCATGATACCGATTTCTATCGATGAGTTCGTTGAGGGCATCTCTGTGCCTGCCGACCTTTATCTTCGGCTAGGCGATAAGAAGTTTGTGATTCTTCAGAAGGCAGGCCAAAAGGCTTCAAGGGAGCGCCTCGGTTCTTACAAAGACAAAAAAGTGAATTACCTTTGGGTACAAAAAGAAGCCTACTCGAGAATCAGCCAACAAAACATCACCCTTGCAGGTCTTGTTATAGACAAGTCGACCGTGAACCTCGACAAGAAGTCTACGATTTTGAGCGCAGCTTCAACTTCAATTTTTACAAATCTTGAGCACGTCGGAGCAAGTCCAGTCATTTTCAATGATGCCAAACAGATTACCGAAGCAACGCTTGGGTTAATAGAAAACCATAATCGGCTTACTCAGCTCATCGAGAGCTTCTCTCAAAGCAACGATGCCTTTGTGAACCACAGCCTAGCTGTTAGCGCTATCTCGGTCATGATTGGTCAAGCGATGGGCTGGGAGAAACGGGTCACCCTTGAAAAGCTGTCTCTTGGAGGCCTTCTGCATGACATTGGCCTCAAGACACTGCCCCCTGAGCTGCTTAAAAAACCACTTGCTGAGATGAGCTATGAAGAGACTCAGATTTATGAGACTCACCCCTATAAAGGCATGATCTTGCTACAAAGCCTAGGGGTTGTCCCCGACGACATCACCTCTATTGTTTACGAGCACCAAGAGAATCGAATAGGCCAAGGATATCCTCAAAGAAGCCGAGACGTTAAGCAGCACCCTTTAGGTAAAGTGGTCGCTGTGGCCGATCAGTTTTGCTACTTAACTATGCCAGGGGTTAACAACCCTGAGCCTCGATCGCCAAGAGAAGCTCTTATGTATATGGAGTTCACCATGGGCCAACCCTTTAATCGCGATGTGTTTCGTGCCTTAAAGGTCGTGGTCTCTGGACAACCTCTCTCTAACGCTGGATAATCTAAAAAGTGGAATCAACATGGTCAGCCTCTGAGAATTACCCACACTCTAGCTTTCACACCAACAATGTGAGCAGGCTCGCCCGTCGTATTAAGAATTACCAACAGCAGATTGATTTGTTTAGTAGCCGCTTAAATGCTTCTCGAAACCAGCGTTTGGTTATTGGCCTGATCTGTTTTGGCTTTGCGTTTGCCTTTATGTCGAAAATCAGCTCTTTGATGACCGGACCAGCTTTTCTGATTTCACTAGGCGTTTTTATCGTTTGGATAATTCGCACACGAAGACTTGCCTATTTTTTAGACCTTTTAAAGATTCGCCAGCTCTACCTGCGTAGAACCGAAGCTAAAATCAAGGGCGAATTCTCAAGCCACCAAGATCTTGTCATCAAAGATGATCCCTACTCTGACTTGCATCTGTTTGGTGAGCGCTCAATTTTTGCCCTAATCGATGAGACCTTCAGCCTTGAGGCCAAAACTCAACTGCGAGATCAACTCATATTTGGCTTAGCTGATGACAAACAGTTGTCTGAATTTCATAGGCAAACTGAACTGTTGTCGAATAGCCTCTTTTCTTGTGAGCGGTTCTTACACCTCGGCCATAGAGAGAGCGATGAGCCCGTTTCTTCAGAAGAGCTAGAAAAAACAATGCAAGAACCTCTGACTAAACCAGGCTACACTTTAGCTCTTATAGCCCATGCCGTTCTGTTCCCAAGCTACCTCACTGTGTTTTTCATGATAGGCTATGGTCAGATAAAGGCACCTTTGAGTCTCCCTGTTGTGCTTTATGCCCTATTCTCACTCTTGACCTTAAAAACAATCTCGGGCTCTTTCCGGCAAAGTGAGATGATGGAGCGCTACCTAGGTAGGTTTAAACCGACTCTGACTTATCTCGAGAGGCGAAAGGGCTTTTTTGCAGACCTCTACACCTCTCGCGGCGATTCGTTTGCAAATTCAATCGGCAGACTAAAACTTTGCGTGTCTTTCTTGAGCATTCAGTCGCATGGTTTGGCCTACATAATTGTAAACGGACTAATGCCTCTCTCACTTGTTTTCACTGGTCTAGCCGAACAGTGGAGACGGCGCCACAAAGACAATTTTTCAAGCCTACTGAAAGAGCTCAGGCACCTCGAAGTCGTTTGCTCAAGTGTGATCGTCTCTCACTACCACACCGAAACAAAACCAGAGCTGCATAACGAGAGAGTGGTCGCGGGTGACGAAGTCTATCACCCGATGATTCCAAGAAAAGATGTGGTAGCCAACACATTCAAACTCGACAGTGAGCAGACCGTAATACTACTCACTGGCTCAAATATGTCTGGCAAGTCGACTTTTATGAGAGCCGTCGCCGTGAATCAAATTTTAGCACTCGCAGGCTTTCCTGTATTCGCCAGAAGCTTCTCTAGCAGTCACGCCAAAGTTGTGAGCTGCTTGCAAGTCAAAGACAATTTGGATCAAGGCTATTCGTACTTTTACTCCGAGGTCCGCATGGTCAAAGACATCCTTGAAAGAGCCAAGGCCGGTGACGCACTGCTGTTCTTTATCGACGAGATCTTCAAAGGCACAAACAACCGCGAGCGCTTTCTGGGCTCGAAGGCCGTGATTCAGAGCTTGAGTGCAAGCCCCCTCGCAATGGGCGTAATCTCAACCCACGATCTCGAGTTGGCTGAGCTTGAAAACTCGGCCCCTACTCTTAAAAACCATCATTTTCGAGATGATGTGGAATCTGACCATCTTGTATTCAACTACAAGATCCAATCAGGCCCCTGCCCAACTACAAACGCCCTCAAGATTATGGCCATTGAGGGACTTCCTATTGAAAGCTGAACTCCTCTCAGATCCCCTTTGAGGCCAACTGCAAATGCGCTCTTTTTTACCTGTCACAATACGGCCCAAGATCTGTAATAAATCCACGTTGACTTGCCACAGCAAGAGCCGTATCTCATTGATATGAGCGAGAAAAACATAACCGTAACGGTAAGCACCTTCTACCTTTTTAAACCACTTAGCGAGAGCTTTGTCGAAGACCTCAAGACCAGACTTGAAGCCTTGAGTGAAAGAGAGGCATCATTATGTGGCTTGATTCTATTGGGCTCAGAAGGAATAAACTCGACAGTGGCAGGAAGCAAAGAAGCTGTTACCAAACTCAAACAACTTGTCAGTCTCGAACTCGATGACAAAATCTGGTTTAAAGATAGTGAGTGTGAGTTTCTGCCGTTTTCTCGCTTCAAAGTGAAAATCAAATCTGAAATTGTGACTCTTGGAAGGCCCGACCTTGTGCCTTCAGAGACAGTCAATCACCATCTCTCGCCCGATGAATGGGACAAAGCCTTACAAGAAGAAGATGTCGTCTGCATAGACACTCGCAACACCTATGAGACTGACATTGGCATTTTCAAGGGGGCCTTAGATTTTCGCATTGATGACTTTCAAGAATTCACAGCGAAAATGAAAGACAGTGGCATCGACAAAGACAAAAAGATTCTGATTTACTGCACAGGCGGAATCCGTTGCGAAAAGGCGATTCTCGAGCTGCAAGAGCTTGGTTACAACAATGTTCATCAGCTTAATGGTGGCATCATAAACTACCTTGCGGAGAAGCCTAACAGCATGTGGGAGGGAGAATGCTTTGTGTTTGATCACCGCGTTGCGCTTGATCAAAATCTCAACCCCTCTAAACAGTACTTCTTGTGCCCTCACTGCGGCCAGCCTGGAACAAAGAAGATTGAGTGTCGTCAATGCGGCACCGAACAAGTGGTTTGTGACACGTGTCTCGAGCTAGGCCCAGAAAAAGAAACCTGCTCTAAGAACTGTGCAAACCACTACAAATTGGGCAACAAGAGCACCCGCATCCATAAGGACAGCTTCTCTCAGCGGGCAAAGAAGGCACTTTCAGCCTCGGCGACATAAAATTGTCTTATGGCTCAACGAAATTAAGATCATTTTCATATTCTCTCATTTCTTTGTAATTTGAGTTTGTCTTCTGGTTTTGGGGAAAGCGAGAAGGACTCAGAAGCACAAAGTCTTTGGGGGAAGACGAGTATTTCTGGGGTCGCCAAGTGGGGTTACATTGAGGGGGTCCCTGTGAAGAGGTTCACAGGATCAAGAAAGGTAAGACCTCTTGGCAAAAATAAGTTCATTGTGTGTGTTCTCCTTTAGGGGAAAGAAAGAGGGTCTCAGAAATGAGGCCCTCTTTTTGTTTCAAGGCAACGACATTCTTCCAAGCCATCTCTATTTTCACGTCGGCTTGTAACCAACAATTCGCAATAGCAAAAACCTGCCTTGTGTTCAAAAAATACAACCTTAAACAATTCATCACCACCTGATCAGTTCTTCGACAACAACCAAAGCTGAACATGCGCCTGATCGCCACCTACCAGAATGGTCGTGGCCTTAATGTTGCTGCTTAGATCTCATATGAGAAATTGTGGCCCCTCTAAAGCAACCATACTCGGGCATTCAGGCTATCTAAATCTGGCTCTGGCTCTAAGCAGACTCATAATGAGTCTCAGCGTCGCACTTTTTTGTTGTTTATTTTCGACCAAAAGCTTCGCTTGCGTGTGGAACAGTGCCATTGACCCTGTTTTTCTCAACACCTCGCCGATACCAATTTGCTTAAACGCACCTACAGACGTCGATCAAAGCGATCACTTTGCTCAATTCCGCGAGACTGAAACACTTGTAAGACAAGCTATTCGGTCAATGGCGGCACAGACTTCACTCAGTTTTGAAATTCAACAGGGCTACTGCGGAACAGATGCCGAATCTCTCGAAAAACCCATGATGCGAATACTGCTAAACCCAGAGACTAACACTGGTCAGGCTTTTCCTGATGAAGGCTTTGCAAACTACCAGCGCAATCTCTCTATACCTTTCTTAAACCCAGACGGCTCTGCTAGGAGTTACTCAAACCTGGCATTTATCACTCAACACGAAATTTTGCATTTGCTAGGAATCCAGCACGACGACCGCAGTTTTGGCTCACCGGCTGACATTCAAAAGCGCCGCGACGCCCACCCAAACATATTAGACCTCACAAACGAGCATGCAGAGCTCTCTGTAATGAACATCATGTCAGACGAACTCACTCCCCTGATGACAGGCCAAAGCTTTAGACAGAATATGGAGATCACACCTGAAGACAACACTTGTATTGATTTGGTGTTTGAAAGGCATCGACAAAACCGGCCCACTCCCCTTCTGCCAGCCGATGAAACTCGATAGCTAAAGAGGAGCATCAAAGTTTAACCCGCGAAACCTCGCATTCTCATTTTGATACAGCAAGAACCACGAGGCTGATATCTCTCACCTTGGTACGTCAAAGTTGTAGCAAGCTAGGCTCAGTTAGACACCCTTAGGCTCCTCAATTCAAACATTTAACTCGTTGCCACCCGGAACAGATTTTGCTTAATCACAGTGTGGTTATGGGGAATTGAGGGTCGAGCGCTGATCGAAATCAGATCAACCATCGCGAACAAGTGGTCTCAAAATAAAACCCCAGACCAGAGCTTCGAATGTGTGGTGGGGGATTCATGCATCTGTTTAGGTTTTGTTTTTTACTAGCGTCATATTTAATCGTAGCTGCAGCTTCCGCTGGCACCCTAGAAAACGAATTTGGACCAGGCTCTATCGGGTTTGAAACTGATGAAAATGGCAGCGCTCAAAAATCATTCGAAAGACATCAGCAGACAAGAGCAATAGGTCAATCGATTGATTATTCTATTTCTCTTGATGAGTACTCAGAGCAGTACTCAAACACCCATGGCTCTGATGTTGGAGGCTTCGACTTTGACTCCTGGAGTGAGAACAATGGCGACAAAGAAGATGACAGAAATTCTGGCGGAAGCTACCGAGGCACTGCTGGAACGCCTGAAGACCCACTCCCCCACAAGGATCCTCAAGACGTGTTACTGGGTTTAAGAATCGCTCCACCAACAAGTAATGGTGAAGAAATTGTTGAAGATGAAAGAACTTACGGGCCTCAGTACATTCAGGCTGGTGGCTTTAAAATTGTGGTAGGCCCTGAAATGGAGATCTACGACGTGGGAGGCCCTGTACCTGGTGACGGTGATGAAATTACTGAAACCGAAAGAGACCCAGACGCTTCGGTTCCTGAAGTTGACTTTGATGATGTGGTCAACAGTGTTAAACAAACTGTAGGAGCCGTTGTAGATGTGATTCGCACAACAGGTGTAGGCGAGCGGTTCATAGACAAGGTGAATGCTGTAGTAACACCAATGGCTCAAGCGACTCACACTGCCGTTTCAAACGCAGTAGAAGACTGGAAAGAGTCTCATACCGGTAAGGCCTTTATGAGTGGCATAAATGAAATGGGCCAACCCGCAGGAAACGCCCACCTCACCGGGCAAACCCCCGAGCAAATAGCTGAGAGGCAATTTTATAGGGGAGTTAACGAATACCTAGACTCTGTAAACTGCATAGGCTGTGGCAACTATTCTGACCCCATCACAGTGCCATTTCCGACAAGCTACATTGAGGCGGCCCTTATGACATCAGGCCTACCACCTGAAGCTTATGCCGATCTCGATATCAATCAAAATCAAACAGGTCGAGGCGCCAATCAAATTGATAGACTGAATAACGCCTACATGGACCCAGCTTTAGCAAACCAGGCCTCTATCTATGGCCCTTCAGCAGTAGGTCTTAGTGGCCCACAGGGTACTGACCTGCCAGATCGTATACTCAGCTACGGCAACACACCAACGGTTAACCTTGGCAGAGGTCACTCTTTTATTGTTGAAATGCCAGCACAAAAAATGGATGAAGTCTTAGGAATTCAAGATCAAGTCGTTGGCGCAGTTATACCTTTGAACAATGCCGAAGACCGAAGCTATCTCGCACCTGGAGGCATCGCCATGGTGCCAAGCACTCTTTCTAACTTCGGCGACGAGCAAAGAGTTTCTGGCGCGATTGAAGAGCTTCATCACGCCGGCGTTGTCGCAGCGATGCACTACACTGATGCCGCAAACAATGTGAGAGAAGATTTGAACTTAACAGAGGCAGAGGAGCAAGCTCTCGAGGCAATGGCATCGGTAATCAACGACGTCAACTCTGCTCCTAGCTACTACCAAAACAACCAATTTCAGGCCGATCTTTATGTTTCACACCCAATGGAGCAAGCTGCAAAGACCGTCGCTCAAACCCTTGATCAGCATGTCGAAGAGATTCAAAGCCTTAACCCGGGCATGAGCGACCGTGAGGCCTTACTCACGGCTGTAGAGGCAAGAGCCTATGGCGCGAAAGTGAACGAAGTTGTCGACAATTTTGCTGAAGTTTTTACTGATGAAAGATTCGAAGAAATCCGAGCATTAAACGAGCGCAGTTAACTAGATATCAATTTGGTACAAAATCTAATCATCAAGGTTCGGGGGGATAGCGGTGATTAAAAGTTCTTGGGCAAGTCTGTGCGTAGCGCTTCTGGCTGTTATCGCTCTCACACAAAGCTGTGGCCGATTTCAATCTCAAACAGCTCAGCCTGGCCAAGAAAGTACAAGTAGCTCTCGAACGGACGCCTTCCAACCCCTCCTCATGAGCAAATTCGATGCGCCCCTAGAGCTTGCTGACATTGCCGAGATATCAGAACAACTAACCCAGATCCCCTCAAATGATATTCGAAGAGTGACTCTTACAAGAACACTTCACGCAAAATCAGCTCTATTTGCCATCTACGTAAAAGCAAACAGCTGTGATCAGCTATTTTCGCAAAACCCGCACATGCCGACTGGTGAGTACACCCTCTACCAGGGTGATGCTTCAAGCTTGTGGGTGTGCGAAGTCAATAACGGTCAAGTGACAGGCTCTCGCTCTACCTCGCTACCTGATAGAGGCAATATGAACTGTGTGTCTTCAGGAATTTGCGTTGGGGCACCAAAGGCGCTCATGCTAGACAATTTTGATAAGCGGGTCGAAGGCTCTTCGCGCAATGAGACCTTTAACGGCACTCCTGGCAAAGACAAAATACTCGGCAAAGGTGGCAACGATACGATCAATGGTGGTCAAGACGGTGATCACCTAGAGGGCAACGAAGGCAATGACACTCTCAACGGCGACATGGGTGAAGATGTTTTACTAGGCGGGCCTGGTGATGACATCGTAAGGGGTGGTCGCCACAATGACTTTGTCGGTGGCGGCGAAGGTGACGACCGTCTTTTTGGCGAGCATGGCAATGATTACCTACGAGGCGGGGCTGGAAACGACTTTCTCGCAGGAGGCGATGGTAGAGACTACCTTCAAGGGGGAGAAAACCGAGACATTCTTTACGGCGGTGGTGGCAGTGATTTGCTCGAGGGTAACGAAGGCAATGACGACATACATGCTGGCGAGGGTGATGACTTCACCTTTGGCGGTAAAGGTGCAGACCTCATATACGGCGAAGACGGCAATGACAGACTTGCCGGCAACCTTGGCCACGACCGTATACATGGCGGGTCCGGTGACGATATAATCTGGGGCAACGAAGGCAGTGATCTTCTAGACGGCGGGCCTGGAGAAGACTATCTGGCCGGCAATGATGGCTCTGACGTGCTTCATGGTGGCCCGGGTAACGATGTTCTGATCGGCCATATGGGCTCAGATGTCTACGTGTTCAACCCCGGTTCAGGCCTCGACTCGGTTTTGGAGTTTGAAGGCGGCATAGACAGAATCGACATCCGAACATTCAACTTGAAAAGCTTAAACGCAATCAAGAACCGAACCACTTGTTTTGGCGAATGGACTGGTGACGTCAACACAGCTGACGACTACTGCATCATTCACCTCTCCAACACTGATAAAACTGCAATTCTTAGCAGCCCAGGCATCAGTGCCGTTCTCGCTGAGTTCAGCAACATTGAAAATATCTTTATTTTCAAAATGAGTGATGCTGAAAAGAAAGATCGAGAATTTCTAATTGAGGTCTATGACAAGTACTTCGGCCGACCACCTCAGCTGCAGGCTTATTTTTACTGGCTAGAGCAAATGGTTGAAAACGAGAATGATAACGAAATCGAAAGAGACATTTTGTTTGGCGCAAGCCTTGAAGACCAAGATCATGTTCTTCAAAACACTGCCGATGCAGCAAGGCAGTTTCTAACTGACAACAACTTTGGTTTTCCGGCATGGCTCACTCTAGGCGAGACTGGCGTCTCAGAGGATCTTCTCAACCGCATCTACCGAAAGTATTTCGAAAGAGACATCGCAGGGGCTGGCCTTGACTACTGGCTAGAAGAAGGCAAAAGCATGAGTACCCCAGAGCTCGAGAAGAGTATTATCTACGGCTCAAGAGATTCAGATCGCTCGACACTCGCCTGGAAAAACGCAGTAAAAGCACGCACATTTTTGCGAGAGCAATCTTTCGAACTACCTGAATGGCTTACTGTCGCAAAAGAAAACGAACGGAAAGCAGCTGTTCGGCCCTGGTACCAAAAGTACTTCAAGCGAGATGCCGATGGTGACGGTGTTCAGTATTGGCAGGCTCAACTAACTGTGCTTGAACCTATAGAGGCTGAAAGAGATTTTGTAAAGGGCACCTCTGATAACGACAAAGCTAGAATGAAGAACCAAGGCACCGACGCTGTGGCAAGGTTGTTCTTCTCAAGTAACAGCTTCACTCTCCCCGACTGGCTAGCCTGCCTACCTGGTGAACTAATGAATTCTCAAGGTGAATGCGAAGTTGGAGAACAAAAACAAGGCCGCATTGATTACCTTTCAAATATTTACCAAGAGTTCTTCAACAGACCTGCAGATGCTGAGGCTATCAACTACTGGGAACCGCAATTGGCAACAAACCCTTGGAGCAACATTAAAGTGTTGATCATTAAAGGTGCAATCAACCAAGCGCCTCATCAAGACCGCACCTACATGGTGCAAAACAAGGCTGTTGAAGCTAGGCGCTTTTTACGCTCAAAAAACTCAAACATTCCAGACTGGCTAGATTGCCAGAGCCCGGATCGCGCAGCTAACAATCAAGGAGTCTGTGTACTGAACTCAGACGCCACGGCTCGTCGTGATTTTATCAAGTCGCTCTACAGCAAGTACCTTAACCGAACAGTTGGCAACAATGCCTCTGGCCTTGTGTGGTGGGTTGAAGAAACTCGAGGCAAAACCACACTGGTAATCGAGCGAGACTTTATAAACGGAATCACAACTCAGGCTGATCGAACCACCGCTCGTACGGGCAACTCAGGCAATCAGGCACGCGAGTTCTTAAACGACAATGACTTCGCAATACCTGCATGGCTTCAGTATTCGTCTGATTTGATCATG
Source organism: Bdellovibrionales bacterium (assembly GCA_013216195.1). GTDB lineage: Bacteria > Bdellovibrionota > Bdellovibrionia > Bdellovibrionales > UBA1609 > JABSOQ01. The sequence goes on from JABSOQ010000026.1 coordinate 25,703, forward strand.
AACAGCAACGGCGAGTGCGTTGTCAATCAAGCTCGGCTCGACAGAATCGCCTACCTATCAAACATCTACCAAGAGTTCTTCAATAGACCTGCCGACACCGAGTCCGTTAACTTTTGGGAGCCGAAATTGGCCACGAACCCTTGGGTCAACATTAAGGTTTTGATTATCAAAGGTGCGATCAACCAAGCGCCCCATCAAGACCGCACCTACATGGTACAAAACAAGGCCGTACCAGCAAGACGCTTTCTCAAGGGGCAAACCTCAAGCCTTCCGACTTGGCTGCAGTGCCAAGAACCAGACAAAGTTAGCAACAACAATGGCGTGTGCGTACTTAATGCCGATGCGATTTCTAGAAGGGATTTCTTAAAGACTCTTTACACCAAGTATCTTAACCGAACCGTTACCAACAATGACTCTGGCCTAATTTACTGGGTCGAAGACACGCGTGGCCTAAAACGAACCCGCATGGAGACCAATTTCATCTTTGGTATCACCTCATCAGCCGACCGAAACACAGTGCTTAATAGCACTGCAGACGACAAAGCCCGAAAGCATCTTTATGATGCCAATTGGTCGGTGCCTGGTTGGCTAAGATGCGAAGAGAACTATGTTGTGAATCGCAACAATGGTCGCTGTGAGATGGATGCCGAATACTCAGCGAATCGAGACTTCATCGTAGGGCTTTACGATAAGTACTTCAGTAAAACACCAGATGAGGCTGGCATTGACTACTGGATGGGGCGTTTACCGAATTACTCCCGTGTGAACCTAGAGTTCAACTTTATCAACGGAGCCTCCGGTGCCGACAGAAGAACACTGAGAGAGCAAAACGTGAAAACAGCACTCAGGTTTATTCACAACAACAATAAAGGCTCTCAGATACCTAGCTGGTTGTTGCCTTATTGAACAGTCAACCGTATGTACCGCAGATACTTCGGCAAAGATGGTGACCAAGGTGGCTTGAACTATTGGGTTGACGAGTACGAAGACCGCGGCGAGTACAAAACTGTTGAAAGAGATCTCATATACAACTCTCAAAGTACGGAAAGCGCTATCTTGACCGGCAATACTCAGTACAGAAACAGTGCGCGAAGCTTTTTGAACAAGAACGGGTTCAGTATCCCGAACTGGCTAAATTAAAGGAGAGAAGCGAATCTCGATGGGCCTAACAGCCCTCGAGACACTCCAATGCTGCTCAAATGACTGACATTTGCTGGTTCCACTTCGGCATCGCACTAAATTTATTGAATAAATTATTAGAAATATTCAGGTTTTAGACCTTGACCCAAGGGCCCCATAGCTTTACCTTAAGCGGCCTAGCAAAAGATACACCTTGTCGCGGGGTGGAGCAGTCTGGTAGCTCGTCGGGCTCATAACCCGAAGGTCGTAGGTTCAAATCCTGCCCCCGCAACCAATGAAAACACCAATTAGCAAAAATGGCCCGAAGATCTCCGGCCCCAACCCCCGAAGGTTTAATCAGCAAATTGATCTTTTGGAAAGACAGGGCTGACAAAGTAGATGTGATCAGTAGCAACAGTATTTGTGACTTTCATGTCAGAGAACGATAAGCCAAGTGTCCAGTCGATCATCACTTGTTTAACGAACTTTATGCCTTCGCCAGTAGTCGTGTAGTCCAATGCATTCTTGGCATCAGGAAAATTTTATCACTTCCGTCAACTTGGTAAGGGTCTCGTGGCCAATCGTTTATATCTGTATCAAGCTCGAAAGCACCCAAACAGTTAGTATTTGAAAAGCTGCTAATAAGCTCCATCTCGACATCATCATTAAATGATTTCCCAAATCCGACCTTTAAATCGACAAAAGCAGAAGAGAAAGCGTCAGCAACCAGAGTTTTTATATCGCCCTCCGGAAAACTAGGGGTAGAGGTTGTCGACTTGAACTGAGGATACTTTTCGTAGTTTGCCATAGCAGACTTCATGTTTGCAAAAAGATCCGTGTAGGCAGATTCAGCGATTGAGCTAAAATCAAAACGAACCTGCACCGTTGCTAAAGCTTTGGGTTGAACTTCGTAGATCCAATGTCTTTTGTATGGTACGTCCACGTTTCCCTCCTAGGTTTAGTGAAATAATTTTGGAGCTCCACCATTAGAGCTAGACAGGGGACTTCTCAACAGAGACCTAAGGCCTTACGGGGAATCGGTACCGAAGTCCAGCGAGCAGAATACACAAACCATATCTGCTTCCTTACCAAAAAACCCTACTCCATTACCAGCCTGAATCGACGCTTAAACTTAAACTGAGCTGTATCGGGAACCTGTATCGACATTTTTTTGATCTTGTCAGATGGCACGGCTTTGACATCGGTTAAGACCTCAAAACTGTAATCTTGACTATTCACTGAACAAAATACTGAGACTATCTGAGAACCACCGAACAAACTCGACATAAATGGCGCATCATCCACACTCAAAACGTTGCCCTGGCATTTCTTCCAATCAGTGGCGTTTTCGTAGCTTTTGTGAATGCCAATTACAAACACCACAAAGCTCACAACGCCTACTAACTGAACTCCACTCCAGAAGTTCTCTGGAAAATCTATTTTTCTAGTCACAAAGATTAATGCCAAAACCGAGATGTAGGCAGCAAGACAACTCCCATAGACAATAAGCGCTGCCGACAAGCTGGCTGAGAAGTTGAGGGGTGACAACTCAGACAAGAACAACTGATACCCCTTGTACGCAATGGCAGCAAAAACCAAAGTCTCAAAGGATCCTACTACAGCAATTATCGAAAAGTTCGATAATGCCTCTTTCTTGATCTCACTCTTAATTTCGGCATCTTGTCTTTCTAAAACCTTCAAGACATCTGTGGCAACCGCTTCGGTAGCATGGTCGCCTCTTCTCAACAATTCAAACACAGCGACCTTTTGCTCATCCGTAATATCAAAAAAATAAAGGTTCTGAACGGCCTCTACCAACTCTGGCACAAGCTCTTTTGTTCGAAGCTAAAGAACCTCAATGAAAACATCTTTGTTCAGATCAAAAAAAGTTTCGTAATCTTCATCTTTTGACTTGTTAATGATTTTGGCGAACACAACTTGTGACTGATTTGACAGCTGCTGAACCTCGGCCTCATGATCAGCCTCGAGATCACTCTCAAAATAGCTTTCAGATTGGTTTGCTGACAGAAATCTAAACACATCATACAAAACATGAGCAGACAAACTATCAGCACCTTCAAGAATCGACTCTTCAATGGCTGCCTTTGTCTTCAGACATCGAAAACCCAGGGTAAGCCAATATATTTGGCGAATGGTAAACCTCATCAATGACCGATATCTTTTAACCCATACTCACTCTCCCCTCGCATTCAAGCACTCTAGCTTTCATCATAACCCTTCCATTAGCAAAAGCAATTGAGGGTCTAGAAACAGGCCTGTGCCAGATCCTACAGACTTAAACTGGCCCAGCCCATAGCCAAACGCCAGAAGGCTAGACCGGCAGAAAAAGTTTTCAACTGTACTGGTCATAGAACCTAGACCATCGTAAATTGCCGCTTCTTCGGGAGAGTTTGAAGTGTCCAAAACCATCCACAACTTGCGACTGTTGCCGCTTCTCTTTTTTGTCTCTTTGCAGTCTAATGCCACCCATCTCTCGGCCCGAAGGCTCTTTCGTCAACTCGATCAGTTAGAGGCGACTAGCAGTTATGAAATGGGGGATTTCGAAGGCCGACTGGCTGAAACCGAAGAAGTGGCTACACCGCACGGAAGAAGACCCTATATTTATTGGCACAGATCTTTTGAAGAATCAGAGGCCAAGGCCCTCAGTCGCTCGCTTAGGAGCCAAGGCGTCCGGTTTTTCTTTACAGGCCTTGCAGGCACCTCAGAAGGCAAAGCTCTCTTGGTTGCTAAACAAGACCTGTGCAAAACCCCGACAGGCTTTCGAGTAAACCCTCAAAGACTTGATCCAGATTCTTTCTCATTTGCCGAAGTGACCCCTTTTGCGAGAAGCTGGTGCAGCAAGAGACCTCAGCGAAGAGCAGATCAATGCCATGAGTACGAGATCAGCGATTTTGTCTACATGAGGGTATTTGAATCAAGCAGATCTCAACTTACTCTCGACAGTCTTCGCCGAAACTTTGACAGACGGGTCAAAGATGCTGACGGTGACCTCACGAACTGGGAATTCTCAGAGCTTAATCAGCACAGACTGATAAGAGCCGAGGAGATCATAGATCAACTTGAGGTCGTTCAAGTGATGCTGCAGTCATGCCAAGAACTTTAATAACACGAGTCTAAAAATGACCAGCCACATAAAGTCAGTTTGCAACCTGCCAACATAATGTGTTGGAATCATATAAGAGGGGCAAGCAGGCATGGGCACAACGACGCACTACCATTCACACATTTACTTTGAGTCAGAGACACTCAGCCAGGCCGAAGAACTTTGTGACCGATTGAAGACAAAGTTTGATGTCGAGATCGGTCGTTTTTGGCAAAAGAACGTAGGCCCGCATCCAAGATGGAGCGTGCAGGTGCTGTATGAGGCTAATAAATTCGGCAGAGTGGTACCTTATCTTATGAAAAACCGCGACGACCTGACCGTCTTCACCCACCCAGTTACAGGTGACGACTATCTCGATCATACCGCCCACGCACTTTGGATGGGCGAATGTCTTGATTTGAACCTAAATATATTTAATCCTTAAGTCGTGAGATTACTAGCAAGTGATTTAAATTCACTGACTTGCTATCAAACTTTGTTAGGGAGGCAATTATGGAACAAGACAAACAAGAACAAATGGGCGAAGTTATTAACGCCATTGGAAGCATGATCTTGCAAGACGTGCCACTTGCCAAAGATGAATTTGATGCCGTTTCGACTGTAGCTCACATTGATGAGGACGGTGGCTTCGAACTCTCAGGCTACACTTACAAAGGCGACAGTTCGACACCTTTTGTACCAGATGAAAACTTTGAAGCGCTGAGACTAGCCTATGCCGACCTACATAATCTTTCGCAGGGAAACACCCCGGAGGACACACCTTTCAAAGCCGTCTTGATCACAATCACAAACCCAGACCTCGCGATTGAATTGCATTTTGAATATGACAATGAAGATCGATGGAAGGCAACACCTGCAAACATTGACACCATTGCTGATGAGCTGAGGCCAAAGTCGTAAGATTAAAGCATCAGTAGCTGGAACCTTACAGTGATCACTTTCTCAACTTTTGCAAATCGGATTTTGCTAGAGACCTGACTGAGGCAGCCTTTCAGCATCGACTGGCTGCGATCAGAGCCTTTGCCTTTGAAGCGAATATTTGACTGGCTGACTAAGCCCACAGGGTCAGTCTTCAATTCGAAGTGTGCTTGACCAGCCAACTTCTCGTCGGCCAACAGGGCTTTCTCATAGCAGCTTTGAAAGACGGCATCATGCTTATTTATGACTTTTAGCAAATCTGTCGACTTCACTGCTGGCGCATTTGACTTCGGAGCAGTAACATTTACCTGCGCCGCACGGTTCATCCGCAACCCGGCCATACCTTTCGCAAACAAACTGGTCTTAGTAGATGATCCCGATGCCTTACCACTCTTTACGGCCAAAGCTTTTTTAATAGCTTCGCTATCAGACCTGCCGAGATCATTTACTCGACTCTTTTTCTTTTTTGGCCCTCGCTTTAAGGCCGCCAAAAGCTTTTGGTTGTTCTGTTTAGCAATCACCTCTGTGGCCTGCCTAGGAGCTGGACCTCGGCTTGAAACCTGCTTCAATTCTGTCTCGCTCACAGCAACAAACTCCACACTGGCCTCGGTAGACCGAGGTTTTTCTAGCTTCAACTCTGGGGCTTTTGTCGCCATAAGTGTAAGAGCCACAGCCGAGTGAGCCAAGATTGAACCATACAGCACATAACGATCCCTTTGCTTTGGCAGCTCAACCTGCGCAAGACCACTAAGCAGCGACTTGCAGCACGACACCAAACGGCCAAAAACCCTGATAGCTTTAAAACCCCATTGCCTGGGTGTGGTGTCTAGAAAAGTGTTAAGAGCGGTCAACAAAAGGGCCTTCATTTCTTACTTTCCCCGCTAGCATGCTGATTAGACGCACTCCGCTGCAACAGTGATCGCTCGAATGCATCAAACTCCATCTTCAACAAACCTTGGTAGTACTGCTTTCTCGATTTCTTTTTCTCGATCAAATGAACCATGGGGCGGCGAACCTCACCCTCGACTTCTATGCCACCAAGGTCAAATACTGAGTCATCAGCCATACAGCCCAACGAAAAGAAAAAAGGCAAGGGTAGTAATAGCAGTATTGATAACGACCTATGTCTCGCAATCATTGCTTCATCCTCCATCCTTCAAGCTGGGCCACCATCTCAGACCTTTCGTCATCAGACAGAGAACTATCAGACACAATGATCTGTTTTAAAGATGTGAGCGCCTGATTTGAAAACTCTGCAAAGTAAGCATGAAAGAACTTGAGGTGATTTCGCCTCTCGATGGTTTCAAACAGCTTTATGTAGCCAGCAATTGGCGCCAAAGCCGAGCCCTTATAACCACGATACTTTTCTAAAAACCTGTCAGTTTTTTGCATTAATACAACTGAGCTGCCAAAACCCGTCGGCAGCTTTTGGTCTCGAGGAATAGCTTTGGTGGACTTACCCGATGAGAGTGAAGCTCTCATAGACTTTTCATATAGCACCAAGCTCTCCAAAGCTTGAGACAGAGCACCAGCATGAGAGAATAAGCGAGCCCTGCGAACCTGCTCTAAACCCAGTGCCCAAAGAAAAAACCTTTCCTCAGAGGCAGAGGCTAAACCGAGAACAGATGAGTACTCTGCCCAATTATCTTCGATTAAAGTCAATTCCCCTACCGAAACAGAGTAATCAAAGGCCTTTCTCTTTTGCTTCTCGCTTTTGGCAAGCTTCAGACCCTTAGCTGCAAGAAGAACCTTGTCGAGCTGAATCCCACTACCATCTGATAAGCTCAGCAAGGCCCACTGCTGCCAAACCTCAAAGGGCATTTTTTCTGCCCCTACTGGGTAGAGATTTGAAAGTAGCCTATGCGCCTGTTTGTATTTTCTTTGCTTAAGCCGGGCCGACACCTCCCCTAGCGCGACAGCCACTATGTCAGCTCTGTGAGACAAACCTTGCAAACTCAACAGCACCTGCCCTCTTCGCTCGGCAGAATCAGCTGACTGTAAGTATTGAACCATCAAAGGGCCATTGTCGAACTCGCTTGCAAATTCTTTGAGGCTCGTCCAAAGTGGTCTCATACCTGGCTTCAAGAAGTCTAACGCGACCCATGACCTCAAATCTGCATTTGAACTCTTATGTAACGACTTCCGGAACTCACTATTTTCAAACTTGGTCTCAAAGCTCTTTAGAACTTGTTGTCTTGAACATAGCTTCACTGTCTCAACAGCGAACTCAAGACTTGATTTGTTATCTGACACTTCTAAGAAGCCAGCCCTACTCTCAAGGCAGGCCGTGCCTCTTTTGCCGACTTTCTTAAGGTACAAAACCTTATTGACCCTTTGCTCTCCTTTTAGCCCGACAAGAGAAAAAGGTTTTTTGAAGTGTTTCGGACTATGTATGAGCTTCTCAGAATCAAGGTTTTTTGCTAAACACTCATTCAGACTATTAATCGCATCCACTTCCCCAGCCCTAACAACTTGTTCCGACAAGAAGCCGATAGCTTTGCAAGGATCAGTTGTCTTCAACTGTAAAAAAATATCGCCCCAATAAGCATGAGAATGTAATGTGGCATCACTATATTTTTTTAAGTCTTTGTGATGCGAGCGTGCTGACTCTTTCAAGACGCCTGAGGCAATCTCAACAGAGTAAGTCTTAAGCCTTTCGGTGCTAGAATCACCAGCATTAACTTTTTTACTTCTAACGTTCGCTGCAAACCAAAACCGACCCAGATCTTCAGCAATTTTCTCTGCCAAGGGTGACCGATTCTCAACTTGCAAAAGAGCCTTAGAGGCGATCAAAAAGGCCTCGCTAGGGTTGTTCTTAGAAA
>JABSOQ010000259.1 GCA_013216195.1 Bdellovibrionales bacterium
GATCTCATGGAATCTACTATCGCCAATCTAATTGGCCTACTTGATTCATATGGCTCCTAGGAGGAGCTCTATGACAAAGCGACTGATACTGGTGTCTGTCTGCACTCTTATGATTTTGGGCTGCGGAAGAGAAACACGAACTGCAATTTCTGGCGGTGATGGCGGCCCAGGCAGAAAAGGTGATGGTGGCAAGGTCACCAAACTGCAACGAATTCAAAGAGAGGCTTTATCAGCATCAGTCATGACTCTCACAAGATTTGGTGAGCTCGAAGAAATACTCAGGTTGAGTCTAGAAGACCCCAGACAAGCTCTCGGCCAGATGGGCTGCCCTGAGGTTGCCTCGGTAGTCGAATCAAACGACCGCGACAATCGGAGCGTCTTACGTGCCGAAATGCATTGGGAGAACTGCGCCGGCGCATGGCAAACACTGGGGCACCGTGTGGTTCAAATCTACAGATCTGAACCCAACAAAGATGCAATCTCTGGTAACGTGGCAGCTATCAGTATTGAGCTAAAACCCGGCAGACAAATTTGGAAAAGCCAACGCAATCAAAATTATGAGTCGACCGCCGCAAGTTACTGGATCGAGGCAACCGATTGCACCCAAGACTGTTCTGCCAACTGGAGGCAGCAGTTTACTGTGTTTGATCAAAATGCCTTTGCTCTAACAAGAGGTCACAAAGACAAGTCTGGGACTTGGAGCCTTACCGCGGAGCAGACCCTTTCTGGCACATTTGTATTCTTAAACAAGGAGTTTGCACCAGAACCCATGCCTAGCTCTCGCTTCATCTGGACAGCAGCTTCCACAACCTCGCGCTTTGTTCAATTGAAGCAAGACCGCTCCGAGATGATTACCGATCAGATTCAGCTCGACCTTACCAACAGCTCAGCAGAGACAAACGCCTGTGGCTCACTTGCGGGTCAGTTTGCTGTACGACTCAAATCAGATCGACACAATGAGGTCTTAAGCCCTGAACAACCGCTCACTGTTGAAGCGATCGAAGCCTCAGGAAAGTTTGACACTAAATTCACTGACCCCTTCGGCAATAGCTACAACTTGCGCAATTGCCTAGACGAAGCAAACAGCCTTCCGTTTGTCAAAGCTAATGTCGAGGGCCTTTCGAGTTACAACGTAAGAATGTGATTCAAGCTCTTCGACCGCATTTGCTATTTGCAGGCACAGCCTCATCGATTTTTTTGGGATAAGGTAAATTCAAATCGTTCATGATCTGCACAAATTGATCACGCGAATTGTCCATTTTCAAACGTGGATTGTGAGCCTTCTCTTCAGCAACTGACGAGCAGGTTCTCCCCTTATAATCGTGCCCCGGAAACACCAAAGTGCTGTCAGGCAAAGCAAACAATTTTTCTCTAACACTGTCAAACAGAGTATCAGCTGAGCCCTCTTGAAAATCAGTTCTTCCGCAACCGCGTACCATAAGCGTGTCACCGGTAAAAACCCTATCTTCAACGTAAAAGCAAGTGCACCCATTTGTGTGCCCAGGCGTTAATATGGTTCTGATTTTCAAACTGTCAAGCTCGACGATTTCATCTTCTTGTAAAAGCTTGTCAGCACAGTCTAGCTGCGTGCCCGCCCCCAACATCACACTTGCGCCATGCTCGTCTTTAAATCTATAGGCTGAAGTGACGTGGTCTGCATGCACGTGTGTCTCAAAAACATACTTTAGCTGAAGGTCGAGTTCTTTGAGTATTTGAACATCTCTCTCATACAGCTCTTCTACGGGATCAATGATCACAGCATTAAGAGTTTCTGAATCGGCGACTATATATGTGTAAGTACAAGACTCTCGATCGAATAGCTGACGAAAAAGCATCGTAACTCCTTTTTTAAATCTCTACCTTGACTTCACTAAAAACGATCACAGCTTAGAACTGTAACAAGACAATAACAGGAGGTCTTAACAATGAGAAGACAATTAATAAGACGACCACAAACCGTCTGGGACTTCATGAACGAAGTGAACTCAATATTTGATGAAAGTCTTAATTCTAGCTTTGAACATTCGTCGTCGACAGCCATGAGAGTAAGCACAGACATTGAAGAAATTGATGATGGCTATCTGTTCAGCTTTGATTTGCCAGGGGTTAAAAGCGAAGACATCAAGCTCGACTTCAGTGACGGTCGCTTGAAAATAAGTGGAGAGCGAAAACGCGCTAGCCGGGGCAAACAACAAAACGGCTTTGAGCGAATTGAGAAAAGTTACGGTAGCTTCGAGAGAACCTTTCAGCTTCCGCAAAACATTGATGAAACCAAAATAAAAGCCCATTTTGAAAATGGACAGCTCGAGGTGATGGTTCCAAAAGCAGAAATCGCCAAACCAAAATCGATAGAAATTGAGACGGGCAAAGGCGGTTTGTTTTCAAAACTTCTTGGTAACAAGGATGAATCAAAAGACCAGCATTAAGACTAATGCTACAATCATTACCACCCCAAATAGCCCAGTGAACAACTGGGCTATTCTTTTTTCTTTGTCTTGATCTCTAGTGAACTTGTCTTTGTCGCTATCCCAGGTCACCGTTTGCAAGGCAAACCGCTCCTCTAAAGAGTTCAGCACTACTTCAGCCAGCATCGCGATGACAAAGTAGACTACGACCCAATGGGACCAGTTCAAGATCACGCTGGTTTCATCAGGCGGAGAGAGAGCTGGAGTCAAAGATCCGAGCGCCAAGGGTAAAATAATCAGCTTGCCAACTACCACCTTCCAGTCCGCCAGCTTGTCTTTCATTCGCTTCCAGGACACATCAACGATACGACTCATTTTCAAATACTTCGCAAACTGTTGCTTTTCGACCAACCCGGGCCTCTTTTCAACCATGAGCTCGAGCAACTTGTGAGAGTTTTTTAAGGCTGATAAAAAATGGGTTTTCTTGCCATTATTCATATAGACACTAAAGCCGCCAAAAAATCGGGGTGACAGCAGCGAGATTTTAATCCTAGCGACGTCATCATACTTATTGATCTCTCTTTGGTTGCGATAAACTCTGACAAAGCTGTCAGCATGCACCTCGTATATCGAGTAGATTCTGGGCCTTACCCAAAAGTACAGTCTCATAAGAACCGAAAAGGGCACTGAGCAAGCCAATACAAGTTTAAGTATCGTTTGCTCGAATGGAACATCCATGTAGTGAACAACTCTCTGCCTAATGATTATCAAAACTGCAATAAGTGAAATGCCAATCGCAATCTTATAGAGAACTTTCGTAGAGTCGCGATAAGTGAGTCGCTTTAGCGGATCTTGTTGGTTCATGCTGCTATTCTATCTCATTTCATTTCTACTACAATTCAAACCCAAGCTTTATCACTACAACTTAGACTCAGACACGTTGTGAACTCAAAGCCCCTCAATGTAGCTTAAAAACTCGAGCCTTTGTGCCTCACTAGGAATCGGCCCAAGTGGCATCCGGACATTGTCTTTCGCGTGTATACTCATTCTTCTTTTGATCTCAGCCCTTAAACT
>JABSOQ010000260.1 GCA_013216195.1 Bdellovibrionales bacterium
CGATGTATCCTGTTCAGACTACCACTACAGATTTTGGCACCCTATCAAGCTGAAAAGCCTCATTGCTGGTTATCGTATGCTCAGCACCTGGAAGCTCGGGCACCCAAGGTTTACCACCAACAGCCAGTGCAATGTATTTGGCCGAATAAGTCTTGTCGCCCACCCTCACAGTGTGCTCATCAACAAGCTCTCCCCGCCCTACAATGGCTTGCACATTGTTCTTCTTTAACATGCCTTGATACAACCCAGATAATCTTTGAATCTCTTTTTCTCTGGCTTCACGAAATGCCGCGAAATCTAAACTTAAAGAGCCGACCTGCCAGCCGTAGTCTTTCATGACTTCAATCTCATGCGGAAAATGAGATCCAAGCGACATCATTTTTTTGGGTATACAGCCACGCACAACGCAAGTGCCGCCAAATTCAGCTTCTTCAACAATGGCGACTTTGGCTCCAAGGCCTCCTGACCATCTCGACAAACGCACGCCACCTGAGCCGCCACCAAGAACTATCAGATCAAAATCAAAATTTGCCATTGTATCCCTCTCCATTTTTGGCGAATCGTCACCAATCAAACTTTTATTATTCAAAAACCAAAGGCAAAGTGAGCTCACTTGCCTGATCTGACTCTCTGAACCTACATGAAGACAAAGCGCTAGAGAGTGTGTCTTGCACCACTTGCACTGCAGCCGATTCGTTAGAAATCGACCTTAGGGTGCTGACTGTAAGACTAATATCAGCAACAGAGCCATTGGGCTGTATACCGACCTTAAACAAACAGTAACCGTGGTAGCTACCCTTTTGATCTACCTCATCGAGAGCTGGGTTGAGCACTTCACCCAGAGACTCTGACAAGTCATCGTTTTCTAAGCCACCACGCACTGTGGGCTGAGGCTGTAGAAACCAACCATGCAATACAACTCTAGCGTGTCTTGGGTCGGGGCTACCATGAACACGAGACACGCCATGAGGCCTTCGAGGGTCAAACACGCACAAGCGATTGAACTCAGGTTCAATTGACTCAAAAATTTGAGGCGTTTCAAGCCCCTCCTGAAACTCAGCAGTGTTCCAGTAATTTAAGACACCCTCACTCAGAATCTGAGTTAAACCACCTTCAAACTTACCCTCTTGCCAATTCGACAAAGAGAACACGTAGGCCCAGGGCCCATGCGGGTTATCAGCGTGCAACCTCTGCTCTCCCCCGTGTACGTAATAGCTGATCCAAGGAGTTGAGATTTCACTACAGCCAAGGCGCTCTTGGCCCCATTCACTCAAGGCTGATTCAAATTCAGTGTAAAGATCCTCTGGAAAAAACAAATGGGCGGGAGCGCGATGAAGGCAATATTGCTCGGGCACATACCAGTAATCCCACTGAAAACGCTGCTCTGTCGCCTGCAGAGGGTTGGCAAAGGTTCGATCGTAATGATCTCGCATGTCAGAGGCTTGAGAGAAAAAGCTGTCGATGACCTTAACAGAGTTGTTAGTTTTGCTTGAGTTCTGCACTTTGCTCACCTCACAACTTGTATTTTGAAAAGTACTCTTTCATCGCCTGCTTCACTTTCGGAGCGAGAATCAAAGTCGCCATCATATTGGGAAACGCCATTAGGCCGTAGCCAGTATCCAGAATATTCACCACGTCACCAAGCTCACTGACTGCCCCGATAAGTAAAGTCGAACAAAAGACCGTGATAAAGGCGTTCTCACCTAGGCCCCGAGCGCCCTTAAACATAAAGTTCCAGCATTTTTCATTGTAATTGGCCATGCCGATCATAGTTGTGATTGAGAACAAAAGAACAGCAATGCCGAGCACATGTGACCCCATGCCTGGCAGGGCCACTTCAAAAGCTCTAGCGGTAATCGTAATACCTCCGAGGCCTTTGACTGACTCAATCGGCACTGCAATCAAAACCACCAAGGCCGTCATGGTGCAAATGATCATAGTGTCGAGAAATGGCCCCAGCATCGCGACCAATCCCTCACTTACCGGCTCAGAGGTTTTGGCATTGCCATGAGCCATCGGCGCTGTTCCCACTCCGGCCTCATTAGAAAAGGCCGCTCTCTTCACACCAACTCGCATCACTTCAAGAAAGCCATAACCAGCGGCGCCTCCAAACATGGCTTCGCCGGTAAAAGCGTCTGAAACAATTGCCGACAGTAAACCTGGGATCTTCTCAGCGTTAGCGATTAGAACTGCCAAACAAGCAAGAATATAAAAGACCGCCATGACCGGTACCAGTGCCGACGTCACTTTTGACAACCTTTTTAAGCCACCCTTTAAGATGAAAAACACCAAAAAGAAGCAAACCACGCCGACCGAAATTGGTTCGATCTGATACTGATCCTGCATGTAACCAGAGAGCTGATTAATTTGAAACAGGGCCATACATCCGATAAGCCCACAGAAAGCAAAAAAGTAAGCCAACGGAGTAAAGGCTTTTGGCAAAGCATTCACTATGACATACATAGGGCCGCCCTGCACTTCACCCCGGTAGTCTTTGCCTCTGTACATTAGGGCCAGCGTGCATTCGAAAAATTTGGTGTTCATACCAATGACTGCAGCGATCCACATCCAAACAACGGCACCTGGCCCACCCTGAGTGATGGCCACGGCAACTCCGGCGATGTTTCCAAGCCCAACTGTTGCCGCTAGTGCGTTGCTCAAAGCTTGAAAGTGAGTGATCTGACCTTGAGCTTGATCATCCCCTTCTAGACGAAGCTTACCCGTAACCAGTTTGATAGCATGCGAGAAACCCCTGAGAGGCAGTAACCCTGAATAAAGAAATAAAATTGTGCCACCGCCCATTAGCACAATGATCAGAGGCAATCCCCAAACCCAGTCCACTAAGACTGAAAAGAACTGGGAGACAAACTGTGGCATCAAGTCGCTTCCGTTTGCAGATGCTGAAGGCAAAGCTGCAGATCGCGCTCGAGGTCTTTGAGACCCACCTCTAAACTGTCCACTTTTGTCATCAACTCAGAGAAGTTTGATTCTCGACCAGCTTCTTCGATCTGCAGAGCCTGAGCAGCCAACTTGTCAGAATAAAAATTTCTAACGTTGCCCTTAATTCTATGGCCCGACTTTTCAACGGCCGCCCCATCTTTATCTGAAATGGCTTGGCGAAGATTAGCCAAAACTACTGGATAATCCTCAGCAAAAACTCCCACCAGGGAGCGAAACAGCTCAAGATCATTGTCGATCAAAGTCAAAAACTTCTTTTGGTCGAAATCAGTGGTGTATTCCATCGCGACAAACTATCTCAGCGGAGCTGCGATCTGCAACAAAGAGCTAAGACTTTCAGGCCAAGATTCACACTTTTTCATAATTATGCGCTACGTTAAGGTGCTGATATTCAAAGATTCTAAAGCTCACACTAGACCGGCGCTCTGAGACTTGATCTCATGGAATCTAGTATCGCCAATCAAATTGGCCTACTTGATTCATCTGGCTCATAGGAGGAGCT
>JABSOQ010000261.1 GCA_013216195.1 Bdellovibrionales bacterium
GAAAAACTGAATCGCTCTCACTATTTTTTAACGGGAAACCCGAGACTACCAACGTTTCAAAGAGAACCACTTCCAGAAAGCTGTGTAGCGATGGTGAATGCAAATTTCACTTATGGGGTGTTTGCGGATTGGCGGGAAAGATGGACAGAAAATGTTGTTTCGGCCTTGAGGCAAGAGGATGTCGAGTTCTTTTTATCTCGCCACCCAAGGGATGATGGGGACTATCGTGGCTTACCCATTAAAGAGTCGAGCGCATTTTCAGTGAATGAACAAATACTATCATCAAGTATAGTCATTTCTCGATTTAGTCAGGTCATTTATGAAGCGATGTTGAAGGGGCGCTACGTGATTTATTACAATCCGCATGGCGAGACTGAAGACACTATTGTTTCTTCGAAAAGTCCTGCTTTGAGAGTTGCGAAAAACCCTGAGGAGTTGCAGGAAGCACTGTCTTATCTCAAGTCTCATCCTGAGGAACCTTTCGAGCATTATCCAGAATTTCTTGAGTGGCATTGTGGTCCTCAAGACGGCAAGGCAGTTGATCGTTGTGTGGAGGGAATTATCGCGGTGGCCAGGGGCCTGGTCGAGCGATCTGGCAAGGACAAGTTCCCGTACTTTTGAGTCGTTAATGTTTGCAAATGAAAAAACGAGTGAGGCACTCTGAATGAAAATAGTTGCGATGATCCCAGCGCGCCTGGGAAGCCAAAGGATCCCTAAGAAGAATATTCGCTACTTTGGTGAGATGCCACTTTTGGCACATGCCATAGAGCTAGCGAAAAAATCTGATTGTTTTTCGGAAGTCTGGGTCAACTCAGAGAGCGAAGTACTTGGTGATTTGGCCAGGCAGCACGAGGTTCATTTTCACAAGCGCCCTGAGGAGCTGAGCACAAATAAGGCCACCAACCAGCAGTTTGTTTTAGAGTTTATGCAAAAACACGAATGCGACTTTCTGGTGATGTTGAACTCAACGTCACCTTTGCTGTCTGAGGCCACCGTAAAGAGGTTCTGTCAGTTCCTCCGAGAGGATAAATTTGATTCGGTGATGTCGACATTAGAAGAGCAGGCCGAGAGCTTTTATCAAGACAAACCGCTGAACTTTTCCACTGAACGAAAAATTAATTCACAAGATCTGGAACCCATCAACAAAGTGGTTTGGGCCATGACAGCGTGGCGACGCGATTCTTACATGCAAGACATCGAAAAAGGTGGAGCTGGGATTTTCCATGGTCGTCTCAGTTTCTTTGCGATTCCGAAAGATGAAAGTTGTGACTTGGACACTGAAGAGGATTGGCGGATTGCAGAGGGCATTTGGTTGGCTCGTCAACAGGTTGATTCTCAGCCAAAGTATTGGAGCCCCGAAGGTGCGGGCGCATGATGAGGCCTGAAATTGAAATCGTAGTTTGTCAGGATCAAACCCACCTTTGTGAAACTCTAACGAAGGAGTTTGTCGAACTCGTTAGAGACTGTGAGGGTCAGGGATTGGTTGCCCTTGGTGGTGGAAACACACCCAAGAAGTATCACGGCCTCTTTGTTGAAGAGTTGAGTCGCGCTGGTGTGAATCTTGAGAATCTTGAGTTTGTGCCCTCTGATGAGAGGGTGGTGCCTTTTGAGCATAAAGACAGCAATGCAAAAATGATATTCGACAGCCTCACCGGCCCCTTGGGTTTGCAGTCTGACCAGCTTATGACCTTTCCAGAAAGTGAATTCGGGCTGAGCAAATTCGAAGCTCGAATTGAGGACCGAATTGAAAGCGGTCGTTTTCGCTTGGCCATTCTCGGTATCGGCCCGGATGGACACACCGCATCGTTGTTTCCTGGTCGAAACAAAACATGGGGAGAGGGGCTTGTCAGCCCAGCAGGAATTGGCCCCGAGGGGCACCAAAGAATGACGCTGACTCCCAAAGCCTTCTCTAGTGTGGATGAGGTTTGGATGGTGATCTCTGGTTCTGGCAAGGCGGAAATCGCCAGTAAGCTCATACAAGGGGAGTACAATCCTGAAACCTGTCCAGCTCAGAGTGTTAGGTCTAAGTCAGGAAAATTAAAATGTTTTTTGGATTCTGAGGCGGCTGCTAGGTTGCAATAAAGCTGAAATTTTGAGAACACTATCGGGTTCAAGGAGATATGCATGAGCTACTATTCTAACTATATCGATACAGCTGCTAGCGCCCTTCGTGAGATGAAGTCTTCCGATGCCGGAAGTAAAGATCTCAACCAGGAACAAGCGATTCAAGTTTGGTGCGATTGGACCAAGCAAATGAAAGACGTCGGCGGCACAATGTATTTTGTCGGTAATGGTGCAAGTTCTCAGATGGCCAGCCATATGTCTGCAGACGCTGCAAAGAACGGTCAGATCAAGGCACAGGCATTCAACGATACAGCCTTGATGACAGCCGTGAGCAATGACATTGCTTACGATCAAGTTTTTGCATTTCCTATCAAAAGATTTGGAAACAGCAATGATGTGCTAGTGACTATCAGTAGTTCTGGAAACTCACCGAACATTGTCGCCGCTATTGGTGCTGCCAAAGAAGTGGGAATGAAAGTTGTTACACTTTCTGGAAAGAGTGAAGACAACAAGTCCAGAGAGCTCGGTGACTTGAACTTCTATATTCCCTCGGACAGTTACGGAATTGTCGAATCGACTCATCAAGTCCTTTTGCACTGCTGGCTCGATAAATACATGGAAGACAACGGTCTCTTCATTTAGCGTGAGTGATCTGTCTTGAATGTCATTGCCGAATCTAAGGGTCTCCTTGAGATTGCTGAGTATGCAGCAAGAGAAGCTGGAAAGTTTCTCAAGGGCGAGTACGGCGATGAGCCAGAGATCAATAGCCAAATTGGTAAAGATATTAAGCTTCGAGCCGATGAAGAGTCTGAGCAGCTGGTTCTGTCAATTCTCAAAGAAAACTCAAAGTATCCAATATTAACTGAAGAGTCGGGTGAGATTTCCGACGATGAGATTCAGTTTGAGGACTCTTTTTGGGTGGTTGACCCTTTGGATGGCACTTTTAACTACAGTCGAGCGATTCCTCACTGCTGTACCTCCATTGGTTTCTGGTCTCAGGGCAAACCTGTGTTTGGAGTGCTCGATCATTTTCTCGAGGGCATCACTGTTAGCGGCTTCGTCGGTGAGACCGTGCATTCGAATGGTGATGTCGTGACGACTTCTGGTGTGTTGTCAGCTGAAAAGGCTGGGCTCGCCTCTGGCTTTCCGGTGAACCGAAGTTTTGAAAACGAAGATGTTGCCAGCTTTCTCAAAATGCTGACCTCGTTCAAGAAGGTCCGCTTTCTTGGCAGTGCGGCTTCCAGCTTGAGTTACGTAGCTCAGGGTAAGCTCGATGCTTATTTCGAAGAAGATATCATGTTTTGGGATGTTGCCGCAGGTTTGGCTCTTGTTGAAGCCGCAGGTGGTGATTTCAATTTGAATTGGTCAGACAAGAAAAAGTGG
>JABSOQ010000262.1 GCA_013216195.1 Bdellovibrionales bacterium
TGGGCAATCGCCAACAATTTGTGCCATCAAAACTGGAAACCCGCGAACATCAAAATAAAACTGCTTGATCCAAGTTTTAACCTGCTCCTCAGACAACTCACCCGATAGAAATACCTTATAGAAAGGGCTCACATCAGCTTCTGTCTCTGAGCGAACATAGTTCAAAAGATGCTCAACGAACTGCTTCGGATCCATCGTCTCTTGGTTGGCCTGATTAGCGGCATGCACAGGGCTACCCCACGCAGTGTGAGTTTGTGGAAGAAGTCCACCCTCGTCTACTTTTTCATTCTTCGCCTCTTCAGCGATTGATCTAATAGGTACGCTGCCCATATTCACCTTCCTTACTTACCCGTATATACGTTCTGTTTCTAGTACGTTAATTTTCACACTAGTTTATCGGTCATTAAGTTAAGATTTTGAAGGTGGATTCTATTGGCAAGTGTCTCATTGCGATAATGGCAATGAACAAGATGCCCGATTCTTGTTATTCTAACTAGAAATAGTCAATCCCTGACTCAAAAAGACACAAGTAGGCTAGCACTTTCTCACTTGGCTTGAAGACAAAAATCTAGAACCTCTTCCAGACGATCATCACCCCAGAACAGTTGTCCGTCGACATAAAAAGATGGGGAGCCAAACAAACCCTTTGACCTTGCCTCTTCTGTAAGTTGCCGAAGAGCATTTTTATTATCAGGTGCCTGAGCCTTTTCAAGGGTGTCTTCATAGCCCAAACCTAAAGTCCCGAGAGCTTTTCGCTGACTTTCTTCTGAACCTATCGCTATATCATGTTGCCAGTGCATTTGAAAAATCGCTTTTGTGTAGTCTTTCACCCAGCCTTCAGCCACTCCAAGGCAAGCGATTCTCGCATCAAGCAGTGTGTTCGGTGGATAGAGCGAAGGTTTTTGATAGGCAATGCGAAGTTTCTTGGCCCTTCTCTCTAAGTCACTCCACATATATTCAAATTTGGGGTGACCCTCGACAAATGGTGGCTCTTTTTGACCAAGTTCACTTTGAATGGCCATCATTAAAAAGGGCTTCCATTCAACGGTCACCCCATTCTGTTCAAGAACCTGATCAATTCTTTGAACCGACAAATAGGTGTAAGTGCTTCCAACTTCATACCAAAACTCAACCGTCAAAACCTCACCCCGCCAGTAATCTATTCAACAGCTATCGTCATCTCTTCAACGATATGCTCAACTAAGCCGTAGCTCGCAACATTGCTAGCCATGAGCAAGCCCCTCGACACCTGCGCCTTAGACTGAACTAACTTTTCAAGAGTTAAAAATACATCCGCTGCTCCGACATGACCACACTCAGAGTAGGTCTCTGGGCAAATCGCATTCGGATTCACTGCCTTCTGAATGCCTGCTCGAAAAGGTGTCCGCCCTTGGTTCACAAGCAGATAGTCGACGTCAGACTTTGCCAAGTTAAGCTGCTTCGCTGAATTGTTGTAGAGAGAAATGTAGCCTTGCTGATAGACTTTTGAAATATCACAATCGAACCTTCGCTGCCGGCAAAACAGAGAAGGATCATCATATACCGACGACGGAAACACTGTGCCTCCGCCAGGTATATAAATAAAGCCATTTAATTCTGGGTTGCTGGTAATACCAAAAAAACCAAAGTGATTTCCGGCACCGGGCCCCAGTACGGCTGCAGCTGCACCATCTCCATGAGCCAAAACCCCAAGGGGAAGCCTATCATGAACCTGAATGGTCTCGTGCCACCTCTCGGCAGCAACGATCAGCCCGAAGGGTTTGCCCGCAACGTAATTGGGAGCCATCTTCATAGCGTAGATTGAGCCTACACAACCAGATGTAAGGTCTGCCGCCATAGCGTTCTCGACACCAGTTAAGCAGGCCACCTCTTGTGCCAAACTGAATCCACCTCGGTAATCACGACTAACCCCAACTGACAATACAAACCCGATTTTGTCAGGAGCTACATTTGCAAGCTCAAGCGCCTTGTTGGCAGCTGCGGCAGCCATTTGGCTGGGATGCTCCTCTCCCCCGATTGCGACATGCTTTTTCTTAAACCCCAGCTTGTCATGCAAAGTTTCAATTTCGACATCAAACTCTTCGGAGAGATCTTGGATCGTGATTGTTTTTTTCGGAAGGTACTTGCCGATTGAATGTATTCCTAAAAAGTCGCTCATAAAACTTTCTTAGCTGTGCATCAAGTTGTCGACCCATAAGGGCAGACTTAAGCCGAGGCAAACAAGTCTGTGCTAGTAGTACTATTATAGTTGAATTTCATGGGTCAAAGAAGCCCATTAAACCAATTTCAGACTAGACCCAGAATGCAAGCCAAGGCCAAAAAGAGATTTGCGAATGCCCTATCAAGAAGGCCCCCGGGGCAAAGGTATAGGGCCTGAAGTAAAGGCCCCAAAGAAATGGGTATTAGTCTTGTTGAACGCAGCTGTTATCGTTGATCAGTTCTTCTATCTGTTCGAGAACGTTTTCTTCAAGCTGGTCTGCGTTTGAACACTTAGAGTTCTTAAGGTGGCGTCTCAACATCTTCATTAGCCAATCAGACGAGGCGCTTTCGCAACCACAACTCGTTCTGTGCAATGAAATATCATCCAGTAATGCTCCGAGAGTATTTTCTTGGCCTTTAGCTGCGAATTTTACAACATAATAGCCAGCCTCTTTAACTCGAAAGGAGTGGGTTGAAACCTCCCATTTCTTAGAAGATGGCTGAACCAAACGCTGACCACGCTTGATCAAATTCTTACGCCTTTTGCCAGCCTTACCTCGAACACTGACTCGAATCATGTTGTCGTGCTGATTGTTGGTTCGGGCAGCCACTGCGAAAGTCAGGTTGTAGTGACCTTTCTCAAGGTAGACTTTTTGCTTCATTTTACTGTTTGTCTTCTTGTCAGCTTGAGCACCAGTCTTATGGCTATCTAACTCTACGAGATGGTTGCCGCTGTAGGCCTCAATTACTCTCTTCGAATATTGAACTTCTATGCCAGCACTTCTTTTGGTTGCTTTCCAAGAGCGCCTATTACCTTTTTCACTAGGTAGAGAGTTATAGACATCCCAGCGTTGACCAGATGAAAGCATATCAAGTGGTCGACCGTGAACGTTACCAGCTCTTTCGTCGACGACCTCGAAGTCACCATTGTCGATCAGGTTTTGCTCTGGATCACATTGGCTTACGTCACCATCGTCGCCATCTTCACCATCTTCGCCGTCTTCACCATCGTCGCCATCATCAACGTTTTCACCAGAATCTTCGTTGTCATTACTAAGACCGTTGTCTGTGTCGACTTGCTCAATATTTGTAGAGTTTGTTTGATTGGTGGTATCTGCTGCCGACTTCTCTAAGGTATCGAATTCAACTTGGCCACAAGCCATCATGAAAAAAGACAGCAGAATCACGAGAATGGTCTGAAGTAATTTTGTCTCAAAATGATACGTCTT
>JABSOQ010000263.1 GCA_013216195.1 Bdellovibrionales bacterium
CGCCGAAAATTGATTGAATTGGTCGCCAAACATGTACAATTGATAGAGCTGGTGGGTTTGTAAACCATCGATCGTTGTCTTGGCTCTTCTGGAGTTATGGGCAAGTGTATTGAATGCACTTTGTAAGTTGTTAAGTATCTGGTCGCAGCTGACTTCGGTATGAAGCCGAATTTCATTTCGTAAAAGTCGACTCATAGGAGAGCTAGTTAGAGCTCGAACAGCTTCGAACACCTCAGGAGCCACTCCCGGGGCGCTGCCTGCTTGAATGAATTGCTCCACTTTTGATTGAAGGTCGTCTGACCTCAACATATTTTGGCGGTTCGGCCCTCAGGGTTTTGTATGGCAACAACCTGGTAGTTTCCATCGAAATTGATTTCACCATTGTCGTTTAAAAAACATCTGCTCGCAGCGCCCTGAGACCCTTCGTCCCAGTACTCGATTTCTGCGTGAGCAGCAGCTCGATGTAAAATCTCTTGCGCTGCTCGGTAGCTACCAACCAGGCTGACCAAATCTCTTACCGTGTTTTGACAACCACCTTGAGCTGAGGCTGCGTTCATTAAGCACTCGTAGATATTCTGGTACTGGTTTGCTGCGGCATGAGCCACTTGAGAAGTGTGTCGTTGAAATTGAAGTTCGATGTCTTGTCGGTCGGCTTCAGAGCAAACAGATGCTGATGCATCAACCTCTGGGCTGGCTCCCTCGATGCGGAGCTCTTCTGCAGACAGGCTCAGATTTAAAAAGCTGGTGAGAAGAATGGTTGCGGCAATGGGAAACATTTATCCTCCACAACCCAACAATCGGTTTTGATAACTGCAATCAGACGGGTGAATTTGAACAAGCTCGGGAGCCTCAGGCTGAGCGCTTTCTCCAGATGGGCGATTTCGAAGACCCTGACGAGGCAGCAGAAACTGCCAAAGTCATCGTAGAAAATCCAGTCATCAAAGAGATGCTAGAAACTATGGAAGCCGGCGCTGAGATCGCCCTAGAAGAGGGGTACTAATCATGTTGAATGCAATAACACCAAAAAGAACTACTCAATTACGATCAAAGCTATTGTTAGTCTTTGCGACCTTACTTTGCCTGCCTCTGCTCTACGTGAACGCAGGGCCACTTCAAGCTAGGAACAAGTAAACAAAAAAACTTACACCTCAGCAAATTGCCGATGAGATTAATCGTCTTATCGATCGAGGCGAAAGAGGTGATTTCGGAGAAAAGGGCTGGCTAGCGCTTCAAAGTTCAGTTTTTGAGATGACAAACTATTTATCTCTTAGGCTCAAGGCCAAACACTGCAGAGACTTGCAGATTTTGGTGCCGCGTATTCCTACAGCTAGCTTCCTAATCTATCCAGATGGTAACAGCCAGCCTACTCAGTGTATCGGCTGGGATGACATCACTAAGCGAGCCCATCAAAACTTTTTGGGCAGAAAGGCAAGCCGAGAGGAGATTCTGAAATGGCGACAGGCTTTCAAAGACACCGGCTTTGTCGATGTGCTCGCAGGCATTGCAGAGAGTTCTGAGTCGAAACAAGGAAACTCAAGAGCCCAAGACTACGTCATTGCAACTTACAAAACGCTGATGCTTCGCGAGCTCGATGACAATCAGTCTTTGAGTCGTTGGATTCAGATCTACGAAAGCCAAGGTTTGAAAGCAGCCATTCAGAGCATTGGAACCGATGCGGCAGTTGCAAAAACAAATCAAGGTCTACTCAATCAGGTTGAAGGCACTGTTAACGATCTAAGGGTGAAAAGGGGGCGTTTAAGAATCTCGGGCTGGGCTTGTCAGCCCTATTTTGCGAGCCCAATGAAAATTGAGATCTTTGCAGGAGGCTACCGGCTCAAGGAGCCCCGAAAGATCGCTGAGCTCACTGGCAATCATGCGAGCTCAGCAGATGTTCAAAAAACCTGTCGGTCAGGTAGCTCAGCCTATGGCTTTTCGGTCAAACCTAAGGCCCTTTCGCTTCGTAAGGTTTCACAAGAACACCTCATTGTATACGCGACCAACACTGTCACGGGAGAGCGAGTGAAGCTCGAGACCTCTAAGAAATTGCGCATCCCTAACTTTAATGATGACGACGATTGAGATAAGCCGACTTTTTGGAGAGCTCCAAGCCCTCCACGCTTTGAGTGCCGATTGGGTTTAAACAATGCCCTGCCATAAATTTCACGAACTGATTTCTGAGAGCAAGCAAGGCTAAAAAGCCTCAGAGTCTTCTTTTGTTTTTTAGTTTTGGCAGTAAGCGAGCCGTCTCGCTTTGATACAATCCATAAATTCTCACCTGTAGTTAATCACTTAACAGGCTATTCAAGCCGACTTTGTCAGTATGACTTTAAAGATCGAAATCATAGACTTGATAGTGGGTAAGGTCATTACGTTAGTGAGGTTTCAAAATGAAAGCAAAGTGCGAAATAGCTTTAGTCATGATCACAATTATAAGTGTGTTGTTATCTGCACCAGCAAAGGCTGGTGAGGTAATCAGTTTGCTGTCTGACCTTGCAGGGCTCGCACCCATTGAGGTGCAAGATCCTGATATGGAGATGATCATCGATGAAGATGACATTCTCGCAAATGGTTGCCCGAACTACAAGAACGTGAAGGTCGATGACAATCACCCGATTCGGTTTGGTGGTATCAACAGATTTTCACAACCTCATGTCTGGTCACTAGCTCAATGGAATTCACAAGCCGATTTGTATCCAGGGCACGGAGCTTACAATGGGCACAATATTTACCGCTGGGATAACGCTTTCAAGACCTTTCAGGTCGGAAAACGTGGTTCGAGTGCACGCACTTTTACCATGGGTGTAAATGGTGAAAAAGAGTACAATGGCCGATGGGGGGCAAAGCTTGACTCCTGCTTTGAAACTCCGCACCCAGCTTTGTTGCTCAGTCAGAAGATGGATTACAACAACAAGCTGATCAAGTTTGGTCAGGTCAAAAAAGTCATGCTGAAGATGGGAACTCGAGTTACCAAAGAGAAGCTGGCGAATCGTCACAAAGACTACTTCCAGAAAAACAAATCGAAGTATACCGCACACTTTAAAATACACGTGAATATTTCTTACCTACGAAACGACAAAAGAAAAGACCTCGGTCACGGTCAAAGCTTTGGTCTTAGCATTAACTACTATGACGTCAGAAACCAAGACAAGAACTACGAGAAGGGCGACATTAACCATAGATCGAGAACAGGTCGCTATATGCTGAATGTTGCTTTGGCCGACCTAGCTGGCAAAAATGCCCGCAAGAATCTTCACGCTCACAAGTGGGTCAATTTCGAAGTCGACATTATGCCGATGATCAAAGAGGCCTTTCAGAACGCCATAGTTCACCAGCAACAGAATCAAGACCCACTGATCCAGAAGTCACTCGGGCAGTACGTAATTAAAAGCTTCAACATCGGTTGGGAGGTCTCAAGG
>JABSOQ010000264.1 GCA_013216195.1 Bdellovibrionales bacterium
TGGTCGTACTCTAAGCCCATAACACCACGTTCGCCCTCTTGAGACATTGGTATAAAGGTGATTGGCTGAAAGCGGTCACTGTTCCCGCGAAAGTTTTGATCATCACGTCTCGAATCTGGGAGCACATAGAGTCTTGATTCACTAAGCAGCCGATCTACTGAGTGGGCACAGTTCAGTGCTTCAGCAAGTGGTAGAGGTGAGGTGTACTCTCCGGGTGGGCTAGGTTCAGCAGGTCCATTTTGAATCTGGGTCTCTCCTACATATGGAGCGCCCAATTGCTGTGCTAGCCCGACCTCTGTATGAACAAGCGAGTTGAAAAAGAACAAAACGCAGAACAGTTTGAATAGTTTTGGCATATGTAAACCTCTGGTCGATTGAGCTCCAAAACCAAAAGCTGCAATCAGGGGCCCAGGTCAGGGCCAAACTCGTCTCATTTTGAGACAAAGGGCTGTACAGCTGTCTGATATTTTGCCAACGACAAGCTGGTTAGAAGACACTCAGATCGATAACAAGCTGCTGGTCTTCGATTTCAACTGAGTCGAGTAGGTAGCCGACTATGTCAGTACCAGTCTTGCTCGATTTGTCTAGGTCGAACACGGGCACTCTTGCAAGAGCCTCCGCTGCCACGGAGTTTATGACCATTAAAAGTGGCTGTCTCAATGTCTTAACCAATCTATTCGGGTTGCTGAAAAGTACGTCTACCACCTCTGGTTCGTGGGCATAAAAGCGCCAGGTGTTATCGTCGTAGATCAAGCTGCTATCTACAACAGCTCGAAAGCTCTGCCCTTCTAAGATTCGGTTTTGAATTAGGTTGTTGTCAGTAGAGAGCTCTAGATCAACAGTTGTTCTAAGCTTCTCGACACCATTAACATCTACAAATTCTACGACCGGGTTAGTTGCAACAACTGCGATCTCAGCGCTCCCAAGCCCGATGAAGCTCTTCTCTACAGTGGTTTCGAAAGCTCCGCCCTTCGAAGCAAAAAGTGAGCTCACTGTGCTTTGTATCTCTTCTTCGCTAATCGTGATTTTGCAGGTGCCTATCCAGTTGCAGTCTTTTGTGTACTGAGCTTGAAACTCTTCAGGCTCGGTGGGAGCTTTACCTTCTGCAGTGAACTCAGGGGCTTCAGAAGCAAGTGCTCCAGACTCAGCAACCTGGCTCTCTCCCTCAATGAGAATGCCAGGGCGAATATCAACTAGAGAATCAACTTTTTTGTTAACAAGCACTTCTCTTATGACGTCTTGAATTTGACCGAAGGTGTAGATCCCCAAATCTTGCTGCGCCTCTACGGTTCCCCAGCTGAAATTCACTTTGCCCTCACTGGCGACAGGGAAGCTGCCCTCTCTGTGGTCAAGAATCAGTAGGGGAGAGCTCAGTGAGATTTGGCCATCAGAAAGGTCTTGCTGGCAAAAGCTAATCAGAGATTCAGACTGGACACGAATTGAGTGTGTTGGGCTATTTTGAGGATCGCTTGAGAAAACAACAATAGGGCCCTTGTTCTCAATCACTGAATTGGTCTCTGAGATTGTGTTAATGTCGACGATCAAGACTTGAGTATCTTGAATTGCCCCCTCAATAAGCGGAATTTTAGGGCTATCTGCAGTTGAGTCGTAATAGCTCACAGTAGGTATCTTGCCAGAAATTAAGCTCTTGATCCGATTCGTTCTCACGTTGTCGGCTGCCGCAAAGTCGAGAGATGACTTAGTCATTTCATGGCAGTTTAGGTTTTCGATGGTTTCAGCGACTCTATCTGGTGGAACGAGTGCAAGTAGGGCAATCAAACTTGTCATGACCCCGGCGATGAAAGAGGCCTGTATTAAGCCGGCGATAATTGTTATTAGGACTATAAAAATTGCAGCGATCAATGTGCCGACAAGCAATGCACCCATTCTGAGCTCTCCTTTTTCTTGATGAATAGAGCAGGGTTCAGGCCATGAATGGTTGGCTAGTTTGCTAGTTACCAATTGGAAATCACCCGACTAATGTTGCGCGTCTGGTTCAAGATTTCATTAAACTCACTTGCGTACGATTCATCTATGAGATTGATATAGTGTTGAACATTGTGGTTTCAGAACAGTATTTGATTTTGGTATTTTGATCGATGAGACGAGTTCGAGATGAAGGCTTTGTAAAGTTTTAGGCTGGCTAAAAATTCAATTGGAGCGGAACAGATTGAGGGCTCCGGCTTCGTTGTCAAATGCAGCACTTTTGAAATTCACTTGTCTGTCATCAGGTCACTCAATATTTTGAAACAGGCTGTTCCTTTTTTAAAGTAAGTGGGTGCCATTTACGGGCACCCACCCACGTCGCAGGAAACATATTTCGTTATTCAGTGCCCCGGGTTTGCTTCGGGGTCTCTGAGGACCATCCATGGCCCTCGGTTAGTGAGCTAAAGCATTGAACCAGATCTTATCTGCTAATCCTTAGCCGAAAGAGTTGTTCAAGAGCCCCAGGGCGGCATTTGCGGTCTGATTCGCTTGCGAGAGAACGCTCGTGCCTGCTTGCATGAGTATGTTATTTCGAGTCAAGTTGGCAGTTTCTTCTGCAACATCTACGTCTCGAATTCGAGAATTCGCAGCCGACATGTTTTCAACTGATACCGCTATGTTGGCAATAGTTGATTGCAATCGGTTTTGAATCGCACCAAAGTCTGCTCTCATTGCAGAGACCGACACAATGGCGGAGTCAATTGCAGATAAACTGTTTTGTGCTGAAGCTTTATCAGCAACACTCGTTAAGTTCACACCAAGAGCTGCCGAGTTGGCGTCAGCTTTTGAGGCGTCAAACGAGAGTCGGTCGATGTTTGGATCGTTACGAGTTCCGACTTGGAAATCGAGAATAGACCCTGTCCCGCTCAATAGCTGAGTTCCATTAAACTCAGTACCATCAGCGATACGATCGACTTCCGAAACAAGCTGGTCATATTCCACGTTCAAGAACTGTCTTTCAACAGGTCCGATCGTATCTGAAGCGGCTTGCACGGCGAGCTCTCTCAAGCGGATCAGAATACTACTGATCTCGTTCAAGGAACCCTCAGCAACCTGCACCAGTGAAACACCATCCTGAGCATTTCTTGAAGCTTGCTTTAGACCTCGAATTTGAGCTCTTAAGTTTTCGGATATTGCGAGACCGGCGGCATCGTCACCAGCTCTATTGATTCTGTAACCTGAAGATAGCCTCTCCAAGCTTTTGTCCAAGTCCAACTTCGTGCCGTACAGATTCCTCTGCGCGTTCAATGAAGCTGTATTGGTATTA
>JABSOQ010000265.1 GCA_013216195.1 Bdellovibrionales bacterium
CAACTTTTGGGCGTATACTCAGCCTATGGTGGTTACCAGGGTTTACAGAGATTCTTTGCCATCGAGCCGGACGAAGATGACCTCGATAAAGAAACAGCATCACCTCACCTCTTAGCCCGCATTAGACGATTTCTAGCAACCAACTCTGTTGGAGAAGGCGCATGGCAAGTTTCAGATCTGCAAAACATCACCCCTCACTTTGCTAATATCCAAAAGTTAAATCTCGTTGATAGCCGTGATCTCAGTCACAACTTGATGCTACTAGGCAGTCTTTCAAGCGTCACTTTCGACCTAGCTTCAATATCGAACTCACCATGGCCTAGATATATAGAAAAGGCTCTTGCTCCAGAAAACCTGCTCGACAAGACAGAACCTGAGTTCGGCACTGTTTACGAGACCTTAAAACTGCTCGACAACTTTGATAGCAACCCGCAGGTTGAAGAGTACCGCAGCAGATGGATAGAGGCCTTGGGGCAAATTACCCTAGAGCAAGCTACGCAAAGTAGAGAGAGCTCAAGTGGCTTTAGCCTTCTCGCAAACAGCATTATGCCAAGAACAATGTCTGGTGGAGCCACATACAACGTTGATGTCACTGATTTCTTCAAGAGCGTACAGCAAGCACTAACCCCAGTGGTGGCCCAGTTTCAGAACGGGCGCTACAACGAAATTCAAAATGCCTCACAAAATAGCGAAGCTGGCGAACGTGTCAAATCTCTATCTTATGTCTTAGATCTTTATAGCGACTTCAAAGTCGAAGTCTTCTCACAGCAGGAGCTTTTGGAACTTGATCAAGCCATGGCAAAATTGGTTCTTGATATCGGCAGAGACAAAGCTTCTTTGATGAATGCCGAAGTGGGCAACCTTTTGCTTGGTCCTAACGGCTTTTCATGGTTCAGCCGAGTTCTCTCATCTGATTACCTTTCTAAAGATGAGAAGTTTGAATTCCTGAAAACGACAAACTTTTTGCTCGGTGGCTTATCGGCCTATGTGCCAGGCAACGGGCCTCAAGCTGAAGAAAGTCGTGGCTTGGTGAAGGCTTTCTTTCAATCGCTCTCGTCTGAAGAGCTCTTCGAAGCTCTCACATTTAACATGGCAGAAATCGAGCAAGACTTGAAACCCTGGGTTGATAGGGTTCGGCTCTATTACCCGATACCGGGTATGAAGGAGTACTCTCAACTACAGAACCCCGAGCTCGGAGCTGAATTTAAGGCATGGGTTGAAAAACAAGATTGGAGCATTGAACCTCAAGAAGCCGGCCGCTTGAGCGAAGCTTTATGGGGTGCCTCATTGAATACCTTCAAACTCATCCAAGAGGTTGGCTTTGAAGACCTCAACGTCAGCCCGCACATGCTCTCACAGCTCTTGTACTTTATGAGGGCCAAAATAGCCGAATCACGTAAGACGGCCACTCTTTTTGAATCTTTCACTATGGTCGACATGATGCTGAGACGCGAGTCTTATGGCTTTTTGGTCACTAATGTGATCAAAAACTTTGAAGAAAAGCAAAACCTAGAACGACTCATCTTCGACCTACAAACTCTTCAAGCTGTCTCTGACACTGAAGTTCAATCGATGCTAGATTGGGAACAAAAACTCATGCTCTCACGTGTGATTAGCGAACACCTCAGACCTATGAGAGCTAGCCAAAGAGCTCGCTGGCTCGACAAAAAGATTGTTTTCGACTCTCTGACTTCTGACGACCTCACCGAACTCGTTATGCAAACTATACGCTCCTCTATCTCGAGAAATGCACCTCTTGCTCATATAGCTGAACAAACCCAGCATTTTATGAATCGCTACGACCTCAAAGATGAACGGCCTGAAACCTACGCTGAACTGAGATCACTTATAGCCGAGCACTTTCAAGTGCAGCCATCTGAAATCTCGACAGTGTTTCCTGACGATGAAAGAAGCATTACCGAGCAGGCCTCCGAGTACTCTGGTCATATTCGAGGCATGAGCGCCCTGGTCAACCTAGCCCGCAAGCAGAGCCCAGAAGATCAGTTAGAGTTGATCGAGTTTCTGATGGGCCGACAGCAAGAGACCCCTGGTTTTGTGTTCGAAATCACAAAATACGGAGACGAAAAATTAGACCCTGAGCAACTTCAATCTGTTATCAACCTGCTTGCTACCGTGCGCTTCCGACTAGAAAACCAAACTGAAGACAGAAGAGCCTTCGTGGTGAACTCAATTCTCACCGGAGGCAGCCCCTTGATTTCGGACCCTGAGCAAAATCAACTTCTGCGAAACCGAATTCTAGGCCATGTGTCTGAAGACAAAAAACCAATGGCGAACCTGATTATCGATGCTCTCACACGAGCTGAAGGCACAACCATTTCGCTCTATTACTCATATGCCTTAGCCCAAAAGCCAAGCGGCGAAGACAAAGTGTTGTCAGAAGCTGACGTATTTCAAGCTCTTCTCATACCATTTGAAGTGCCCGGCATTAAGCTTATGCAGTATCTCGGTTTTTCTAAAACCTTTGAAGAGTACTCCGAGTCATTCGAAGAGGCCCAAGACAATGCTAACCCTCTCAACTATTATGATGCATTGAACTTGGTTGCTTTGAGATACGGTGAGAAATGGGCAGACAATCACATCATCACTGACATGAAGGGCTTTGGCTCTGTCAACGTGGCGCTCT
Organism: Bdellovibrionales bacterium; assembly: GCA_013216195.1. GTDB lineage: Bacteria > Bdellovibrionota > Bdellovibrionia > Bdellovibrionales > UBA1609 > JABSOQ01. Next base: position 2,645 of record JABSOQ010000265.1, read on the forward strand.
CTTACTACAATATCGAAACCGGAGAAACTGGCGAGATCACCTTCGCAAGAGAAGAAATCGTCAACCTAGCACGAAAAGACATACGCATCAGATCGAAAGAAGCCTTTAGAAGGTTCAAAGCTGCTCTCGAGGCCTTGATCGAACTGCAAGAGCATGATGGTCAATTCGACATGCTTGTAGGTCTCTTGCAACTGATTGAAGATTCCGTGGCACTCGAATTTGATAAAGAGAACTTTGTCGAAATGCAAAACAACGCCGGCAGCATCTACTCAGGCCCAGCAACTCGCGGTTGGACTCTTAAAACCGTACCTGTATTTGACCGCTTTGAATTGTCTGTCCGAATGGGTATAGCTAAAGGTCGACCAGCTAAGAAGGTCGAAAGAGAAAACCCTGAGCTCTACGCTGAAGCTATGACCGCTTTCTTGATGGCTGAATTCGAACATCTCATCGGAGGTAGCGACGTTGACGACAAACTGATGTTTGCCAACCCAGACATACACAATGGGCAGCTTTTTATTGATGAAGAAAGCCGCACGGTCACTGTCATTGATTTTGGTCAGGCCACGAGCATCAATGATCAACAGAGG
>JABSOQ010000266.1 GCA_013216195.1 Bdellovibrionales bacterium
ATTTTGAGTGGTGAAGAGGCTCTCAAAATCTGGGTCGGCAGCTCTAAACTGAACTCGGATTTTGTTGATAAACAACTGCACCCTTCGATCTGCTGCTCCCTTTAGCCCGAGTATTTTATAGGCATCAGTTTTCTTCATGGCTTCAGGTGAGTTGCTAGCAAACAGTGAGACCGCATAAAACTGGAGAGGCGTGAGGGTCTCGAGAGATTGACTCTTCCAGTACAGTCGGCCTGAGCCGATGTTGAGTTTTAGGTCACCCACCACGATGTCGAATTGTGGCAGATCGTGTTCAGCTAGCCAACGAACCCCCAATCTCTGATCTGAACTCAATCTGTTTTCGGGCACGCCGATGCTGGCGAGTCTTTGTTGTAAGCCAAATAGGTGGGCGCTGTGATTTTCGCCAATTAGGGCTTTTAGGCGTGCAGGGCGAACCGAGTCAGGAAAGCTGTTAATGACCTCTTCAAGAATGGTGCGTTGTTTGGTGTAAAGGGTGATCGATTTGCCGTACCAACTAGCCGTCTTGAGTTCAGGGTCATAGGCGAGCGCCTCAAATCCAGGGCCAAGTTCTGAGAATTCATCGGCAGCTGGCAGCTGGCTCGTATTTGGAGGTTGTGTTGCCGTCATTGGAGATGATTCTGGTCCAGCAGAAGCTGAGGTTCCGGTCTCAGCTGAAGCCTCCGGATCTGTTGTTTCAGCGCCAGTCTTCGACAGTTCTGGGCCGCATTGATCCTCTTCCTCAGATGCTAGAGCAGCTGGAACGCAAAACAGAATTAGGGCCAAGAGGACAATGCGAATCATAGGCCCTGCTGCTAAAGCAAAAATCGATCCTATAATATCGATACAGAGGCCAGCTGGTGCATGTAAGCCGTCGAAATGTCACACAACAACTGAGTAGATTTGTAAGAAACACAAAAACCTGCCAGGGGCTAGTCTGGCAGGCGGGTTGAGCTCTCAATAAAGCTTGAGAGCAAAATTTGTGTTTAAAATCGTTGTCTTAAAGTCAGGTGGCTCTGCTTAGAGACGTACCGCTGGGGGTGCAGAGCCGGTCTCCCTAATTACCTTGGGTCATAGGGAACGAATGTGCACTTTAGCGTGCCCAGTCAAGGTGCAAATGGGTTTGAGTCGTTCTGATTCTCAAACTGTCGAAATTTGATAGTGCAGAGGCTATGATCTGGGTGACTCTCAGTATGACGAAACTCGACTAAAAAGTCTGTTCTGCGGTCGACCTTGTTCTCTTTCCACCAGATACCCTCTTTCGTCAGTGTTACGTTTAAGATTCTGATGCTGTCGTCTTCCCAGTGTCTGCTAATGAAGTAATTGTCGAGAGCATTGAAGAGTTTGATTCTGTCGTTGATGTATTCACTATTTGAAACCATGCTGTCGCAAATCGACTCTTCGCCGTAACCATAGTTTCTTGTGCATTGACCTTCAGTAAGCCCTAAGAAATTTGCACTGGCACTTGCGTAAGTAGAAAAGCAGAGTGTTATTGCGAGTATTGTTTTTTTCATGTTTACCCCAATTGTTTTTGTTCGTCCTGAAACCAGAATATTTCGATTGGCAGTCAGTTTTTGTCATGTTCTTCATTGAGCCAAAAATCTGTCTCGGATTGATGTGCCAAGAGAGGCATTTTGAGATCCTCTGCTCGTAAGCATTTGGATTGGCCGAGGTTCTCAATATGGAATACACGAGGTCAGTTTCTAGGTTTGAGTCGCATTTGTGAGCTAGAGTTTTGTTTCAATTAAGGAAAGCAAGCTTCGTATTTAAATTGCTGTTGATGTTTAAGAGGGGTCTTCGTCATCTGTCGCACAGGAAAGTGTGCGACGAAGCTTCGTCATTGGCGTTGTTAGAAGTCAGGCGACGAAAGCTCGTCGCGTGTCGATGAAGTGAAAGTGTGACGAATACGTTTACGCATTCATTCTTATGATCGGAATAAGGCATAGTTGTGGTGGTGACATTTAGGTTTTGTTTTTATGTCGTGAAACACGTTTATTAGTTGGTTAAAGGTGTCACTTTGCCTGGATTCGTATCTAGTTCTTTACAAAATGCTGGTGTCAAAAAAACCGAAGCCAGATATTCAAAAAACAAATTGGAGTCATTTCAGCACCAATTTTTCTGATCAAAAGCTGAAAATAAATTTAACCTATATAAAAGTAAGGGTGTCTAAAGATTTTCAGTTGGAACACCTTTTGCTCTAACCCTAGTCGATAGACCAGTTCAATTCTGGCGCAGTAAAAACTCTAGGGGGGATAAATGGAGTCTTGGGTAAAGACGTTAAAGGCCGTTGCTGTGTGTGGATGTATCACATACTTAACAGCTGCAGTGGGGCAAGAGACGACTCTAAAGATAGGTGATGAAGAGGGCGGAAACAAAGCGCCTAAAAAGAATGTCGAGAAGATCCAGGTAACTGGTTCTCACATCAAGAGAATCGACGTTGAAGGACCATCTCCGGTACAAACTATAGATAAGCAAGAATTAGAAGAGACTGGCTACAACTCAGTGGCCGACGTTCTGCGTAACGTATCTGCAAACTCCTTTGGTTCAAGAAGAGAGCAGGCTGGCAGCACAGTGGCTGGTGTCGCTGAAGTGAGTCTTCGTGGTTTGGGTGCCAGTAGCACATTGGTTCTTATGAACGGCCGAAGGCTACCTACAGACGGTGTGACCGGGGCTGTTGATTTGAACTTGATTCCGATGGCCGCTGTTGAGCGGCTTGAGATCTTAAAAGATGGCGCCTCAGCAATTTATGGTTCAGATGCAATTGGTGGAGTTGTGAACATCATCACCAAAAGAGACTACGTTGGAACTGAAATGAGTTTTCAACAGTCTGTCTCTGATCTCGCTGGTGGTGAAAAAACAGAGATCAGCTTGGTAAACGGTTTCAACTCAGGCCGATTCAGCATGACGAATGTGGGTCACTACAGAAAGAACGAAGCCGTTTTTGATAGAGATAGAGAGTACTCACAAAACGGAAGAAGCCCACTGGGTAGCCCGGGCTCTTTTCGCCCAGTGAACCCTGATGGCACATTTGGTCAGTGGCAAGCAGATGCAAACTGCCCAGAGGGTCAAAGATCAACCACAGAGCCAGGTATTAATGGTGAAGTATGCACTTTTAACTTTGCAGACCGCTCGGTTCGTCTTCCAGAGATTGAACAAACAAGTTTGATGACTGATATGGCCTACGAGTTGAACTCAACAACTGAAGTGACTTTGAGGCTTGGTGGT
>JABSOQ010000267.1 GCA_013216195.1 Bdellovibrionales bacterium
CTTTAACAAAAAACTGTTCTGGTTTGTAATAGTCATGGCGAACTCTGTCGGCCCATCTCAAACACCCAACTTGTTCAGTTCGAAGAATCAGTTTGTTAGCTTTGCTGACATCGGTGTTGCCAACAGACAGAGTTTTCGCATCACTCTCCAGTGAGCCCACTTGCACTTCAAATTCTCTAAACCTTATCGGCCTGAATAGCACAGGGTCTTGCACACAAGAGGTGAGGAGCACTTTAACAGTTCGTGATGAAGCGGTCTCTTCATTGAGGTCTAGGCCACCATATCTCATTTGTAGAATGCGAAAATGGTACTGGTCAATACTTCGAGTGAGACCATTGTCAGCTGGTTCAGTTTGTTCGCCAAGGGGAGTGTAAGCTCCAGACCTCATCGGCAGTGAGCGATGAACGGCCTCATTTGCCATTGCTGCAACTGCCTCATTGTCAATTTTCTGGGCCCGGCCACCAGTCGGAAGCGGGTCGATTTCACCAACTAGATAAACTGATTCAAGGCTCTGCAGGTCGGGAGCACCATAGAGATCTTTGTTTGCATCGGCTTTAAGATGCACCATCAACTGACCCTCTGTTGGGATCTCACCTTGCATGAGTATTTCAAATTGAGCGTTTAGTCGTTGCTGTTGAATTCGCCCCAGAGTAATGGTGCTGGGTTCTTTGTTGAGTACAGTGAATTTTTGGTCACGAGGTGAGTAATGGAGAAACTGCAGTTGCAGGTGAAACTCTCCTCGCTGCAGAGACACTTGTTGTGGGTTGCCAGCAGGCCCAAGAATTGTCATGTCGGGGTTGGCGTTGAGCTCAACGCTCCAGCGAAAGCCTGATCGTTCAGGGTAGCGATTGTTCAGGTTTACGAAGAAGGTGTTGAGTTGGAGTTTTGGCTGCACATCTCCTTCGTGCAAAGAGAGTTTCGACAATAATGAATCTTCTAGCTTCTCGGCCGGTACATATTCAAAGCCGGGCTTGGGGTTTCGAATCAAATCGACAAAAGTTTCACCACCAAGACCTAGGGCGACCGATTTCGGGTTCACAACAGCCCTGAGCTTCAATTCGCCTTTGTGGATGCCATCTGGAGCAATAGTGAACTGCTGTTCTACGTAATCAGCAGGAGAACCAAAAACAACGTCGTATGTTTTCTGCCAGTTGAGGCACCCTCTCACGTCGGACGTGACTTTTTGCGTAAAGCCAAATTGGTCACGAACCTTAAAGCGATGATTCTGCACAGGGTTCTGGTTTCTGAAGTCTTGGAGGCAGGTTTCGAATTGATATGTCACCTCATTTGGAAAACCCCAATTCTCAGTTGAGCTACCCTCACTCGAATTTTCAGTCGAGCTCGAATTTGAGTTAAGAGGAACTCCTGAATACCTTGTGTAAAAGAAGCTTTGCGCCCCACCGTTGTTAGATGCGAGAGGTGGCTTGGAGTCTTCTATGCAACCAACAAGTAGTAGACTCAACGCCGTCAAAGCTAGTGCTCTATTCAATTGCCGCATACGACTTCTCCATTGAAAACATGACGTTGGTCATTCGTTGCTGAAAACCGTTTTCTGCCAAAGGTGTTGAGTCTGCGACTCGCAATTTTAGAGCAAGGTTTGTCGGGAGGTGGCGCCAAAGCACTTCTCCCAAGCCGATTCGCCGGTTTCCTTCTAATAACCAGTTTGAGTAAAATGAAGGAGCCACATCAGATTGTTTTTCTATGTAGGCCGCGCCAACCTGCAAGGTGGAGCTCGCTGAAGTACGAAGAATGAAGCCCGAACCAAGCTTGTAGCCCTGGGCTCGGCCAGCCGGAGCATCAAAGTTTTGCAAGTACTCGATTTCGTTTGTCCAAGTGAAGCCAGAGCTCAACGCCAACCATAGGCTGAGTTTACTTTGCACTCCGCTGAAGCCATATAGAAACTGAGCATTGGGAAGGCAGCTACTGACGCTATTGCCAAGATCACAACTTTCACCTGCAACAGTTTGAGGCAGCCGCTGGAAGTGATAGTAGCCTGTCACAAAACGAAATCGACTCAGTTCGCTTAAGTTGTAGCCTGTGGCAAATGAGCCGCTGAAAAAGCCTGGTAGAGCTTCTTTTTCAACAGCCCGAGAGCTGAGAGTTTGACTTGTAGGTATCGCTTGTTGAGTCACGAGTTCCGTGCATCCGGTTTCTGAGCAATGCAGACGAATTCTCTGCCTTAGAGCAGGAAAGGGTTGGGAGGCAACGAGAAGTTGAGAGTTGAGACCGGCTTGGTCAATGGCGCCCGCCTGCAGGCTCATCCATTTGAGAGGTGTGTAAAAAATCTTGGCGTCGCGCAAATAAAAGCCAGTGCTTCGTCTTGTGTTTCGGTTCGCAAGACCTTGCGAAGTTCCTTGTTCAAAAACGGTTTGCACTTCTGCGTTGCCATCGAGATTTTCGAGCAATTCTTGTTCGGCAGAGAGTTTGAAATAAACGGCACTTAATGAGTCTCTGTTAAAGGCATCCTCGAAGAAGCTCCCTCTCAAGCCTGCAGTAAAGCGGGCTGATAGCCCCGACTCAGAGGGTGGCTCAGCCGCTTGTAACGAAGTTTTAAGTTGTTGATCTGAAAGCTCATAAGAAAGCTCAGAGGCTAGGCTTGTGTTGCCTAGGAGCTGGCTGAACAGCAGTAAAAGCATGCACGCGGTTGCGTGATGAAAAGACCGGCCAATCTGATTCAAAGTTCCCCCCGCTTAAATGAACTTCGCTTAAGCTGAACGAGTAGCAAAAATCTTAGAAGAGTGGGATGTGATAATGAAACCAGTGCATTCTCACAAGTCGTACGAAAATTATTCTTAGGTAAGTTCTTCAAAGTAAAATCTGATTAAACCTTGACCAAATCTCGCAAAAAATTCGGCAATTCGACCCAATGGGTGCCAGTTTGGACCTACAAACCCCGCGATTTGCGTCACCTGTCGACAATCTGAGCGCCTTTTTAGCCACAAATATAGTTGATTTTAACCTGTTTTCAATGGCTTAGATAAAAATGCCAATACAGTATGGTCTTTGAATATGTCATTGTGTTGAAGATCCAGGAAAGTGGTGAGTCTCACTCAGTTGTGTAGAACCACCGTAGCTTTTCATAAGGAGTGGATACTGAAAATGAAGCATGAGGTCGTCGGGTTGGCAATGAGCCTTCACCATAGGTGGAGGGGTGTTAGTCGCCACGCTTACATTACAGGAATCTTATGTGTCC
>JABSOQ010000268.1 GCA_013216195.1 Bdellovibrionales bacterium
CAGCTCTTAGAAGAGCTTGGATTGGGCCCTCGTCATTACGGAGTCACCACAGACGTTATTGATGGCCAACGGCACTATGTCATTGTGAATGAATTTGTTGAGGGCGAGCACTTTTCGCCCTTGATAAACACTTTGAATACTCGAGTGACCCCCTCGATGATTGAAGATATTCGAATCGCTGGGGCGAGGCTTGAGGCAGCAGGCATTCAGGTTAGTGACCCTCAGTTTCGACTTACCCCCGACGGAAGAGCCGTTTTGATAGACCCAGAATACTTCACCTTTGGAACACCAGGGCAAACTACTAGCGTAGAGCTTATGGAGGCTCTCGCGCAGAGGCTCGAGTCGATCATGTTGGTTCAGGGCTCAAACTGAAGTACACATTCACTCATTTTTGACTTCAAACCAGCGATGAACTACTCTTTTCACAGTCTCAAAAGGGTGGGGATGCCTTGTGTATAAGACCAACATAAATGTCTTTTTAAAAGCCGGTCGATCGAGTGCTTTAGCTGGTTTGCTTGTAGCACTATTTCTCAATTCAACAGCTTATGCAGCAGCACTTCCTGATTTTGCACAGGAGTTCTTGGACACCTTGCCAGAAAAAAAGTTGACCATGGAAACTGTGCTGTACTACTCGGTGACTCAGTCTGACTCTTTTCGAAGAATTCAAGCTGCGGGTATCGACAAAGAGGCCGCTTATTTGAGAACTTCCGCTTTGCTGGCTTGGAGGCTTGAGGCTGAAGGGCAAAGAGTCGATGATGAGTCAGCGGTGAACGGTTTTGGGCCGGAGCGAACTGAGAGAACCAACTATCGTTTTGCTATCAGCAAGCAGTTTGAGACGGGCTCTCAAATGCAGCTTGAGTTCTTAAACGTTGATCAAAACCTGAGGTTTCCTGATAGTTTCACTGGGTTTGACAACTTTATTGGTAACACCAGGTTCTCAGAGCCTCGTGTAACTTTGAGCCTATCGCAAAGCCTATGGAAAGATAGTTTCGGGCAGGCAACCCGAGATGCTCTCGAGGCCTCTCGTATGCAAGAAAAAGCTATCGAGAATTTCTTGGTTTCGCAAACTGGCCAGTGGGCCTACGAGATCTCAGATCTCTACTACCAAGCCTGGCTGGCTCAGAGTAAAGCTCGTGCTGACCTTGAAAACCTAAAACGCCAACAGCGCCTACTCAAAATTGTGCAATTGCAAAAGCGAAGAGGAACTTCTGATACGGTAGATGTGTTGCAGGTTGAGAGCTCTTTGAAACTTGCGGAGCAGACAGTTGCAGACTCACGCCAAAATGTAAGTCGTATTTTCAAAACGCTTGTTCTGTCTTTGGGTTTTCCTGAGAAGTGGCTCGAGGTTGACGGTAACCTTGTGCCAACTAAAATTGATCAGCCAATCGCTGAGGCTTCAGAAATTTGCAAATCTGGTTGGAAGGCAGCGGCAGAGAGAAACCCAAAACTCAAACAATTGAACTCAGAGCTGGTGGCGACAGAAAAACAGCTTGAAGCGGCTCAGGGCAGAGTGGGCCCGGACTTAAGGCTTCAAGTTGCCGCCAGTGCCAATGGTGTACAGTCTGATTTTGGAGAGGCCTTCGAAGACGTGTCGGCATGGCGGAACCCTCGTTATGTGATGGGGGTCACAGTCAGTATGCCTCTCGAACAAAAGCAAGAGAAGGCTGACATACTCACAAGCCTCACTCAGAAAACTTCTAAACAGTATGAGCTTGGTCAAGCGCGCACCGACTTGCAGGCCGAGTGGGTTGCCAATTGCGAAAACCTTCAGCGCTTAAAGTTCAAGGTCAAAGAGTTTCGAAGCATGATGGGGCTGCAAAAAGATCGAGTCGACCGAGAAGAGAAGCGATTTCGAATCGGCAAGACGGGAGCCTTTCAAGTGATTCAGGCGGGAAGTGACGCAACAAATGCCGAGTTGAGCTACAAACGCTCGCAGGTTGAGATTCGCAATGTGGCATGGAGAATTCAGCAGATGAATGGCTCGGTAGCATCAAAAATTCTTGAGATGGGTAAAAAATGAACTACTTAATTGAGTTTTTCGCGAAACGGGGTCAGTTCTCAGATCTGATCACCTTTTTTATTTTGGCTGTAGGGATCTTAGCCGCGGTGACCATCAACAGAGAGGTCTTTCCGAATATCTCGTATGAAATTGTAACTGTCAGTGTGGCTTACCCAGGTGCCTCTGCAGAAGAGAATGAAAAGTTTGTAGTGAGCCCTTTAGAGCAAGATTTGCTCGAGGTCGATGGCATCAAGTTGATGCGTTCGGTATCTGCTGAGAACCGAAGTTATATTATTCTGCAAGTTGACCCCAATTCAGGAACAGAAGAGCAGGTTAAGGCTGATGTGCAAGATGTTGTTGATCGCTTTCAGCAAGATTTGCCCTCCGATGCAGAAACGCCAATCGTTCAAACCATAAAAAGCCAGATTATTCCCATTGTTGAGTTAGCACTCTTTGGTGATCTTTCTGAAGAAGAGTTGAGGTCTATTGCCAAGACAACAGAAAAAGAGTTGGGCCGAATCAGCCAGGTGGCTCGGGTCGATTTTAATGGTTTGAGAGACTATGAAATTCAGGTCAAAGCCAAGCCAGAGGGACTTCGTCGGTTTGAGATCTCACTTGATGAGATGATCGCGGCTCTGCAGAGGCAGAATGTCTCGATACCTGGCGGCACCTTGATATCTGATGAAACGGGCAAAGAGATGGTGGTGAGAACCATCGGAGAGTTCTCAAATATTGAAGATGTTAAAAACACGGTAATTCGGTCAAACACTCTGGCTGAGGCCATTCGAGTAAGAGACGTTGCTGATGTCGAGCTCGTGTTTGCTGACGCTAAGATTCTGTACCGTGCTAATGGCAAGCGCGCGATCAACCTTACGGTGAGTAAGAAAGAAAATGCCGACGCCGTTGACCTGGTAAACCGAGTGAAAGAGGTGGCAGAGAAAATTCGCAAAAGAGAGGGGGAGACATTTGATGTGGCCTACATCAATGACTTGTCTTACTACATCAAGAGACGTTTAAGTGTGTTGTCAAACAACCTGCTCATCGGCTTAGCACTCGTGTTACTGGTGCTCTCGCTGGTGTTACCGTTTCGGGTAGCTCTAGTTACTGGTGTGGGTATACCTTTCTCGTTTTTGGGTGCCATGCTTTATTTTCAG
>JABSOQ010000027.1 GCA_013216195.1 Bdellovibrionales bacterium
GACCCTAAAAAAATGGAGGAGCTCCAAGGCAAGAGAGTGGCTTTATTTGCTCATCCGGCCTCGGTTGACCGCAAGCTTCGCCATGCGGTTGATTTGCTTTTCGAAGCTGGAATAGAGCTAACTTGTCTTTTTGGGCCGCAGCATGGAATCAAGGGTGATAAGCAAGACAATATGATCGAGACAGCGGATGAAGTTGCCCCTGTTTATAAAATCCCAGCTTACAGTTTGTACGGCAAAGTGAGGCGTCCAACTGAAAAGATGCTAGCCGACTTTGATTTGATGCTTTTTGATCTGCAAGATGTAGGCTGCAGGATCTACACTTACCTGACAACATTGGTTTACCTTCTCGAAGATTTTGAGAAATCGGGTCATGAACTCTGGGTTCTTGATAGACCCAATCCTGCAGGTAGACCCATTGAGGGCACATATCTGCTGGATGATTTTCACAGCTTCGTTGGTGCAGCTCCTTTGCCAATGCGGCACGGTCTAACACTTGGTGAAGCTGCCAACTGGTATAAGGCCACAAAGTCTCTATCAACAAAGCTAGAGGTGATCGCAATGCAAGACTACAGCATGACACCTGAGGCGGGGTGGGGCTGGCCAACTGAGTTGCCATGGGTCAACCCATCGCCAAACATTCCCACAGTGACCTCTACTCGAGTGTTTTGTGGTAGTGTTTTGTTAGAGGGAACATTTGTTAGCGAGGGGCGGGGAACGACAAGAGCCTTAGAGTTGCTTGGAGCGCCCATGATTGAACCAGATAAGCTTGTTTCTCTTCTGCGACAAGAATTCTCAGAGGTTGTTGCTGGTTGTGAATTGCGGCCCTGCTACTTCGAGCCGACATTTCAAAAGCATGCAAAGCATTTGTGCGGCGGCTTTCAGGTTCATGTTGATGATGCCCTATATGATGAAAAGGCCTTTCAACCTTACCGTCTTTTCGCCGCAGCTTTAAGGTGTCTCCGTAAGCTTTACCCCGAATTTGAATTGTTTAAAAAGCCTCCTTATGAATACGAAGAGAAGCTATTGCCGATCGAAATACTGTCTGGATCTACGGCATTGAAAACCTGGGTAGAGAGTGAGCAGCCGCTTTCTGCTCTAGATGAGGTTTTAAGGCCTGATGAACAGCGCTGGGCCTCAGAGCGTAAGCCATTTTTACTGTATCAGTAGGGCCTGAGGTGCTTGAGTGGTTGGCAGACCAGCTAGGCTGCTAGGTCGCCACCCTCTTCAGGTCTGAGACGGTACATAGATTCTTCTAGAATTTGGTCAACAGGAACCTTAACCCAGAAGCAGGTGCCAACACCTTCTTCGCTATCAAACTCGATAGTTCCGCCCATGCCTTCAATCAATCTTTTCGAAATTGGCATGCCAAGCCCTGTGCCTTGGTGATGAGTTGCCACTTTGCCTAGTGTTTCGAACTCATCAAAGACCTTGGCTTTGCCTTCTTCAGAAATGCCTTTGCCAGTATCTTTTACGTAAGTCCAAACGAAACCGTCTTTGACCTCAAGCCAGACTTCGACAGTGCCATTCGCTTTGTTGTATTTGATGGCGTTGCTCACCATATTGGTGATCACTTGTTTGAATCTCACATCATCGAGATAGCATTTGAAGTCTTCACCCTCTTGAGCTCTCATCGACATTGATACGTTGGTGTTAGTTGCCACACCCATTTGAGATTCAACAATATCGGCGACAATGCTGTAGGCGTCTTTGTGACCCAAGTAGAAGTCCATCTTGCCAGCCTGTATTTTAGCAAAGTCGAGAATGTCGTTGATCAAGGCCGAAAGGTAGTGGCCCTGCTCGTAGATCATATCAATGAACTCTTTCATTTCATCTTCTGTATCAAAGAGCCCCATCTTCAAGACTTCCGACGACGCAATCATAGCAGATAGGGGAGTGCGAAGCTCATGCGTGGTAAGAGCAATGAAGCGGTTCTTTGCAATGTCGAGCTCTTTTAACTGTTTGTTCTGCATCAAGAGCTCTTCATAGGCAGATTTGATTGCGGCCTGCTTTTCGACCAAGTCTCTTTGCAGCTTCTTTTGTAAAGTCACATCTTGAATCATCAAGGCGATAACCTCAACTTCTTCAAGCTTTAAGTGCTTGACCCCAATATTGGCAATGAACTGCTGCCCATTGTACTTGTTAACTAGCAGATCAGAGTATAGGCCTTCAAATTCGGTCATTTCAGCCTGAAAACACTTTACCCCGGCCCTTTCATCTTGAGTGAATAGGCCCTCGAGATTGAGAGTTTCATCTTGTGTCGCGTGAGCTAGCTCAAATAGAGTTTCACCAACTTTGTTGACGTAAATGCAGTCGTGAGAGTCTTTTTCGAAAGCAATAAAGCCGAGTATGGCTTCTTCAACAATCACATTGTTCAACTCTTGCTTAAAAGCTGCCTCGATCTTTTTTACTTTACTCACCAGATAGTATCCTTAAGAAGCCGCCAGCCCCATCTAGACCGGCCTTGATTTCGTGTACCAATTTTTTAAAACCCGTCTGTGGATCAATTGTGAGTCGTTGCATGACATCTTTCGGTACTCCAATCACTTTGGAGTGACCGCTGTTTCCGTATTTCAATGCATGAGTAAGCAAGTTCGCCAAGTAGATGATGTCGACGACTTGATTCATCTCTGAGGCGAGGCCACCACGAAGACTAGGGTCTTGTTGGTGGTGGTATTTAATACAGGCCATAAACTGTGATGGCAGAGTCCACTTTTGAGCCAGAAGGTAGCCGACCGTTTTATGGTTAGGGATTTCGAGCTTTGTTTCGGCCTCTTGGTAGCTAATCCCTTCAGCAGCTGCTAGTGCTGAGATCTCTTCTACTGTTTCGGGTGACATCGTGAACATCGCAACCTTGCCCATGTCGTGAACTAGGCCACAGGTGAAAAGATCTTGTGGGGTCGGGTGGCGCACGAACTTGGCGATTGTTTCAGCTGCAACGGCGACTCCTAATGAGTGCTTCCAGAATTCGTTAATATCGAAAGTTGATGGGCCACCTTTGACATCGAGCGCTTTCAAAATTGATGCAGATAGCACGAGCTGGTGGACAGTATCATAGCCTGCGTAGGCAATGGCTCGATCAAGGGAGCTAACTCCACCCGGGATTGCGTAATAAGCCGAGTTAACCAACTTCAATACCTTGGTGGTCAAACTTTGATCATTTGCCATGATCTTTTCCACATCTGATGTGGAAGACATCGGGTCATTAATGACTTTGCTGAGTTCGTAAACAATAGCGGGCAGCGTTGGAAGCTCTTCCAGTCGCTCAATTATATCATCTTGGGAGAGTTTCTTAGCTGCTGCCATCATTTAGCTCGCAATTTTATTGATCTTTTTATCTGGAAACAGCTCTTGCAACTTTGCTGTTACTCTTGCGAACGTTACAGGCTTCAATATGTAGCCGTTTACATTCATAGATTTGGCTTCAAGAATGTACTCTTTGTCTGAAACTGCAGTTACCAAGACAACTGGCAAATCTTTAAGCTCGTCATCACCACGAACTGAACGCAACAGATCGATTCCATCTTTTACAGGCATCATGATGTCAGAGATGATCGCAACAAACTTTTCGTTTCCACGTAACTTTTGAGCCTCTTCCCAGGCCTGTTCACCATTCTCGCAGCCAACGACTTCGTAGCCCAATTTCTGGAGGAGATGAATTAAGATCTTGCGGTTAGGCGGAGAATCTTCTGCAACTAAGATGATCTCTTTGTCGCTGACTGGAGCTGCTGTCTCTTGATCTTGAGCTTCTTCGGCTGCACCTTCGGCTTTTACTTCTTCGTTCTCTGCTACAGAGTCTTGGTTGTTGTCAGACATGATAATTCGACCCTCCTGATACTGATATATCGGAGGTGATTACCTATGAATTGAGCATTTTAGAGTGCAAGGGCTCTTGAACTAGACTTTACGGTGGTCTTCAATGTTAAGATTTTATGAGAGCTTGCTGGCGAGGCCTTTATTCATCTTTTGAACTTTAACTTTTAGACCGTTTTGGTAATGGTCAAGAGCCTTGGCAAGTCGTGTCTGTTTCAAAGCGAGAATTCTTACAGCAAGCAAGCCGGCATTAAATGAGTTGTCGACCGCCATGGTGGCTACCGGCACACCTTTAGGCATCTGAGCAATTGAAAGCAAGGAGTCGAGGCCGTTGATCTTACCAACCTTAACGGGTACTCCGATCACTGGCAAGTTGGTAACTGACGCCACCATTCCGGGCAAGTGAGCGGCACCTCCTGCTCCTGCAATAATGACTTGAAAACCATTCTTTTGAGCTTGCTTCGCAAATCGTATCATCTTTTCTGGAGTGCGGTGAGCTGAGACCACCTCGACATGGGCTTTGACTTTGAATTCTTGCAAGATCTCAAGCGCAGGTCTTAGGACGGGCAAATCTGAATCACTACCCATGATGATGGCTACCTGTGCTTTACTTGAACTCATACCTTCATATCCTTCACTGAGTTTTCGGCTAACTTTAATGCGGCATTGGCATTTGAGGCAAGGGCATTTACATGGCCCATCTTTCGGCCTTTCCTGTTTTCATGCTTACCGTACCAATGAACGTGTACGGCTTTCTTAGTTTTTAAGGAAACTGTTTTGATTCCGCTACCAATTAAGTTTTTCATTGCAAAACCACCAGCAAAACACTGGGGAGCAACAAGATCTCGACCTGTAACCGCTTTGATGTGCATTGAGAATTGGTCTTCGTTGAAGCCATTGAGGCTGTAGTGGCTAGAGTTGTGAACTCGCGGTGCAATTTCGTTCACCAAAAGCTCGCCAAGCCTTGTTTCAAATAGCTCGAATGCGATAACTCCGACGTACTCGAGGCTGGTTAGTGCTCTTTGAATTTTGTTGAGGAATCTGAGGTGTCGATCTGTCCTCATTGGGCCCTTCACCCAGTCGCATCTCGAATCAGTCTGAAAGCTCTCGACTATGGGGTACTTCACAATTTGTCCGGTTCGTGACCTTGCAAAGGTAACAGCCAACTCGCGCTTGAAAGGCACGAAGGCTTCAGCCACATAGCTGATTTTCTGCTCAGCCAACTGGGCGTCTATACTTTGAAAGCTTTGCTCATCTTCGACTATGAATGTGCCGTAGCCATCGTAACCGCCCATGTTCTTTTTCATTACGATCTTTTTGCTTCCCAAAGTGCTTTGTAGATTTGAGAAACTTCGAATTTGCTCAGAGTCTAACCAAGGAGAAGTGGGCAATTTTACTGAATCGAGCCAGGCTTTTTGGGTTTTTCGTTGCTGAAGAAGCTTCATCTGTTGAGTCTTCGGATATGATCGCGCTCCCGCATCTTTCAATAGGCTCACGACTTTGTCAGCATCAATGAACTCACTTTCATAGGTGACAACCTTGACCTGATTCAGAAACTTCTTTAGGTCTGCGGTCTTTTTAGGGTCGCCTTGTATCCAGCTATTCGTGACTTGAGCCGCTGGGTCTTTGGGGTCTGTCGAAAGAGCGCAGGCAGGTATTCCAAGCTCATGAGCTTTCAGAAGCATCATTCTTGCTAGCTGGCCACCCCCAAGTATGCCAATTTCATACTTTTCATTTTTAGCCATTGAGCTTGCTATCCAGTTCTCCAGCCTGCTCGAGGGCCATCATATCGGAGAAACCACCGATCATCTCTTCGCCGATAAAAATCTGAGGAACAGTGCGAAAGCCAGTTCTTTCTCTGAGTGCTTGCAGTTCATCATCTTTGCCGTCGAGAACCACCTCTTCAAAATCAACGCCCTTTTGGCTGAGAAACTGTTTGGCTCGAACGCAAAAAGGGCAATTTGACCATGTGTAGACTTTTACGGGCTTCATTCGAATCTCCTTAATCGATGACTTCAACGTCAACTTCAAGTTCTTGCTTGATATCTTCGGCTAACCTTAATGCTAAATTTCTATCTCTTCCGCTACCAAAGATCAATTTGTCAAATTTCACGGTGCGCTTGAGAGTTTGAAGGCCTTCGCTTAAGTTGCCTGGCAGGATCTTCACCGTGAGAATAAAATCTTCATCAGAGTAAACGGGTGCAATCTGCTGAGAGACAACACGCTGGAGAAGCTCGTAGAAGAACCCTTCAGGGTCGTTGCCGTCTTCAGCGTGAAAAACCACCAATTCAAAAGGGCCGTCATGCTTTGCTAGCAGGTTTCGAAGAGCCTGGTTGATCAGTCGACGGGCACCTGTACCACCTGCACAGAGAACGAAATGTGGTAAATCTTCAGGTAAGTCGAGAGATGAGGCGTACTGGCCCAAGCCAAGCCTCAGGTCAGAGCGGGTTTCGAGCCTTTGCTCGAGAATGCCCCAGCGAAAATAGGCCATGAGCAGCAGGGTTGAGGCCAAAATCGTGATCAACATTAACAGAGCTTCATTTTCGGCGTGTTGCAAGATTACCAAAACTGCAAAACCCAACACGATACCTGAGAATAATGGAGGGATCGGTATGATTCGGTCTTTAATTGTTAAAAGAGTTTGTGACAGGTACTGGTTCGGTGTGTCTCTTCTCATGTCGCGGTTTCTCATGAGAACCACGCCGACAGAGAAGCTCACCATTACCCCTAAGAAAGAAATCTCGTAGACTTTTGCTGCGATCTCGACTTCACCAGCTACGAGGGCTGACATCATCATGCCAACCAGCATGAAGGGCAGTGCAATCATTGGGTAGCCTTGAATCGAAGGGTAATGGTGAGCGACACGGGTTAAGAGGATCTGGGGCAAATTTCCTTGTTTAGCCATCGTAGTAGCCAAGCCGATGAAGCCCACAAAAGCAGTGTTGGTAGCTGCGAAAAGGGTAAGGGTGGCATCGACCACAATAATCACCAGAAGAGTTTTGCCGCCAAGCTTTCCAGCAAGGCCCGACAGTAAATAGTCGATATTGAGATCAACTTCTTCTGGTGTGAGTAGCAGCAAGCAGAGTAGTGAGATCAATGGTGCTGTTGCTGAGACCAGGATCACTACGGTTCGGTACAGCATACGCACAGTTTTTAAAACAGGTTGTTCAAGTTCTTCCACAATCTGTGCGGCTGACTCAAAGCCTGTGATGCCAAGAAATGCAGCTGCAAAACCATACATCAGCATCGGTAGTGTCAGCTCGCCAGAGGGTGTTATTCGGTTGAGTTTTGTGAAATCAATGTCGCTCCAATTTATTGCCAAGTAGCCAAGGCCCCATACCCCCATCACAATGAGGAGAAAGAAATGGAAGCCTGCAATTGCTGTAACGAGTTTTGCAGGTTCCTTGATGCCTCTTGTGTTGAGTAAACCAAATAAGACAATAGGTATGAAAGATAGCATGACCACTACAGAGCTGCTTTGCCCACCGACTAGAGAGGTGAGGTAGAAGCCTCCACTCAGAGAAGATACTGCCGCTGTGGCAAGGTAAGAGACAAAGGTCAGCGCACCGGCAAGTACCGCAGCTCTTCGACCAACACTTCTCAAAATCATGGAGTAGGCGCCACCGTTGTAAGGGCTAAGGGCAAGCCCCTCTTCATAAGTTCTTTTGAAGACCCACATCATCAGGCAAGCAGTTAAAACGAAAAGAGGGGCCAAGTAGCCCACTTTTGGATATAAAATACCGGTACCATAAAAAACAGAGGTTCCTATGTCGGCCCCTACGATACCCGCTGCAATGACCCAGTTTAGGCCTTGTCCTTTTGCTGCTGCCATGTTTGTGACTCCTCAAGATGCGTGGCCAGTTTAGTAAAGCTCTGTGGCCCCCGCAAACCAATAAGTGACAGTAAGATGAAAGCTGTAACTCTCAACACAGGTTTGTGGCCAATTGAAATGCGGCGCATTAGAGCGAGGAGCTAATAGAACTTTTCTGAATACTGAGAGATATCTGGGGTGTGAAACCAAAGACTTCAAATTGCCCGATTTGCCAAGGCTCATCCTTAAAACCAATAGATGAGCATGAGCCCGTCTATTGGCAATGCGCAGACTGCGAATACCTATTTTTAGAGCCAAGCGATCGCTTACAGAAAGCCTCCGAAAAGTCTCGATACGAAGAGCACAATAACGATTTGGGCGACCCGAAGTATCTCCAGTATTTGGAGAAAACTTGGCAGAAGATCTCGCAGGATGTGCCGCCCGGCGGGCTTGTTGTCGATTATGGTTGTGGCCCCACTAAGGGGCTTGAGGCTGTTTTGAAAGGTCAGGGCTTTCAAGTTGTGAGCTACGACCCCATTTTTTATCCAACGAGTGTGGAAATTCTAAACCATAAGGTTGATGCCATTTACTGCTCAGAGGCCATCGAGCACATGTATAACCCAATAGTCGAAATTGAGTGCTGGCTTCGCTTACTCAAGCCTGGCGGAATGATCAGCTTGAGAACCGCCTTTCACTCGGGGGAGAACGGCTTTAGAAGCTGGTGGTACAAGGATGACCCGACTCACATTGGCTTTTTCAATGAGCAGACCTTTCAGTGGTTGGCTAACCGCTACAGCCTAGAGGTCTGCCACATGCACTCGCCCTACGCGAGTTTCAGAAAAAAAGCCCAATGATTAGTCGGCTTCTCCGTCGTCCTCCTCATTTAGTAGCTCGTCAATAGCTTCAAGTCTTTCGATATTCTCAGTGGGTACATAGAAAAAACCTGTGTCTGAAGACCGAACATTGGTATCGGCAAACACAACCTGAGACAAGCCAGTTTCATCGTTGCTGTTAATCACGAAAACTTCTCTTTCAATTTCTGTTTTGAAAGAAATGTGTCTCTCTTCACCAGTGCTTTGATTGTAGACCGTAGTGTCGATTTCAATCTTACGTATAAAGCTTGGGGCTTTGGCAAAGCTCTGGTAAGGGCCGCCCGCTCTCTCTGTGATCAGCTGATCACCCCAGTTTTCACTGTAGTAGTGGTCAAAAGACTGCTGATAGCCGAAGGTGATGTACCACCTGAGGTCACTGTAAACTCGGTGGTTAATTTCGTTGGCCAATCTAGCTTCTACGACGGCTTCAAGAAATTCAGCTGTGTTCAAGCGCCCCTCGGGTGCGAGATCTTTGGTGAACAGCTCAAACAGCTCTTCAATTTTCTCTGCAAAAGTCGGAAACCTCTCTTGCATGTCGTATTTTACGTGGCCGGTGATTCTCCAGGGAATTGCAGCATCCACCAAAACATCTTCGGCAATTCGTTGACCAGCTGCGGTTCCGGTTTCTTCTCTGTGGGGCAAGACCTCTTCGGTGTAGATTCTAAAGGCGTTGAGCCGCGCCTCTTGCAAAGCAGCAAGATAGGCCTCCTCTGTGTCTGCAAGTCTAGCCTCTTCAAATGGGCGATTGATGCGCTCATTCACATTGCTAGTAACAGTGGCATCGAGACCAAATTTTCTTCCAGAGGCGTTCGTTGAGGCTCTCGTATCGGGCACGGTACCGAAAACGTATCGGAAGGCATCGTTATAGGTTTCGTATGCCAGCGATCGGTAATACGAAACGGTCGGACTGTCGGAAACGACAAAAGTCACACTACTGATTGCAACACCAGCCGACAAGGCAGAGGTACCAAGAATAGTGAAGACTGAGGTTCTCAAAGAGTTTCTGACATCTTTCAGCTTTTCAAGCCATCGATTGTCGTTAGCACTTTCGATGTTCTCTTCATTAACATGAAAGTCGTTGTTCGCTTGTCGAGTTCTGTTTTCTCTAGGAATAACGACACCATCTTGCATTCGGTCTTTGAGTTGAGCAATCCGGCGTTCATCTTTAAGAATGATATCTTCAGCGAAGTTCACCGAGAAAGTGTCAGGTGAGTTTTCGGGTTTGCTCATGACGGTTTGAATTTTGTGTAGCAGAGCTGTCTCGTCTTCGCTTAACTCAAAGCCTAAGTCTTCTACCCGTTGCATAAGAGTGTCATGTGCGATCTGCAGCCGCCAGCGCAGAAAAGCTTGGGTCAATGCGATTTCTCGAGGCTTTCCGGTTTGCCTGTAGCCTGACCAAATCCAAGCGCCCGTGCCTGTGACCACATTGGTGATCCCGCCGATGACACCATGTCTGAAAAAGCGCCAACCATAGCGGACTGACCACATGACTGACTCTTTTGGCCAGATCCACCAAGCCATTAAGAATTTCGAAGCTGAGCGATCCATGTTTTGTGTGAAGGGGTTGATCAAAGCAATCGGGTAGAGCCACGATCGGTAAAATTCAGATAACATACGGGCCCGCTCATCGGCCGAGGGCAAAAGAGAGCCAAAGATCTCCCTGGTAGAAGGCGACACCCCATAAGTCTCGCGAAATTGATGTAGCAAAGAGTTCATTTTCGAGGTGAAACCCTCGTAAGAGCGAAGAACCATCTTGTCGACCGATATGATTTCAATTTCGCCTTCGGCATTTTTCTGCAGGCGAACGATTTCGACTTCATAGCCGCGTTCTCTCCAGCTGAACTTTTGGCCGTTGGCATCGGTTCTTATTTTTGTAAAGAAGCGAGAGTTGATGCCCTCTTTAATCTGAGCCAACCGCAACTGGTGGTAAGCCAGCATAGCCTCGGTGCCTTCGATCACTGTGTCGGCAATTTCATTCGGAAAGTTGTCGTAGGCTTCCGCTAAGCTTTCAAAATGGGCATAACTCGATCTCCACTGTTCAGTCGGCTCTTCATTTTCACCGCGACGAAAGAGCTCCATCGAGTGCTCATGAGTTGTCATGCCGTCTTTGCGGTGTCTCATGAAACCTAGCACATAATCGTGCTCGTTAACCTGACCTGCGATTTGAGAAATCTGGGCAAGCCTTTCTGGTCGTGATCCGTCAAGAGTAGTATGAACGCCCGGCCTTTCCTCAACAATTGCTCTATTAGCAGTGTTCAGCTCATTGAGCGTTGAGAGAAATTCTTGCGTAGAGCCCAGGTCGACCTCAAGGATAGGAGCTCCTGGTTGGCCACCTTCGTTTCGAATACCCACCTGTGGTACTGGCAGGCTATCGGCAGGGGAGGCAAAAAGGCTGATGATTTTGTTCACCCAACCCCAGTTTCGGTGCTTTTGCTGGTTGGTAAGGTTGAGCGCACAAGCGTTCTGGTCAGATGAGCTTGTAGTTTCAGCGTGAGAGACTGAGCCCAAGAACAGGCTCGTACAGATGACGATAACGGGTAACCAAGAGATGTAAGTTTTCATGGTGCCAGGTAGAGCAACTTCTGTTCCAGTCGATGAACACGCTTGAGGCGAAATGAAATGTGATTACAAAGACTTGGGTCTGTGATCTGTTCACAAGCAGTGCCAAAAATGGCATAAAAAAGGCCAAATCTTGCGATTTGGCCCCAAAGGATGGTTTTGGCATCCCGTCTTGATAAGTTTTTGATTTACTCGAGCTAGATTTCGTTTTTGTAGTCACAGCTGACTTGAATCGTAGGCGAAGTAACGCTTGGGTTTCTCGGGTCTTGACCCACCACGTAGGCCTCTAAGGTGCCGGCCTCGCCATATGCTGTTGGCTCTATGTCTATAGTGCCTGGCTTGGCAACAAATGTAAGAACCACTTCTCCCTCAGGGCTGGTGACAACGAAGTGGTAGTTGGGCCTCTGGGAGCTCACACCTCCTGGAACCTGTGAAATGCTATTTTGGATGTATTCAGAGCCTTGGCCTGATGTGTACTGGTAGCCTGCATGATAGTGAAACTCAGAGCCCTCAATGCTAAAGTTCAAATTGTGACCCGGGCTGCTGTCGGGCTCACCAACAAGTTTAGTTTTACCAGACGCTGAGGTGCAATCGATCACACCAACTGAGCTTCCGGCATGAGCGGTCACAGACCCTAAAAATAAAACAACCAACACCAATGCCTTCATAACCATTCTCCTTTGTTTTGAGGTTTTGGGGCACCATGTCTGAGATTTTATTCAAAGTAAAGTTTAGTAAGTGATTACTAAAATTTGTTCAGTGAGTTTTGAGCAAAACACCCTAGTTTGGCCGAGGGTGAAGGCTTTGCTGAGCCTGTAATTCTTTTATGGGCACAAAGGGTCTCAAATCTGCTTTTCTACCTGAAATCCTTCGGCTTTTGGGGCGCTTTACGGTATGCCTAACCCATATCATCAAAAGGTTGTCGCGAGGTCTGCATGTCTAAAAGTTTATTACTGCTAGTTTTGTGCTCGGTATTCTCTGTTCAGGTGTTTGCCGAGGCGGGGGCTCCATTTTTCTGTGAGAAATCGAGTTACCAAGAAGGTGAAGAGCTTTATGCGGTCGGTATAGCCAGAGCTTCGAGTGCTTCAGACGCTCGTCAAAAAGCTTTTGAAAATGCTGTGAGAGAACTTAACAACTACTTCAATGGTGACCCTCTACAAGCGAGTTCTATCAAAACCCAGCGAACCTACACTTCGGCTAAGCCAGACAAAAATGGCGAGTACTTCGTTTGCAGGCTGATCAAAATTGACCTCGCGAATGGGCAGAGCGAAGACATAGGTCAAACCTCAAGTTTTGCCATCGGTAAACCTAAGGGGCAAAAGTCTAAAGTGACTTTTCTATCGAACCCCTCAGGGGCTGTTCTGAGCATCGATGGTAAAATTATCGGCCGAACCAATATCTCTCTCGCGAACGTTTACACTGGCAATTACACCTACAAGCTTGAGCTCCCGGGCTATGAGCCACTCACAGGCAAGTTTGACCCTTCGAATGCCGATATCATTGCCAAACGACTGCGTCGAAGTTTGGCCACGGTAAAGCTGCGCGCCAACTTTGAGCAGGGAGTGGTAAGAATTGGTAAGCAGAAGTACGAAGTTCAAAACTACACCGCCGAGCTGAAGCTTGAGGTGGGAAGAAGTCACACTTTGTCTATGAGTGCAGAAGCTCATTCTCCGGGCACGCAGTCTATTAATCTGGGCATGAGTGAGACCAACCTCACTCGCCAGGTTTATCTTGAACCAATGCCGGCAAGACTGAAAATCGATAGCAACCCCTCGCAGGCTGAGGTTTATTTAGATGGCGAGCTCATCGGAAAGACTCCAGGTGAGTTTCAAGTTAGACCAGGTCTTCGGATGCTTGAGCTGAAAAAGAAAGACCACATTACCGCACAGAAGAGAGTCGAGTTAGAGCCCGGTAAGCTGAGCGAAACCGGGGTCATCAAAGTGACATCGCGATCTGAGCGAGAGATTTACTTAGAAGAAGAGGCGCAGCTTGGCGGCTTCACTTTTGATATGACGAACCACCTGTTTAGTGAGGTGAATGAGTTTTCGGTAGGCCTTGGTGGCTTTTTTGGCAAAAAGTTTTCTCAAAAAGCCTACTACTATGGTGCGCTCAATTATCAGATTGGCGACATTGGCTACAACGAAGATGAAGAGTTCGCGCTGTTCGATGAGACGGTCGTGACAAGCTCATTCACTGGTATTTTAGCTAGTGCAGGCGTGGGTTACAAGTTGACCCCGTTTATAGACGTAACAGCTGAAGTGGGCTACGTTTCAGGGACAGTGCTCACTAGAACCACGACCTTCGGGCTCACTGGAGACACAATCAACGAAGAGACGACTTCTGTTGGTACACCATTCTATGGTGCTGGTATCATGTTCGACTGGGGTAACTCTTACGGGGTTCTCCTGAGAAGCGGCCTGCTGGGGCGAGTGACCACAAGTGCAGATGGCGTAAGTGGGCAGGCCTCAATGTCTTTTCGAATTATAGAGTCTGTAGCGGTTTTCTAAAATGGTGTCTCGATTATCGAGGTCTTTTGTAGAGCTGTAGCCGGCTGTCAATGATCTCGATTAAAGTTAGCACCTCTTCTGGTAACACATAGATTCCCAGATCATTCTCAAACTCGGTGAACTGCTCGGCACCCTCAGGGTTCTTCGCAAACAAAGCTTGATACAGCCCGAGCCTTTCGAGTGCAGGCAGCTCGTTGGCTTTGAACTTAAGTAGACTCCGGTCGCCAACCACCTCTGGAGCAATCGTGTTCAAATACACTTGTGACTGAGTTGCCAGTAGCCACTCCTGCACAACTTTCAACATCATGTACTCTTCAATTTTTAGCAAAGCCTCGGGGTCAAACTTGTAAATCACTTCTGGGTACTTCTGGTGTTCAAAAGTTTTGGGAAGCTCTAATCTCTCGGCAAAGTGTAGCGGTATGCCGCTTCTCAACATCACGGCCTCAACCCCGGTGTTGATTTGCAAGAACAGCCTGTCGAGCTTGGCGTCTGAATTGATCCAGGCTAAAGATTTCTGAAACAACATGTGGGTCACGACTCCGTTGGCCCATGACTTTTTGTCTGTGATGTTCTCATCACCCATCAGAGCCGAGTAGTGATCTGCGACTTCATCCTCTGGATACACGACATGCAATCGGCCCATTTCAGCAATGAGCTCACCGGGCTTTCTCGCCACAAATTCTGAAACCAAGTCTCTCCAGGCCTCTTCTATGTGCAGAGGTTCAGCTGCTGATTGAGAAGTCAAAACTTGCAAATAGCCCATGGGTTTCACGTAGCGACTGATCAAAAAACGCACATAGCGATTGGTTTCACTCAAGTCTTGCCTCACCACCTGAGGTACGATTCGAGCTCTTTCAGGGCCTTGATTGGAGTAAGACAAGTAAAGGCTTTCGAGAGCTTGCAAAGTGGGCGATACCACAAGGGAGCGAAATGTCTCCTCTTCAGGTACGGGGCCGGGCAGCTCCATGTTAGCTCCAATAGGCCCTCTCCAAACTGTAGTGTCTATACCAAATAGTATGTGCTGCTTTCGAGAATGCCATTCGAGCCTGCTAAACATTGCTATCAGGTTTCGTTGTGTGTTCAAGAGCTCAGTGATTGTAACCTCTGGCACATCTTCATGTATCGAATTCAGCAAATCAGTGCGAAGGCTTTCTAGCCAAGGGGTTCTGGCGGCGACAGGTTTCCATTGCTGATAGGCAGCTCTAAGGTTGTCAAAATTAACGCCTAGCTTGTCGCGGGCTTTGATCGCGAGATCTACCACTTGGACTGGATGATCAAATTTGAACCGCTGGCTTACAGGGGTCACGAGGTCAGAGAAGCCATCATGGTAGGCAAAATTGCCATCGAGTGAAACGCGCTCGAGAATACCCGGGGGCTGGTTCACGAAATGGGTGTCGCCCAGCTGACTGCCATGCACTATTGCGAAGGGCATAACCTGGCGAACCGGGTTGAGGTGGGTGCTGCAGAGCAATCGACTGCGAAGCCCAGCCGGGTTGGCTAAGCTTTGACAAGAGCTGAGCAGCATGGCTAAAGCCGCGAGGCTTTTTATAACTACTTTTTTCAATGTTTAGTCTCTAACAGAAGCTTGTCTAGTAGCACCGCAAGTTTGGTTTTGTCGGGCGAATTGCCAAGCGATACGTTTTGGAAAATGTGACCGACAATCAAATCATGCAGGGCCTCTGCAAGAACGAGCTTTTTCTTCTTACTGATGGGGCTATCAGTGAACTCAGAGATAAGCCCTTCAAGCCTCATAACCGCATTTTGTCGAATCGAAAGATTGAGTTTTTTGATCGGTTGCTCGTAAGCGGCAAGGTAATGAAGATTCAGATAAAACTTGCCGAGGTCAGGGGTCTGGTTGATCATGTCGACAGACACATCGAAGTAGCACTGCAGAGCCTTTTTCAAGTTTCTCGGGTTTTGTTTTTTTAGCCGGCTTTCAGTCTCAGCCATCGCAGCTTGAAGAACCGACATGGCAGTGGTGAAAAAAATATTCTCTCTGGCTTTGAAGGTCTTAACAACTAGAGGTTGGCTCACATTTGCTTGGTCAGCAATGGTCTGAAAAGTAGTGCGGTAGTAGCCAAGCTCGACAATACAGCGATAGCTTGCAGCTAAGATCTTAAGCCTGGTGCGTTCACCTTTTCTTAGCTCCATATTTTCGCTGTTCCAGTGACTAGAAAGATCCATATTGCCTCTCCGGAGGTGAGTGGTATCAAAATTCTAAAGGTATTGATTTACAAGAGCTATGCCGGAGGTTTGTAAACCTAAAATGGGCTCAGAATCAATCAAATGTGAGCTGAGGGGAGATCGCCCTTCGCTTTTGGCGAAATTTGTAAGTAATCACTCAATTCTGGCACTTGCTGAAGTTCATGCAAAATCTCATCGGGTCCGTGCAGCCTCTTGATTTGGGCGAAAACCTCGAGGGCTTCAGGGTGGCTATTCGCTAGCATCTTGAGGTACTGCTTTAGCCTCCTCGCTGCATACTGCTCACTCATTAGGTCGAGGTTCGTTTGGTAGAAGAGCTGGACGTGCTTAAATGTGGTAGGCCAGTCCCAAGCAGAGGCGCTTAGGCCTCTAGTCGTAGTCGTCTCTGCTTTGATCTGTAAGCCGAGATCAGGTCTCGCCATCAAGCACCTGCCTAGAGCCACATCGGTGCACCCTGAGATCTCTCGGCAGCGCCGGTAGTCTTCGAGGTTCCAAATATCACCGTTGGCAATCACTGGAATCTTTGAGACTTCCTTCATTATTGCGATAAACTCCCAGTGCGCAGGTGGTTTGTAGCCTTCAACCTTCGTTCGAGCATGAACAGTGAGCCTAAGAGCTCCGCCTTCTGAACAAGCCTGTGATATTTCTCTGACCAAACTCTTGTCTTCGAACCCCAGGCGCACTTTGGCAGTTACTGGGTATGACTTTGGAACCACTTTTCGTATTGCAGATATGATGTCGTACAAGCGGTGCGGGTTTTTGAGTAATGCTGCCCCACCATCGTGCCGATTCACCGTCTTTGCTGGGCAGCCGAAGTTGAGATCTAGGCCTGGTGCGCCTAATGCAAACACCTTGAAGGCATTTTCGGCCATGGGCTCTGGTTGGCCCCCCAAAAGCTGAACATAAACAGGAGTGCCGGCATCTGTCAGGCCGCCGTTTTTTAGTTCAGGGGAGTACTTGTAAAAAACATGATCAGGCAGAGTCTTGTCAGTGACTCTCACAAATTCGGTAACCATATGGTCGATGCCACCCACCGCCGACCACATCTGCCTGACGATAGGGTCGACCACACCCTCCATTGGCGCAAGCGAGACAAATGCCCCTTCGCCAGGGGGAAGAACTTCACTCTCTCTAGAGTTGTTAGATGCTGGGCGGTCGGCCGACGAACTGCTGGGGATCATTTCCCTTGTTTCACGATGTAGTCGTAATGACTCTTTTCGACAGGTTGTATGCTGAGTCTTTGACCGCGTTTTATGACTAACATTTCTTCAAGCTTTTTTTCCGCCTTTAGCCAATCGAGGCTCAGCATGTCTTTGAACTTCTTTTGAAACTTCACCTCGACACAGTGCCAGCGCGGATCTTCTTTTTTTGACTTGGGGTCAAAGTATTTCGACTTCTTGTCAAATTGTGATGGGTCGGGTTGAGCCGGTTTCGATACGGTGGCTAGCCCGACGACCCCTGGAGGCTTGGCGTTGCTGTGATAGAACAGCACTTTGTCGCCGACTTTCATGTCGTTCATCATAAAGTTTCGGGCTTGGTAGTTTCGTATACCATCCCAGAGGGTGGTTTTGTCAGACTTCAGTTGATCAATTGAGTAGGCATCGGGTTCGCTCTTCATTAGCCAGTATTTCGCCATTATGACCCTCCGTGTGGTAACTGAAAAAAGGCAATATTGCCATGCGACTCGAAGAAGACACTTCTATATCACGCTTGACCCCAGAATCCCAAAGCTCATAGACTCGGGGGCCAAAAACAGTATCATATGTGTGCACAATTTCTGTGAATTTTCCATGATTAAGCGCTTTATTAGGCGCGCAAGGAGTGAGGGCATGTCAGAGAGAATCGAAAAAGACAGTATGGGTGAAATCGCGGTTCCAGCAGATCGACTGTGGGGAGCGCAAACACAGAGGTCTATTCAAAACTTCAAAATTGGTGGAGATCGGTTTCCTCGTGAGATGATTCGAGCTCTTGGCGTTTTGAAGAAGTCGGCTGCCAAGGCGAATGCCGATCTTGGCTTGCTCGATGGAGCTAAAGCAGAAGTCATTGTGAAGGCAGCAGACGAAGTCATTGCTGGTGAACTTGATGATCACTTCCCCTTGGTGGTCTGGCAGACTGGCAGTGGCACCCAAACCAATATGAACATCAATGAGGTTATTGCCAACAGAGCTATTCAACATGTGGGCGGCGAACTTGGCTCGAAGCAGGTGCACCCGAATGACGATGTTAACAAGGCCCAGAGTTCAAACGATACTTTTCCGACGGCTATGCATATCGCAGTTACCGAGCAGGTCGTTAAGTTTCTCGTTCCAAAATTGAGCTCGCTTCGTGATGAGCTCGATAAAAAGGCAAAGGCGTTTAATGACATTGTAAAAATTGGCCGCACACACTTCATGGATGCGACCCCTTTGACACTTGGCCAAGAGTTTTCTGCTTACGTCAAACAGCTCGATAACGGAGTGAAGCGATTAGAGAATACACTCGAGCGTCTCTATCCTTTGGCTCTAGGTGGAACCGCTGTGGGCACAGGCCTAAACACACACCCTGATTTTGCAACGAAAGCTGCGGGTTTCATCGCAGAAGAAACGGGTTTAAAGTTCGAGTCTGCCGACAACAAGTTTGAAGGGCTAGCGGCTCACGATGCGATGGTTGAGGTCAGTGGAGCATTAAAGACTATCGCTTGCAGTATGATGAAAATTGGCAACGACTTCAGAATGCTCGGCAGTGGGCCTCGCTGCGGTATCGGTGAGCTTATATTGCCAGCAAATGAGCCAGGTAGCTCGATTATGCCAGGCAAAGTGAACCCAACTCAATCAGAGGCACTCACTATGGTATGTGCTCAAGTGATTGGTAACGATATGGCCGTGGCTGTTGGTGGCTCGACAGGGCACTTTGAGCTTAACGTCTTCAAACCAATGATTGTGTTCAATGTCTTGAACTCTATTCGTTTGTTGGGAGACGCTGCTGAAAGTTTTCAGAACAATTGTGTTGTGGGAACCGAAGCGAACCTTCCGAGAATTAAAGAGCATTTGCAAAACTCATTAATGCTGGTGACAGCTCTGAACAATCACATCGGTTACGATTCGGCTGCTAAGATTGCAAAGGCCGCCTATGAAAATGGAACAACTCTTAAAGAAGAGGCTGTGAAGTTGGGGCTGGTTCCAGAAGACAAGTTTGACGAGTGGGTCGATCCTTCAAAAATGATTGGCCCGACTAAGAACTAATGGCTCGAATCGGAGTTTTTTGCAGTTCGAGAGATCAAATTAGCCCTATGATAATGGCAGAGGCCACGGCTCTTGGTAGGGCCCTGGCTGAGAGGGGCCACGAACTGGTCTACGGAGGGGCTGAGTCAGGAGCAATGGGCGCCATTGCAGACGCTTGCTTGAAGTCAGGAGGATCGGTAACTGGAGTGTTTCCGAGGAATGATCTTCAGTTTGAGAAGCCACATACTGAATTGCAGAGTCTCATCTACACAGAGAGTATGTACGAGCGTAAACAAAAGTTGGCCGAATTGTCTGATGGCTTTGTGATTTTCCCTGGTGGGACGGGGACTTTAGATGAGTTTTTTGAAGTCTTGGTGCTAAAGCAGATTTCGGCGTTTAGCCAGCCTGTCCCTGCTATTAATAGCAAACCCATAGTGGTGTTGAATTTGTTCCAGTTTTGGGACCCCTTGCTCGAAATGCTGCAAATCTACACAGCTCAGGGTTTCATTGATTCCACTGTCGCTGACCACTACCATGTTAGAGAATCAGTAACTGGAACCCTGGAAGTGCTGAGTGAAGGCCTTAACTGAGTTTGAAAAGCTATCTTGGTTTGATGGAGAAACCATCAAGCCTTATGTGTTTGTCAGAGAAGAGAACCGAATTAAAGGGCCAGGCACCAGCTTTGACGTTCCGTGGTTTGAAGCCAACCCTGTTTATAAGAACCCTTTGCTTACTTCGAATGTCGACTTTGCTAATCAGATTTTGAACATGGAAGCCAAAGCCTTCTCAGCCAGTCAAATGGAGATGCCCAGGTGGGTGTTTTACGATTGCGCGATTATGCCTGGTTTTGTGGCAGGGTTTGCGATCAAGGCTGACAAAGCCTCACCTGAGCTAAGGGCAATGACGCAAGCCAAAACTGAAGCTGAATGGATTCCACTATCTTTGTTTATTATTATCCCGACTATGGGTGAAGGTGAGTGGGTGGCTCACAACCTGTGTTCGAGCAACTCGTTGGTGCCCAAAGGCCAGGGTTTGTACGGGCTCGGCTTTTTGACTAAGGCGTTTGGGCTTTGGTACGCCAACATTGAAACGTGCTGTGGGATGACGCAGTGGAAGTCGCCAGCAGTTAAATTGCACACTCACTATGGCGACTTTGAGGTGCTCACAGCCTACACGCCGGTTCACTCCTATGCAAAAACGCTAACTTACCGTGTTCGAACGAACTCAGCGGAATGGGGCAGGTTCTTTACAAAAGAGCCCTCGCCCGCGTTTTCTGAGCGGTACCAGCTTGCGGGGTTTCAAGTCGACCCCACAGATGAGAGCTCGCTGAAAGCCTTTCAGGCTAAGATCGAGCAAAAACAGGGCCCCTTCTACCTAGATTCGAATCAGATTAGAAATCAAGATTTGGACGCACCGTTAGATGTGTTCATTCCGAAATGATTAAGTTATAATACTCTGGTAAATCAAATTGAGTGATTGTGAGGAGTCTTAGATGGCGGAAGAGGCAAAAGAAACAACTAGTGTGAACGCGGCAGATATTAAAGAGTTGCCAGCGGTAGCCAGCAATTTCTATTTTTGGTGTGCTAAATGCGTGGGAGATCGCTATCACAAGGTTCTTGCTCATCCGACAAAGTCTAGCGCGAAGTTAGAGTGTGAGGTCTGCGGCAAAAAGTCGACCTTTCGACTTGTTCTTAGTGGCACAAAAAAGAAAGTCACGAGAACTCGCAAAAAGGCAAAATCACCTGAAGAGGTTTGGAACGAGTTAAAAGACAAAACTGATATCTCTCAGGTTGAGCCTTACAGCATGAAAAAGAAATTCAACGCAGAGATGGCTATTGATCATCCGAAGTTTGGCTTAGGTGTGATCACTGAGGCCAATGGTGTTGCGATCAATGTGACTTTTCAAGATGGAGAGCGATCACTCGTTCATAACAGGCAGTAGCTCGCCTGAGGACATATCATGCGCTCACTGCATTTATTGACCTACAACTTGTGGCATGGCCTGTCTCCTTCTAGCTGGATCCGATTTAAATCTCTTGAGCCGGTAACGAGACGAAGCGAACGAGAGCGTGAGCAAATCGAATTGCTTCGCGGACTCGATGCTGATTGTGCCTTTCTTCAAGAGGTGAACCCCGTTGCCAATCGTTCACAACAGTTCTCTGAGGAACTTACTGCCGATGTTCATTGGTGTCGTGATAATGCAGGCCTCAAGCTGGGTGGCCTCGGGCCTCCTTACAATCTCGATTCAGGGTTGGCGACCTTGCTAAAGAAACGTCACATCACTGAGTGGACTAGATCGATCAAGCTGAGTGGTGAGAAGTACAACTTTCTGGGGCAAGTGGGATCGATTCAATGGGCAGAGTCACGGCGAGCTCTCTTAGTATCAACAGTTTCTCCGGATTTGGGCAGGGTGCTTTGGGTGAACACTCATTTGCATCATGGTCTGGAGTTTGATGAGGGTCTGAAAAACTCGCTTGAGAGTATGGTGGCTCGTGGTGAGTTAAGTTCGAACGTCTCTGATGAGATCGTAGAGCGAGTGACAGTTGCTGACCGTCGGCGAGAGAATGAAATTAAAAAACTACTTAAAGAATTGAGAAGAATTCGAAAGCGGTACAGTTTGATTTTGATGGGTGGAGACTTCAATGCGATCGCAAGTTCAAGCGTCATTGGCTCTGTTCAGGAGTTTGGGTTTCAAGCTTTGCAAGATGTTCCAGCCGGAGAAATGCTGTCTTGGGACGGTGAAGCCAATCCGAGTAATCATCAGCTTTCTAGAAATTTTGATTCGCCAATAGTCGTAGATGATCTGTCCTTCGAACAAAAGACCGTCGATTCGTTGAAGATGATGTTAAAAGATCATGTCATGAGTACTCGCCAAATTGATTATCTATGGGGTTGGACCAACTCTGGTGAGATACAAGTGACCACTTCTGAATTGGTCGGCAGCGAGGTTGAAGGAGAGTTAGCGCCTTCAGATCATATGGGTGTCAGTTGCCATATAGAATGGTCACCTCACTTATGATGGAGACCGCACTAGTCATCGTGATGGGCAGTGCCATTGGTGTCATCTCGGCATTTTTAGGCCTAGGTGGTGGTATTCTTATCGTGCCGCTATTGCCGGGGGTGGCGAATCTCTCTGCCAAAGAGGCTGTTGCAACATCTTTGTTTACCATTTTTTTAGTCGTGACAAACAACTGCCGAGGTTTTCATAAAAACCAGCTCGTAATCTGGAAGATCGCCTTTATCATAGGCCCAATGACCGCAGTGGGAGCTTATGCGAGTGGTATCTTGTCTCAGCGGTTTCCAGATGAAGTCTTGCGAATGGTTTTGGCCGCAGTTGTGACTGTGTTTCTATTGAAAGCCTTAGTCGGTAACAAGCTCAAAAAGCACATCGCTTCTGAGCAGCAGACCACGGCTCAAATGACCACGAAAACCGGAGTTCTCGCTGGGGCAGTTGGAGTCATCGCCGGCCTTCTTTCAGGCATAAGCGGCATCGGTTCAGGGCTCATTGTCAGCCCCTTGTTAATCAATCTTCAGTTGGCTGAGAACGAAAAGGTTGCACCAACCGCAAATGGTGTCATGATGTTTACAACGTTTTTTGGGGCTATGGCTTATGCCATGGCAGACAGTCATCTCGTGGGTTGGAAGTTGGGCTTTATTCACCTTGATAAGGCGCTTTTGCTATTCGGCTCAGCATTTGTGACATCCTACTTTGCCAGAAAACAACAGTCTCGAATGCCAGTGACCTGGAGGCGAACCTTGCTCACAATACTCATGGGCCTTCTCACACTCAAAATGTGGTTTGAAGTTCTGTTTTGATTTCACTCAATGTGGAAAACCTCTGTTCCTAAACTAAAGCCTAACAATCCACATCAACTTTTGATTTGTCTCACAAGCTAGCCTTAGGTAGTGTTTGACCATTGGGAATTCATAGGAAATCCTGTGAATGCTCTGTGGCAGGCGCGAACAGCCGAATGAGAGAGTCAAGGTCGGCTCTCTGAGCGAAATGCGTCTGCTGACATGGAAGGCAATCACTTCTGGGGGGGAGAGTGAAGATGAATGATTCATCGTCGAGATTGGGTTCTTTTGGTTTGAGCATCTTAGGTGTCGTAATGGCCGGCATGCTCTTAAGCTTCTCTGCTCATGCTGGTTATGGGGGCCACTACTTTCGGTCTCTCAGAATTGATCAAACAATTCCAGAAAAATGCCTTGATCTTGAGCTCAATCATTTCGAAGAAGATGAGATCAACTACTTCACTTACAGTATCGAAGGCGGCAAGCGCAGGGGCTTTGATCATGAGTACCCTCTAGATCGAGGTGATGCCAAAGACCTTTGGCGCTATATTAAAAAGCACATGATGGGCAAAAGAGTTGATGTGAACGTTGGAGATTTTCGCAAGAACCCAAGCCTCAAGAGAGACTATCTGATCTTGCTAGCTAACTACGAAGCCATGGGCTTTGATTTTGGCTCTGAGGGCGAGGTTCTTGAGTTATTGGTCATCAAAGAGTTGCATAAAAGTCTGCATGAAGACCTGTATGTGTACGGTTCTGTACAATACAGCGACAACATTGCTGGGGAGCTTGATCTTATCATTGCCAAAAAGAGCAATTGCTCTGTCATCGGAATCGGTGAGGCGAAGCTGGGTATCAAGAGTTTGGGCAAAGCCAAGAAGCAGCTTAGCCGTTTTCACGGCTTTCTTCGCTCGCATTTGAGAAAAGGTTTCCAGGCATTGTCGATCGTTGGACCTTTGTGGTAGTTCTTTAGCCATGGGCCCTGTAGAAAAAATTATTGCTGAAAAGATTGAAGCTAAGTACAAAGCCGTCGAGATGAGCCTCTTGAATGAGAGCCACATGCACTCTGGTCCAGCGACTGAGTCGCATTTTAAACTGTTTTTGGTAGCTCCAGAGTTTGATGGGTTGAGCCGGGTTGATCGCCAAAGAGCTGTGTTTGACCTCTTGGCAGAGGAGCTTGCTGGGCCTGTACATGCGCTTAGTCTTCGCTTGCTGACTCCAGCTGAGTGGCAAAAGCAGAATCAGTCCGCTATGCCTGACTCTCCCGACTGCGCTGGCGCTAACAAATCAAACACCTAGAAGTCGTATCTCGTCGCAAGACAGCCATAGGCAGCTGGGGCTCAGGCCAGTTGTACCTAGGTCATCGCGTTGAGCTTTTCAGCCCCCCAGATTGATGTTGATTTTGACATGATAATTGTCAGCGGTTATCCCTAACTGTTCGGAATGTTTTTGAATTTGATAGCCCATTTATGGGCAGCCCCTGGAGGTCGCAATGGCTGAAGAAATCATTTACACAATGAAAGGCGTGAGCAAAGTCTATCCGCCTAGTAAGTATGTTTTGAAAGACATTTACCTATCGTACTTCTACGGAGCAAAGATTGGCGTTCTCGGCTTGAACGGTGCTGGGAAGTCTTCACTTCTTCGAATTATGGCCGGCGAAGATGATGAGTTTTTGGGTGAGTCTTTTCCTGCAAAAGACTACCGACTTGGTTTTTTAAAACAAGAGCCCGAACTTAACGAAGAGGCGACTGTAAAAGAGAATATCATGGAAGGGCTTGGAGCTCTCAACGATTGGCTGAAAGAGTTTAATGAGCTTTCAGAAAAGATGTGTGATGAGAACATCACCCCTGAGGAGATGGAAAAGCTGATCGATCGGCAGGGTACTATCCAAGAGAAGATCGAGGCCGTTGATGGCTGGGAGGTTGACCAGAAGCTAGATCAAGCTATGGATGCTTTGCGATGCCCCCCTGCAGATTCTCCTGTTACCAATCTCTCTGGTGGTGAAAGACGACGAGTTGCACTAACTAAGCTTTTGTTGTCGAATCCAGATATTCTTTTGCTGGATGAGCCGACTAACCATCTAGATGCTGAGTCAGTGGCCTGGCTCGAACACTATCTCGATAATTTTCCTGGCACAGTGATCGCCGTAACACACGATCGTTACTTTCTCGACAATGTTGCGGGCTGGATCTTAGAGCTCGATCGGGGAGAGGGCATACCTTGGAAGGGCAACTACTCCTCTTGGCTTGATCAAAAAGACAAGCGGCTGGCACAAGAGGCCAAGTCTGATCAAAGAAGAATGAAGACTCTAGAAAGAGAGCTAGAGTGGGTGAGAATGAGCCCTAAAGGTCGACATGCGAAGTCGAAAGCTCGGATCTCGAATTATGAGAACCTTTTGAAAGACCCGCAACAAGAAAAGCTACAAGAGATGCAGATCTACATTCCGCCAGGACCTCGGCTCGGTAATATCGTAGTCGAAGCAGACGGTGTCTCTAAGGGCTACGACGACAAACTCCTGTATGAGAATTTGAGCTTCTCGTTCCCAAGAGGTGCAATCGTTGGAATTATTGGGCCGAACGGAGCCGGTAAAACTACACTTTTTAGAATGATCGCTGGCCTTGAGCAGCCTGACGCTGGAAGTTTCAAAATTGGCGACACGGTGAAAATGGCTTACGTTGATCAGAGTCGCGATCAACTTACGCCAACTAAATCTGTGTTTGATGAGATCTCTGAAGGCGAAGATATGATTCAGCTTGGTGGTCGTGAAATCGCAGCAAGGGCCTATGTGTCTTGGTTCAACTTTACTGGTGGTGATCAGTCAAAGAAAATAGGCGATTTGTCTGGTGGTGAGAGAAACCGTGTTTATCTAGCAAAGCTTCTAAAAACTGGTGCAAACTTCTTGATGCTAGATGAGCCAACCAACGACCTTGATGTGAACACCATGAGAGCTCTCGAAGATGCTCTTCTCAACTTCGGTGGATGTGCAGCCGTGATTTCGCATGATCGCTGGTTCTTAGACCGCATCTGCACTCATATTCTGGCATTTGAAGGTGATTCTCATGTCGAGTTCTTCCCAGGGAACTACAGCGAGTACGAAGAAGACTATAAAAAGCGTAAAGGTGTTGAAGAGCTTCAACCTACACGAATCAAATACCGCAAGCTGACAAATTGATCTACCCGCCCCTCGGTGCACTCATCGAGGGTGGCAGTCCAAACAAAAGGGGCCTAGCAGCCTTAAGCTATAGGTGACCAGATCAGTAGCCTGGAGTTGAAGCCTTGCCTGGGGTAAAAACAGAGCTCGAGCTAGTGCCGATTCTAAATAGCTCAGGCTGAATCGGGTGACCGCCTTTGAGTTTTAGAGCAGTCGAGCAGGCTCCGGCTCCCGCGTTTTTAAAACCTTTTTGTATGGCTATCAGCGCTTGGGCGGCAGAAGCAAAGTCGCTAACCCCACCACTAGCTTTGACACCTATTTTACCTGCGGAGACTTCGGCCATCAAAGTTAAGTCTTCGAGCGTTGCTCCTGTACTTCGGTTGTCGTAAGCCTCTGCAAAGCCAGTCGATGTTTTGAACATTCTGTTCTCTGTAAACCCAGACTCGATAAAGGCGTCACGTGCCAGCACGTAGGCGAGTCGTTTAAGTCTTTCAGTCTTCAGCTCATAGTTTTCGAAAATCACTTTGAGAGTTTGCTCTTCGGCAGCTCGAGAGGCTTCAAGAATGTCCTCATAAAATTTTTGATGGGCACCTGCACGCAGGGCTGTGAAGTCTGCAACCACATCGTACTCATCGGCCCCAGCTTCTTTGGCATCGAGCAGCTCAAAGACTTTAAACTCGGTCTCCTGCAAGCCAAGGGGAAAGTCGATCACAGTTGCGACTTTGAGTGGGCTTTTGAGTTCTTCAATCACAGCTTTGGCAACAGGTATCATGTTGGGCCTCACGCAAACTGAATAGGCCGATGAATCGTGAGCAAGCCTTACTGCGCTTCGCACATTTGCAGCAATGACAGCTTCGCTTAGAGCTGCTCCATTCGAGTCAGTAACTTTGAGATAGGTCATATCGACTACACCGGCGATAGCTTCAGGAGTGATATAGCCAGGCAC
This sequence comes from Bdellovibrionales bacterium, assembly GCA_013216195.1. GTDB lineage: Bacteria > Bdellovibrionota > Bdellovibrionia > Bdellovibrionales > UBA1609 > JABSOQ01. Next base: position 26,848 of record JABSOQ010000027.1, read on the forward strand.
CTCGAAAAGCTGAGCGTAGACTGGAGTGGTGCAGCCAGAAAGCAGCACCAGAAGGTTCAAAATACAGTTGTGATTTGTTCTCAACTTAGGCTCCGTCGAATGATTGCAAATGAGTATGGCAACACTTGTGCCAAGGCGGTGAGAGGGCACCATGTTTTGAGTTCACGAGGAGTCCGCGGGCTGCTCTTTAGGTATGGGCTCTGCCTGAACTTTGTCAGGGCTACGACGAGAGTTGTCTCTTGCTGGGGTACGAGAATTGCTCCATTTAACAAGCCGTTTGTTCAACCAAAAGCAAAGAGTGTCTGAGGCCGACCAGGTTGCAAGAAGGTCACAAAGGATTCGACAATGATGAATTTTTTATTAAACAATGTTTTGCTCCTAGCGGTTCTGAATTCTTCGCATGTGGTAGCTGAAGCTTCATGCGCTGCCACTCTTGCAAAAGTCGATAAGGCCCGCCGTTTTTTTACGGAGAACGTTTCTCCGGTAGGTGGGATGCTGATTTCTTATGACCCAGTTGAGTTGGCCATAGCCGAGACAGTGGTGATATCTGGTAGATCTGAGGTTCAGGTCAGAGCTTTTTTCGAGCAGCACTTGTTGCCAGTGAGCGGTGAGGTTTTTGTTTATGATGCGATGGAGCTCGCGATTGCAGAGACCACTGCGATCACTCGGCACTACGGTGATTCGATCAGAGCAAAGTTCGGCGAGTTTGCTATCTCACCTGAGGGGGCGGGAGTAGTGCGAGACGCTTTCGAGATGGCAGTTTTGAGAAGTGCCTACGTTACTGGTCGAGAGGCTGTTGATGTGCGCAGACGATTTAGGGGTATGGTGAGAGATACTGCTGGCCAAGGCTACGTTTATGACGCCAAAGAGATTGCAGTCGTGCGCGCGGCATTTTTGACCTACCGAAAGCCCAGCGACATCAGAATGACTATCGATGCTATGGTGAAGACAGGCGATGTGTTTTTGCATGACGATATGGAGTTGGCCATTGTGAGTGCAGCTCTAAGGCGAACGCTATAGCAATGGTTAAACTCGCCTATAGCATGGCCTTCGCTCTCAGTTTTGTCTCGATGATGGCATGGGCTGAGCTCACGACAACGGTCATGGCACCATTGACAATCGGCGACTGGCGAAACCCAGACAATCCTGATCGTGAATCAGAGTGGCGGCGCTATGGTCAACAGCTGGTGCAGCTGAAATCTATGGGAGTAGATGCCATATCTACAGATGTCTGGTGGGGTCTTATAGAGCCCGAAGAGGGTCAGTTTAATTGGCGCTACTATCAAAAGCTCCATCAGCTGATTAGTGAGGCTGGCATGAAATGGGTGCCAATTTTGTCTTTTCATAAGCTCGGTGGCAATGTCGGAGACCCTGCAGATCAGGTAATTCCGATACCTAATTACATTTGGCAGCGCTGGCGCAAGTATCCAGACCAGCTCGGCTCTGAAGTTGATTTGATGAGTCGCTCAGAGACAGGAAGCTACAGCAGTGAAGTTGTATCTCCAAACGCGACACCTTACGTACTCGAGGATTATAGGCGAGTCATGAGAGAGTTTCAGGCGGCGTTTTCGTACGCCAGAGATGACATACTCGAAATTAATATCAGTCTGGGGCCCGCTGGTGAATTGAGATATCCATCGTATAACCAGCACGACTCAGACGCCATCTACCCGGGGCGAGGTCGGTTTCAGATGTACAGTGAGTTGTGGAAGCGAGGCTTTCGCAACTATATGAAGAATAAGCGAGGCACATTAGATGCTATCAACATGAACTGGGGCACTGAGCTTGGCTCTTTTGATGAGATCCGCCCTCCAGAAGATGTCGGTTTGTTCTTACTGAAAGAGGATCAGTTTGGACCCTATGGTATGGACCTATTCGATTATCAGAATCAGGTCTTAATCGATCACGCTCAACTTATTTTGGGAGCAGCTTTTGAAGAATTTGATTCTAACGAATCTTCTTTTGCTGGCATTGATTTGGGGGCCAAGATTCCAGGAATTCACTGGCGTTTTGAGTCTGATCGGCATGCCGAGCTAGCTTCAGGGCTAATCAGAACCCGTTACGGGCGTGAGGGGTGGCGAACTGATGAGACGAACTATGGCTATCAGGAGACACTAAAGGCTTTCAAAACCATTGCTGATCGGGCCAGGTCTTCTAGGTTTGTTCTTCATTTTACGGCTCTCGAAATGTTCGATGGCGATGGAGGCGATCATGTTGGGTCTCGTGCAAAGTCTCTAGTGTTCTTCATGGCCCAGGCAGCTACGTCTTTGGGGCTGACTCTAAAAGGAGAGAACGCACTGGATTACAAGCTCGATTTTGAGCCAAGCTGGGACAATATAAAAGACGGCGTTGCCTGGGGTCCCTACTACGGTATGACCTTCTTGAGGCATCATAAGTTCTTTGAGTCCGAGTTTGCTTTGAATTCACTCAGAGATTTTATCTTTTGGAAGGCGGCTCAGTGCTACTTTGAAACTCGTCAGCCGCCCGTTCTTCGAGGGCGCGCTCAACCTCTTCGGTCAGCAGAGTAAGAGCCTCGAGCATGGCCATAAATACTTCGGCTGTTCCCCCGTGATCTGGGTGATGCTGTTTACTCAGAGTGCGCTTGAGGGTCTTTAGGTACTGAGTCGAAAGCTCATTTGCCAATGGCGACCCTGAAACTTTCCACAAAGTGCGGTAGGCGATTGCACCAAGGCTCGAGAGCTCGCGGACGTCAACAACAGGGTGTCTTTCGCTCGGCTGGGCTTGCTCTCTTTGGCTAGTTTTGCCATCAAAGGTCTGTGTCGGCTCTGCTTGATCTATGGCCTCACCTGTGGCTTTTTTCTGTTGTGCTTGGTCGAATTTGCTAGTGCCAACCTTCGCCTTTAATAAGGATTCATAGTGATCAGCGACGGTTTTTTGCTGCGGTTGAAACCTAAAATTTTGACTTTCAGAGGAGAAAATAGGCATCTCGAAAGCGAGATCGAGTGAAAAATGAGCGTTTTTCGTCTCAATTTCACTCGGAGTGCCATCGATTTTTTGCTCTAAAATTTGCTTAAAACTCAGTCCCCATTGCATATATTCTTCTTCGGTATTTTGGGGCTACTGCCTAAGTTTGGTGCCTTAAAAGAGGGCCTTGGTCCAATGTCAGAAAATTGGCCTAAACTCAAGATCAGTAAGGGTTTTGGCGGGGTTTGGTGAGCTGTGAATTGGCAGGGTTTAGGCGAATCTTAACTGCTTTTCGAGATCACATCGAGGCCTGGTTGTGGGGCCAAAAGCATTAGCCTACCGAGGGGTGTGCGATAGATTCCCTAGGGGAAAAGTGATTTTTTTTGCATTTTTCTTTGGACAAAGTGTTGGCCGTAAGTATCATGAGGGAGTGCCGGCTCTTGATGAGTTCGCAAAGAAACTAATTTTTTGGAGGGGATAATGGCAAAGAAGAAAAAAGCCACTAAGAAAGCAGCCAAGAAAAAAACAACGAAAAAAGCTGCAAAGAAGAAAACAACAAAAAAAGCCGCTAAGAAAAAAGTAACTAAGAAAAAAGCTACTAAGAAAGCTGCTAAGAAAAAGACAACTAAAAAAGCCGCTAAGAAGAAGACTACAAAAAAAGCGACTAAAAAAGCTGCTAAAAAGAAAACTACAAAAAAAGCAGCAAAGAAAAAAACAACTAAAAAGGCCGCTAAAAAGAAGACAAAAAGAAAGCCTAATCCAGCTTTCATGAAGCCTCTTGAGCCATCTGCTGCTCTAGCTGCAGTTGTCGGTAGCAAGCCACTTCCAAGAACTCAGGTTGTTAAGAAGCTTTGGGCTTACATCAAAAAGAACAATCTTCAAGACGCTAAAAACAGAAGAAACATCAACGCTGATAGCAAGTTGAAGCCTGTTTTTGGTAAAGCTCAAGTTTCAATGTTTGAAATGACTAAAATTGTTAGCAAGCACTTGAAATAGTTGTAGCAAGTTCGAATCCTAGGAGAAGCCTACGCAGTTTGCGTAGGCTTTTTTTTTTGACCTGCGCCCGGCTCAGATTTGGTATTAAGCAACAACCTGTTGCTAGGCAGGCGGTTCTGGCCTCTGTAGGCGACGGGGCTTGTCAATTCTTAAGCCCTACTGCTATAACTTGGGCATGAGTAGAAAAATGAAGCCATTGAGCCCTGATGAAGTAAAAAAAATGCAGAAAGTCGGCAGACTGGCGGCTGAGCTATTGCAGCACCTGGGTCAATATGTGACCGCGGGTACAACGACCAACGAGATCGACAAGATCGCTCACGATTGGACCTTGAGCAAAGGTGCGACTCCAGCTCCATTAGGTTATCATGGTTTTCCGAAATCAATTTGCACTTCGTTGAATGAGTGCATCTGCCACGGGGTGCCTGACGATAGGCCACTGCAAGATGGTGATGCCATCAATATTGACGTGACTTGCATACTCGATGGTTTCCACGGGGACACTTCAAGCATGTTTTTTGTGGGGCCAGCCTCAGAAAAAGCTCAAGCCATTAGCGATTGTGCCTACGAGGCTATGCATAAGGGTATCGAGGCTATCACTCCTGGAGGCAAAACTGGAGATATTGGGTTTGCCATTAACAAATTCGTGACCCGCAAGGGCTATTATCCGGTGCGCGAGATCGGTGGTCACGGTATAGGCTCTGAGTTTCACGGTGACCCTTTTGTTCCGAGCTACGGTAAAAAAGGTAAAGGGGAGCCCCTAAGACCCTGGACATGCATTACCGTTGAGCCGATGATCAATGAAACCGGTGCAGACATCGTTGAATTCTCGATTCCTGATTCGACGATCAAATACTACGAGACAGCCGACAAGACTCTTTCTGCACAGTTTGAACACACTGTTTTGATCACAGATGAAGGCTATGAGATTCTCACCCAAGTCTGAGCTCAAATTGCGGAAAAATCAGTCATTTTGATACGTTGCTAAGTAGATACGGTGTCCTCAAGGGTTGCATTCTGGTGAAACTCAGCTATAGACTATTAATCCGTGAGATAAGGCCTATTAATGGCGATAAAACTGGCTCTAGTAGCCAAGTTTAGCCTGGGCCCCTCTCGCGGTCTCGAAGCCACTTTTCTTAGCCGGCGGCGAGGTTAAAATTGGATTATAGGCCCGACAAGGATTTGGTTTGGCTGAAATTTAACAAGACACAAAGGTCGCATGTAATATGGGCCAACACATTTAGGAGATGACGTGAGAGAGGTGAATCAAATGTTTACTCAAGCCACAGCACCAGTAACAGCCGATAAGGCTCCCGATTACAAAGTTTGCCAAGCGGCCATGGATGATCCCAAGAAGTTCGAAGAGCTTGCAAGATGGGGTCGTGAAGAGATTGCGATCGCTGAAACAGAAATGCCAGGTCTTATGGCCCTTCGCGAAGAATACGCCGATCACAAGCCTCTAGATGGCGTGAGAATTACTGGCTGCCTTCACATGACTATTCAGACTGCAGTTCTGATTGAGACTTTGACGTTTCTAGGAGCTCAAGTGCGTTGGTCATCTTGCAACATCTACTCGACTCAAGATCACGCCGCTGTAGCAATTGCTGCCGCTGGTGTTCCTGTGTTTGCTTGGAAGGGTGAAACAGAAGAAGAGTTTAACTGGTGTATAGAGCAAACTATTGAAGGTTGGGAAGACGGTTATGATCTGATTCTTGACGACGGTGGTGACCTCACAAACATGATGCACGAAGATCGTTACATCAAGATGTTGGATCAGATTGTTGGTTTGTCTGAAGAGACGACAACTGGTGTTCACAACCTTGAGAAGCTTCACAAAGAAGGCAAACTTAAGGTTCCAGCGATCAACGTTAACGATTCTGTGACAAAGTCTAAGTTTGATAACTTGTATGGCTGCCGCGAATCACTAGCTGACGGTATCAAGCGCGCAACTGACGTAATGCTTGCGGGTAAAGTTGCTGTTGTCGCTGGTTACGGTGATGTCGGTAAAGGTTCAGCTCAGTCTTTGAGAGGTTTTGGTTGCAGAGTATTGATCACTGAAATCGACCCAATTTGCGCTCTTCAGGCTGCGATGGAAGGTTTTGAAGTCGTAAACATGGACGACGTCGCTGACTTCGCAGATATTTTTGTTACTGCAACTGGTTGTGTTGATATCATTCACGAAAGTCACTTCGCGAAGATGAAGCACGGTGCAATCGTTTGTAACATCGGTCACTTCGACAACGAAATCGACATGGCTTGGTTGAACAAAAACAGCGAGAAGCGCGAGATTAAGCCTCAAGTTGATATCCACAAAATGGGTAACGGCAATGAAATCATCGTATTGGCTGAAGGCCGTCTAGTGAACCTTGGCTGTGGTACTGGTCACCCATCTTTCGTAATGAGTGCATCTTTCACTAACCAAGTAATGGCTCAGATTGATCTTTGGCAGAACCGCAAGAGCTACCAAGATGTTGGTATCTACCGCTTTTTTTTATAATTAGACGTGTAAGTTGCAGCTCTACACCTAAAGAAAATTGGTGTTTACTTGACCGAACTTAATCAAAAGC
>JABSOQ010000269.1 GCA_013216195.1 Bdellovibrionales bacterium
GGCCTAAGTTGGATCGCGGCTGAATCAGATATCGACTTTGAAGTGCAATCTGTTTACTACCGAGACCTAAAACCCAATGAGATCGAGCAGCGGTTTAATGCCCAAGACAAATTGGCTTTGGCTGGCGTCTCGGGCTACGTTGAATCCTCAGAACGACAAGCCCTCGTACCGATGGAGGCCCTAAGGCATGCAGTTGTCGTGCTTGGACTAGATACAGCAAAGAGATTGATACACATCTCTGACCCAAACAACCCCAATCAACATTACAGCAGCAGGTATTATGAGTCTGATGAGGGGCATATCTATTTCAAAAGTAAGATCAATCTGTTTGAAGAGGACACTTGGTTTCTGCTAGACGAGCTCCACTTTCTGTGACCGCCTGATGGCACTCAATCTGCAAAACAATAGGCTATGAGCAATGAAAACGCAGATAAGAAACAACTAAAGGGTGGCGGGAAGGTTAGCTTTCACCTGAAAAAACAACTACTTACCAAGAAGAAGTTCTTCTACTACTCTGGCACCTCTGAGGCCGACAAAGAGCTTAGAGAGTCAGAATTTGGCGGTGGGCTTGAAAACTCGTCAATCAAAACTCTAAAGCTAGAATTGAAGCCTAGTTGAAGAAAGCTTGCGAAATGTTGCAAAGACTCTACGCAAAGTGTTTTCGATTCGCTGTGATCGCACTAGTGTTTTGGTTGGGCCAGTCTTCAGCTTGGGCCGAAATGGGCTTTCACGAGGTCAGCTCGGCTCTAGTTCCCCAAGAGATCAAAACAGCTTCTGAATCTGTTTTTCGCCTGCAGTTCATTGATGGAGATTTTGAAGTTCTCGAGTCACTCGCAGTAGCCGAGCAAAGACTGGTGGCAATTCCTGGCGACATCAGCGACTTGAGTACTTTTACAACAGAAGCTGATCTACTCAGCGCTTTGCAATTAAATCACTGTGTACAACATCAAATTCAACCATGCACTTACGCTTCTAGAAACGCAAGAGTTAGCCAAGCAACCGGTTTTGTTGCAAGCTCGAGCACCTCTGTTTGGACGAACATGCAAGCCATTGATGGCCAGATCACCCACTTTATGCAGTGGTGTTTACAGACTGAAGAATTCGATACTTGCCTCGGCAAGCTGAGACTTCGCCCTCTTTTCATTTCACTACACGACATTCGTGAAAACTTAGTTTTCTCTTCAAGATCAGGTCAGCTCGCTTATGTCTCCCACTCTCCTGATTTCGCAACTGCCTACATCCCTGGGCGCTTTTTGATCGAAAATCGAAGTCAACTGACTGTGTGGGATCAAATTAGCGATTTTGTTGAGATCAAGCTCGACACTGAACTAGCAGCCCCGCTGGAGTTTGCAAATGAGTTCGATCATCTCAATGAGACCGGCTATGTTTTAGGCTTTCCAATGAAGACCGATGACCGAATGAGCTTGTTTGGCAAGCCCGATGCTCCAGGTGGAGAGTTTTGAGTTAGCTTCGGCAAAATTGTCGACATTTACACCTCCCAAGATGCAGCAGACAGCCCAATTTCTAGGTCTGACTTCAATGACTTCATAGACACGATGATCGTCAACATTCTTGCCGACTCTATTTTTGGCAATAGCGGTGGCCCAATAGTGAACGACAGGGGCCAGGTTATTGGGATTCTCAGTGAGTCCGACTACGACCCAGATCTGAATGAGCCGATGACCGTGAGGGGAATTTCGCCATTTAGATTTTTAAACGGTTGGCAGCCTTAACTCGTTGCCTTTGCCATTCAATACCGTAATGATGTGGCCATGTACGCTGCCATCATCGTGTCTTACCTCTATGCAATATGGAACCTCTTAAGATGGCTTGACGTCGTGAGAGAGGCCAAAGCCTTTGAAGGTCAATCGCTAAGACTAAACCACAATTCTCTCAGCTTTGAGCAAGTTGATGCACCATTAGTGTCTGTAGTTGTGCCTGCTTGCAACGAAGAGCAAAATATCTTAAGCACTCTTCAATCGTTAGAATCTCAGACGTATTCAAATATTGAAGTCGTAGCAGTGAACGACCGCTCGACTGATAGCTCGGGCCAGATTATGAAAGCTTTTTGTGAAACACACCCACGCTTTCAGTATCTCGAGATCAACCACTTGCCTGAAGGCTGGCTGGGTAAAAATAATGCTTTAAATTCTGGCGCCAAACTGGCTGCTGGAGAGCTTCTGCTTTTTACCGATGGCGATATCATTTTCTCCCCCAATGCCATTGAACACTCACTTAGAATACTAAATGGCAGCCAGCTTGATCACTTGGTTGTTGCACCAAATTTTAAATCGAGCGACGCCATCTTGTCTTCAATGCAGTGTTTTTTCTCATTAATGGTGCTTACGCTTTTTCGACCCAGTGGATTTGGAAAATTAAAGAACTCTTACATCGGAGCCGGTGCATTCAATTTGTTGAGTTCTAAGATCTACAAATCTTTTGGTGGCCACGAACAGCTGCGGCTTGAAGTTGTCGATGACATCATGCTTGGCAAACTCGTCGTTCGACATGGAGGCAAGCAGGCTTTGTTAGATGGCAGTGATATGATCTCAGTAGCCTGGTATGCAAACTGGAGAGAGATGATTTTAGGCCTGCAGAAGAATGCATTTGCTGGACTCAGATACTCTTGGTTGAGTGTATTAAGAATCACCATTGAGACGTTTGGTTTGAATATTCTGCCTTACTACTTTCTCACAACCTTTGATGGGCTGCCATTTTACATTCTACTGACTGGTGTCGCCCTCATGCATACCACTTTAGCAGTAGCGGCGCACAAGATGGGTTACTCACCAGCTCTAACAATCTTAACACCAATAAGCGCTCTGTTACTCTGGTTCGCGCAGCTAAGATCAGCAGTTATCACTCACCTCGACAAGGGGATCACTTGGCGTGGCACCCACTATCCTCTTAAAGCATTAAAGGAAAACAAGGTCTAAGTCGTTTTTTATCTTCAGGACACTTTGAAGGCCAGCTTTTAGGCAATCACTCAGTTACTATAAATCAACCAACTCAGCTTTTTGTTTGGAAAAGAGCAAAGCTCTGGGCCGATCTAACCAAGTACCTAAATTGATGGCCCTGAATTCTTT
>JABSOQ010000270.1 GCA_013216195.1 Bdellovibrionales bacterium
AAGAGTCAGCTGCTAGAGTTGTTGGACCATTTGCACCTTCAACAATGATCGGCGCTTGAATTCTCTCACAGTTGCCCTCGTGAATGACTCCGTCTAGAGCACAAGGTGATAGCACGTCACATTTGATTTCAAGAAGTTCATCATTGGTGATCTTCTCAGTACCTTTGAAGCCTTCAACAAATCGATTTTCTTTCACGTAACTTACAAGTTCAGCGATATTGATTCCGTTTTTGCTGTAGATTCCGCCGCGGACATCGCTGACTGCTACGATCTTGGCACCAAGAGCGTAGGCCTCAATTGCTGCGTGCATGCCAACCTTACCAAAACCTTGAATGGCAATGGTTGCATCTGAAATGTCTTTTTTCTGAGTCTGCAGCGCTTTTTCTATAGAGTACACAACACCAAGCCCAGTCGCTGAGTCACGCCCTCTCGAGCCACCAATCTCAATCGGCTTACCCGTCACGACACCAGTTTGCGAGAAGCCAGACTCCATAGAGAAGGTGTCGAGCATCCAAGCCATTGTTTGTGAATCTGTGCCGACATCTGGCGCGGGAATGTCTTTGTCTGGCCCGATGAATGGATGCAGTTCAGATGTAAACCTGCGAGTTAAAGCTTCAAGTTCAGTTTTTGAAAGGGTGCTTGGGTCAACTCTTACACCACCTTTTGCGCCGCCAAGTGGCAGGTTCAGTAGCGAGTTTTTAAAAGTCATCAAAGTCGACAGAGCAGCCACTTCACTGAGATCAACATGGGGGTGAAAGCGAATTCCACCCTTGAATGGCCCAAGTGTTTGGTTGTGTTGTACGCGAAAGCCATCAAAGACCTGAACGCGGTCGTTGTCCATTCGCACAGGAATGGAAACCATCAGTGCGCGTCTCGGGTACTTCAGTCGTTCCATCACATTGGGGTTTAGGTTGACCAAGCTTCCTGCGGTTTCGAGTGTCTTGATTGTGTTTTGATAAAGTGCGCCATCTTGAATTGCATGCATTGAGACGATCTCCTGAGTTCTCTCGCACGTGGGTATTTGAAGCGGACCGACCTTTTGGTCTCGCTGCGACATTTGCCATATAAATCTCACGAGTTACGGGCCGGGTCAAAGTCCATCGCAGCGGAAATTAACAAAATTTTTGCACTGATCCGGGTGATTTTTCCTCGATCTGGGAGTCAATCTCATGGGTAGTTAGCTTCAGAAAGTGGCTACCACACACAGCCATGGCTGTGTTAAGTACTCTTCATGACCGTATCTGCACTGAGTGAAACCGACCTTAATAATATCCGAAAAACCCTTCCTTCTCGATTAGATTCGTTGAGAGGGTCAAAAGTGTTGATTGTGGGTGATGTTGGCCTAGATGAATATGTGCTTGGTGATGTTAGCCGCATCTCACCAGAGGCCCCTGTGCCTGTGCTAGATGTGAAGTCAGAAGATAGCCGGCTGGGCCTGGCTGCCAACGTGGCTCAAAACGTCGCGAGCCTTGGTGGAGACCCGATTTTGCTTGCCGTCGTGGGTGACGACAACACTCGCAGTCAGTTTGAGGGGCTACTAAAAGAAGCAGGTGTCGAGCCAAAATACCTGGTTTCAGACCCATCGAGGCCTACTACGCGAAAGCTCAGGGTGATGGCTGAACATCACCACATAGTTCGAGTCGACTACGAAAAAAAGAAGTTTTTAAGTAAGCAGGTCGAAGATCAGTTGCTGGCTGACTTTGATAAGTACGTAGAACAGGCTGATGGGGTGGTTCTTGAGGACTACGCTAAGGGTGTTCTCAGCGAAAGAGTTTGTCGACATATCATTGAGTCATGCCAAAAATTAAATAAGAAGGTCTTCGTTGACCCACACCCAAGTACGCCTATGAGTTACTATGCAGGCGCTGACGTGATGACGCCGAACCGAGAAGAGGCTTTGAAGTTGTCTCGGCTGAATGCGGATGATCTGCACTGGAATGAGAACACGATTTTTGAAGTTGGCTCGAAATTGAAGAGTGAGCTGCAATCAGAAAACATGATCATAACCCTGGGGAAAGAGGGTATGCTCTTGTTCGAGAAAGACGGCGCCAGAAAACTACCAACCTACGCTCGACAGGTGTTTGATGTGGCTGGTGCTGGAGACACGGTTATTGCGGCGCTAACTCTGGCATGGGCCTCTGGCTGGAGCCCGGTTGATTCCTGCATTTTAGCCAACTTCGCAGCAGGGGTTGTGGTTTCAAAAGTGGGTTGCGTGCCTTGCCCAGCCGACGAACTAAAAACCTATATCGAGAGCCACGAAATCTAATTGTTCATCTTTCTCAACGAAAGAGGACCTTGAACTTTAGACCAGTAAACCTTTTAGCTTGAAACTGAAGTCAGCCTTTTTTTGAAGATCCGTAACATAAAACCTTCCGCGGCATGCCGTAGAACGCCCTGCTATAGGTGTTTCTACCAGACCTTCAGCTAGAATCCGCTGCAGTGGCATGACTGCGACCTAGCCCTACTTCAGCCTGGTATTAGTTTGTTTCATAACGGTAGGGAGTTCTGGCTATGGCAAAGGTTCTTGGTCTTGTAGCACTTTTATTTTTCTCGTTTGCAGCTTTGTCGCACAGTGGTTCTGGTCAGTATTTTCTTGAATTAAAAGCCAGCAATAAATACGAGCGTAGCGAAATTGCAAACAGCGGTTTTGCTATCGAAGAGTTTCACGAGAATCACGTGGTTGTGACTGGCAGCGAGCAAGACAAAGCTTTTTTTAAGGCAAAAGGGCAGTTGTTGAGCTTTAGCCATAATCATGTGTCAGCTTTTAGCTTCCCTCCAAAAGATTCTGAGTACCATGATCATCTCCAAATTTTGGCTGCGCTTGATCAGCTTCAACAGACTTATCCAGACTTAGTACAGGTGACCGCGATAGGTATGAGTGTTGAGGGGCGAATCATTCCAGTGGCGACTTTAACGGTGAACCCAGAGACACATCTTGAAAAGCCTGGTGTGGTTTTTATGGGTGCACACCACGCAAGAGAGCACCTCTCCGCTGAAGTTCCTCTTAGACATCTTATGAAGTTCTGCGAGCTCTACTCGGAGGGAGATGAGAGAGTGAAAAGGCTGCTT
>JABSOQ010000271.1 GCA_013216195.1 Bdellovibrionales bacterium
AGCAAAATACGATGGCGAACTGGCCAAGACGCAGCTCTTTTAAAAAAGCTTTTGAAGAAACATGAGTTTTGCCGCAAGGTAGACACATGAAGAAAAAAATCAAATGCCCTCACTGCGGAACCCAAACAGAATACTCTGAAGCCAATGAGTTTCGTCCTTTTTGTTCTGAGCGATGTCAGCTGATAGACTTTGGCAAATGGAGTGAAGAAGAGTTTCGAGTGCCAGACAGAGAAAACTCTGCACCTCAATATGATGTTGACCATGGCAACCCTGGCGACTTTGAAGGCCTCAACCAAAATCTTCTTCACTAGCTTTTGAGATTTCGATCTTAGCGAGACACAAATACATTTTTAGTGATTAATGCTCTTTTCTTGCACACTTGATGAAAACCCCAAGCACCAAGCGGCTCAACGAATAGCCATTGAAAACGCCTATAAATTCGCCACTTTTAGCGGACGAGCCTCTGAATATCACTAGATTTAGGGTTTTCTGGACCACTTCGATATTTTTTTTTGTTTTTTTTTGTTTTTAGCATTGACCAGAATCTCTGCGAGCGTTTCAATTTTGTTACAAGATTATCAACCAGAACTCACAACGGGAGTACACAATGAACAAAGCTCAACTTATCGAAAGAGTTGCTAAAGAGTGTGACACAACTAAAGCTGAAACTGAGAGAATGCTTGATTCTACAATCGACATCATTCGCAGAGCTGTTAAAAAAGGCGACGACGTTAAGCTTGTAGGTTTCGGAACTTTCACTAAAACAAAAAGAAAAGCCAGAACTGGTAGAAACCCTCAGACTGGTAAAGCCATCAAAATTCCTGCTGCTTGGCACCCGAAGTTCCGTCCTGGTACTGAATTCAAAAGCATGCTTAAGTAGTTTTCACACTATTTGAGTGATAAAAAAGCCAGCCGCTCAGGTTGGCTTTTTTTATGCCCAAAACTGACAAGAACCTCGGCACATCTTTTGCTGAATATTGGGTGTGATCTTGAAGAAGTCTAATCTAAGCCACTTTGACTTGGCTTTGCTCACCATTATTTTCACTGTGATGCCAAACTTGGCGATTGCCAGTGGCAAAACACAATGTGGCCTTGAGATTGGGGCAAACAGTCCAGAGGCCGTATTTCTTGAATTTGGCTCTGTGCAACTCCGCCCGCTTGCCAGCCCCAAAGAAATCAGAAAAGCGATCAGAATTATGCGTCACCGACAGATTCGCGCAGTGACTCCAATGGCTGGCCGGCGAGAACTTAGAGCTATTTTTAGAGAGTCCCTTCATTCATTCTCTGCTTTTTCAGATGCTCTTGATGAAAATGAAGAGGCCTTCGACATCTCACTTGGGATATTTTTCGACGGAGAACTCGTGGGTGTCGAGCAACTGTTTTACCTCCCTATAAACCCAATCGAAAGCTTAAGCCGCCTGTTAACTGGTAAATCACCTGGCAAGTGGGTATCTCGCAGCACCCACCTGCACCCTGATTTTTGGGGCATGGGGATCGCCAAAACGACTAACATCTTGATGATCAACAAAGCTTTCGAAGTTCTACCAATCGCCGGGATCTACTCTGAGATTGAAAGCGACAATCAGAGATCCATTGGCCTCAGAAGACGAATGGGCTTTGGCCGATCTGGAATCACTGGCACTACCGAAAATAGCCAATTCTGGCAGCTGTCTCGCCAAGACTGGAGCCGCTTGCGCCAGAGTGAGTCTTACACACTTAGAAACCCACTAGACATTTAAAACTCTTGTGGCATGCTTTAAAGAGTTTTCGCTTTTAAAGGATAAATCTGCCGCATGTCGACCTTTGACCCCTCTCAAATTAAAACCATAGGAGTCTTCACAAGTGGCGGAGATGCACCTGGAATGAATGCTGCCATACGCGCCGTTGTCAGAACGGCTCTGCAAAAGAATCTTAAGGTGGTGGGCTGCCTAGGTGGGTACCAAGGCATCTTAGACAACGACTTCCACATTCTAGACAGAAAATCAGTGGCGAATATTATTCAGCGTGGTGGCACTATTTTAAAGTCAAAACGGTGCCTCGAGTTCTTAAAGCCTGAAGCGAGAAAACAAGCTCATGAGAATCTTGTTGCAGCAGGTGTCGATGCCCTGATTTGCATCGGTGGTAATGGCTCCTTCAAAGGGGCACAGGCTCTTTACAAAGAGTTTCAGTACCCAGTGGTATGCCTACCCGGCACCATTGACAACGACATTGCCGGCACTGAGCAAAGCATTGGCTTCGACACGGCAGTGAACACGGCACTAGAAGCCATTGACCGCATTAGAGATACTGCTTCTAGCCATAACCGATTGTTTATTGTCGAAGTTATGGGCCGAGATTCAGGCTTCATCGCTACCACGGTTGGGGTAGCTGGTGGGGCTGAGGAGATCTTTATCCCAGAAAAGCCGATCACTGTCGAGCAAGCCGTCAGCACAATTCAAAGTGGTATTCAAAGAGGGAAAACAAGTTCAATTTTAATAACAGCTGAAGGCAAGAAGCCTGGCCGAGCCTATGATCTCGCCGAAGGCATTCGCAAGAGATCTGGGTTCGAAGCAAAAGTTTGTATTCTTGGCCACATCCAGCGAGGCGGTAGACCTACTGCGCGAGACCGCGTTCTTGCTAGTGGCTTAGGGGCTAAAGCCGTCGAGGTTTTAACCTCTGGTCATTGCAATGTGATGGTCGGCATTCAATCTGCGAGTATTGATGTTGTTGACTTAGATCAAAGCTTAAACAGCCAGAAGACACCGGATCACGAACTGCTCGCCTTAACTCCAATCTTGTCTCGATAGCACTGGTGATATGAATCAGAAGATCATCGATCAAACCCTAAGCAGTCTTGAGCTATTTCATCACCCCGAGTTTCCTTTCTCAGGCTGGAAGAATAACAGCTCTAGCTACGGTCTTATTCAACAGTTTTGGCTAAATTACATTCAAGCTATCTTGGGAGAACCCTTTCACTCTGAATGGGTAAAATCACAAGACTTTGCTGACGACGGCAACCCACTCGTTTCAATTCAGCACCCTTTAAAGAAGATCGGCATACGCATTATTCTTGATGAAGAAGAGGGCCG
>JABSOQ010000272.1 GCA_013216195.1 Bdellovibrionales bacterium
GATCTGTCGTTAGCCACTCTTCAAAGGCTGCCTGACTCTCTGCAAGCGCCCTCTCAACATCGGGCTTTCTTCGACTTTGATATTCTCTAAACGTCGCCTGAACCTCATGCACTGAGGCTCCTTCGGGATGCGGAGTTCTTACCGCCATTGCCTCACGGTAGGCCCTCGAAAGTAAAGGCTCTTCTTCAGAGAACATATAGATCAGCACAGAGCTGTAACTCTGCTCATTGTTCCAAGTGATGTAATCGACAAAAGCTTGCGATCGGTAAAACACTCTCAGCTCTGGTCGAAAGAAAGCCAATGCCTCTTGGCTGTCATACATAGACATGATGACATCACGTGCTTGGGAGCTGTGACTTAGCCTATCAATCACCATCCGAAATGCCTTAGCCACTCCCCTTGTTCGTTCAGCACGCTCGAAGGTAGGAATCGACCAGTTTCTAGCCCTGTCACTTTCATACAACTTTGTCATCCAATGCATAAACAATGGGTGTCCAACTACAGCCCGACTTTGCATAAGCAAAATAGCCCCGGTTGTTTGCGTGTTTTCGTTTAGCATCAACAGTTCTTCCACTACCTCTGGAAAGGCGAGAATGTACTTGTTAGAAAGCACTGCGTTCATTCGTAAGCTGTTATGATAATGAGGAAGCCCATTGGAGCTATTCAGCCCTACCTGCCTAATTATGTCTTTGAGCCTTGAGCGAAAATCGGTCTTCATTGCTTCAGTCCACTCAAGACCAGCGAGATCGGCATATACTCTTTGGCGAACCCTTTCAGCCTCTGAGGGATGAATGTAGTTATTCGCATTTAACATGCTCATCAAATTGCGAGGCATATGGCGACTCCGAAGTCACGTCACCCCAGGTGAAAAAATCTTTAAGAAAAGGGCTATCAGCCGAGGCCGGTTGATCAAAGTCTCTCGAGTATGAGTTGTTTCTAGGGTTCGCATAAGCTTTCAACATATCATAGGCAGCATTGACTCGCTTCAGCTCGTCTTGTGCCGTCATATCACCACCATTGACCAGCACCATAAGCTCTCGTGCTCTTGAACGCCAGGCCGCCTTGACTTCGTCTTGAGTCGCTCGGTCATTTACACCCAAGATTCTATAGCTTTCTGAAAAGGTCATTGCCGACGCAAATTGCTGCTCACACAAAACAACAAACACACTCAGAATCAATGCAATCAACATACGCATAAAAAAGCTCCCTACGGAGCCAAATAGTTCAACGAATATGCCACCTAAAACTAGGAAAAATGGATCTCCAGCGAGCAGCTTCTCAAGAAGTTAAAATACGCCTGGCCCACATCACTTCGGAGCTAACGCGCTCTCTAGCTGGCGCACAATTTGCAAAATTTTTCGAAGATCTTAGAGATAAGGATGATTCACATGCTTCAAACACGGCTGACTCGCTTGTTACTGATTTCACTGACTTTTCTTGCCGCTGGCCCGCTCGCCGCACTGGCAGACACCGCCCCAGCGCAAGATGGCCAATTTGCAAACCTCGATGCCATTGGTGCCAGTAACACCACAGGCACCGGAGCTTCGGTACCCCTGCTCTACCGAATCAGGCATCACCTCTAACAATTGGGCCAAAATGCAGACAACACTGCCGCATTTGAGCGCCTTCAATCAGTGCCCACCTTGATAGCTTTTGATTACTTTTTCCCGACTAACTTTCCTGACCTACGCATACAAGGTGACTTTGCCGAGAAAGAGCAGCAAAGGCGAGCCTTGAAAGCCAAGGTAGAGGGCCTACTTGCAGACTGGACTGCCAACAACGAAGTTGTGCTCATCGGTGACTTGCCGATCTCGAATTACTTTCAAGGCCTAAGAGATGAGAACAATGTGCATGTGGGCGATGAGGTTCTTGAATATTTGCGAACCTGCGACACAGCTGCCCCACTTAAGACGATTTTAGATACACTTAGTGCACCTGAGTACCTTGAGGGTGTGAGCATCGTAAACGCCATTCTTGAAGAGCAGTCGCTAAAGAGTGAACAAATCGAAATACTCTCAATTAGAGATCTGATGTCAGACTACTTAAGTGACTACCAAATTCACGGGGTGTGCAATCACAGTACTGCAATTTTGGGCGCGATCGACACCACCACCAGAGGTGACCTGCCACTGCCTACCGAAATCTTCTCAGACACTCTTCATTTGAATGACATGGGCCAGGCTTTTGTTTTCAATCACATGATCTGGCCAAGGTTGTCTGAGGCGCTCGAAGGGAAAGGCTTAGACCTTAGCGCCGTTGTTGATCCCTCAATGCCACTCGAAGAAGTCAGCGAGGCTGAAGCTAAGCAGATTATGTTGGCAAGTAGTGAATCGAAATCGAACTTTATTGCCAAATCAAATGGTGCTTACTGGGCTGACTTTACCAATTTCGATAACTTTTCATTGAGAAACGTGGAGCTCCATATCCCCTCGGCAATACTAGGTGCTGAGCAAGATATGAAGATCACTGCTGAACGCCGAAAAGACCTTCAAGAGTTGATTACTCAAATTAATGACCCCGATAGCAAAAAGGGTTTGATAGAGCTTTTAGGTATCGCAGATTTGATCGACCCTTCAGAGCTCAATTGGGCGGCTCGCCAGGCCATTGCAAAAATCAACCCTCGCTCTAGCGGTATTAGAGTGATTCGCCACGAAGAGGGCCAGGTGATCTCTTTAGACCTTACGAAGGCGATCTTTTATATCGATTTGCCTCTGCAAGAGCGAGAATCTCAACAGGAGTATACGGTTTATGAGGCATGGGG
>JABSOQ010000273.1 GCA_013216195.1 Bdellovibrionales bacterium
CACAACAATTCTGTTGTCAGTTTTTGAATAATTCAAACGATCCTAACCTAATCTGATCTGGCACAACCCCTGCTTAATCATGATGGTGAGGTTTGAGGGTAATGAAGTCTTAATCTCAGCAATAAAACATTATGTGACATGAACTCATTGTACGTCATAGCCATGCACACAACTCGTAACGACCACTCTGGTTACAACGCTTCGCCATTTATATGTTGGAGCAAGAAAGGGAATGACAATGAAGTTAAAACTAATCGCAGCATTTGCCGCTACTATGATAACTGCTCCAGCCATGGCACAGATCGCTGAAGTCACTTGCAAAGAACCCGACTGTTTAACACTTGGCTCGCAAAACTTTGATGCAAATGGTGATGCTTTTTCTGAAATTCTCTGCAACGGCAACGACTGTGATGTCTCAGGCTGGCTAGAGTTCACAGTTGCTGGCAATTTCAACGAAGTGAAGTGCTCCAACGACAGCTGCTACGGCGTCGGCTTTCAAGAGACAGATCTAATTACACTCGAGCCAATTCGAACACGCGTCTGCTCTGATGGTGGCACTGGCGTATCTGACTGCCTCACTCACGGCTGGACTGATGAATACACAGGTGCCAACGCACGCATTGAGCGCGTAACTCCTGTAAATGGCAATTCTGTTCAAGATGGCTTCTTGATTCAAGAGGTCGAAGACCGCACGGCTGCTCTCGAGCAAGAGATCGAAGACCTTCGCGCTTTGAAAAGACAAAAACGCTCAGACTACAAAGCCTTCAGAAAGGCCTTCAGAGCTGGTGAGCTTGAGACAACTAAGCAAGAATTCAAAGCTGAGCGTAAGCAACGCATTGCTGACATTGTGGCAACTCGAAAACTTCTCAGACAAAAACGTCGCGAGCTACGAAAAGGCGGAGGAGAGACTATTGTGAGTGAGCAAATCGCCATCTGCAAAGATGCTTCAGGCACCACTGTTGCCGCAGATCAGAACCCTGGCAGCTGCTTCATTGAAGGCTATGTCATCCAGTAAGGGATGATCCAATAAGCCCCCCCAAAAAACTCCCCTCTGTGGGAGTTTTTTTGTTTTGAACATAACCAAAAAGACCAGCACTCAACTGAACAAAACAATTCCGTCATTTCACAGACCAATTTTAATCAATTAACCAGATGTCGACATCAGTCGCTGAAAGTAACCATCACTCTACCCCATCGCCTTCAAAAAAGTGACAAACCAAAAAACTGTTAATAGAATAAAGGCTTACGGACCAGGGGTGAAACCGGCAGGAAGACCGTGAACAAACAGCGATGGATCTTTGATAACATCAACAGTCAATGTCTTAGTGGGACTCACCAGCCCAGATTCCATGAAGAACACCCAACCTGGATTATTCACAAGCCCTGTTGCCGTTGCCAGACTTGCACCATTGGGCGCAGCAGAGTTGATCCACGCTCCGGTGCGATCTCTTAACCAAACATCACCGGTTGAATAGTCGATTGCCACACCGAGCCTGACATCAGTTTGGCCAGATAGAGTAGCCCAGCCCGATGTCGCCGTAACTGAGCTCTGAACAATATTCACATTGACCGAGCCATTAGATAAATTCAACGACACATTGCCATCTCTCAGAGACTCAGACTTACCCGACAGCTCAGAAACATTGTCACGCCTTGCGAAACCATATTTCATATCAAAAAAGTTGGCAAATGCGCCTGACTGCAACCGAACCTCAAAGTAGTGCCTTCCAGAAACGCGGCTCTTGTTCATCACAATGGATTTTTTGTCAGTACTCGATGCAAAGTTTCCGGCGAAGCTTGCACCAGAAATCGTATCAGTTGCTTCATGATCTTTTCTCCACCTGGCCTCAGAACCATTCAAATCAAAGCTGTCATCGATGCGGTCATCAAACTCGATGCGGTGACCAAAGGCTCTAAACTGGCCTGAGCCAGAGACCCAATCTTCGTTACAACTATCTGAATAAGTCCAGTTCTCACGGTCTTGATCGAAACCAAAGTTCAGGCGATCATTACACCACTCGTCTTCTTCACACAGGCCATCTTCATCACCTACGCCGTCACCAATTGCCTCTTCAAGCCTAGTTAGAAAACTCGAATCTTTGTCTAAACGGTCTTGTGGTCTTCTACCAAAGCCAGCAGAAAAATCGCTGCTATATCTGGAGAGCGGACAATTGGTTGCCCCACCAGAAATTTGATCCTGAATCGCATTCGACTCGTAGCGCTTTCGGTAGACGGTATCATTAAACCTCAAGTTGTAGTCGACAATTCTACAATTTTCTCCAGGTGCACACGCCCCAGCTGCCGCCACACCAGTCAAAAACTCATCGGTATTGAAAAGTCTGAGGCCATTTTCAAAAGTCTGCCATTCACTACGATCAATGGTGTCTGCATCGTACTGCTCTGAAACTGGTGTTAGAGGATTAATAGGATCATCTACACTCAGTGCCCCTACGAAACTGGAGCTGGCCGACTGAGAGGTACTATCTATTGTATGATCACTCGCCCCTTGGGCTTGGCAATCTGCCCTTAAACCATTAGAGTCTGAACAGCCATATGCCTGGTCAAAGTTAAAATTGCCATGAAACGCTTGGCCGCTGTCATTTCCTGAAATGGTAATCGCATGAGAAGCGTTACCGATATTGAGCAACTCTAAATTAGAAATTCGAGTGTCATTGGCAAAGTCGTAGTAAATCGCGGAATCCACTGTGTTGCCGATGATGAAGTTCACAAACAAACCCTCATCTGCGCCGTCAACATGCATGCCCCATCTGCCAATATTCATTATGGTAAAGTCTTTGTAGGTGTTCTTACCTGAAGAACCGTCAAGATTTAAACCATCGCGGTCAAAACCAGAGATAAGAACTGAGTGAAACACGTTCTCGACCGAGGTTGTCGACACCTTTAGAGCATCATTGAGACCATTGCTCAACTTGAGCTGTCTAAAGTTGCTGTAGCGAGTTTCTG
>JABSOQ010000274.1 GCA_013216195.1 Bdellovibrionales bacterium
ATGGTACCGATAACTGCTGCACCACCTTGCATGTCGTATTTCATTTCGTCCATGCCACCGGCAGGCTTCAGGCTGATACCTCCCGCATCAAAAGTCAGACCTTTACCAACAAGTGCGATTGGCTTCTTCGAGGCTGCAGCACCCTTGTACTCAATGATTATGAAGCGCGGGTCTTTGTCAGAGCCTAATGAAACTCCAAGTAGACCGCCCATTTTTTCTTTTTTGATGCGAGCTTTATCAAAAACAGTAACTTTAAGACCAGTACCCTTAGCGGCTTTTTGAACCTCGCTAGCCAAAATTGCCGGGGTCATCATGTTGCCAGGTAGGTCACCGAGCTCACGGCAGAAATTGACTCCTTCTGAGATCATTTGGCCTTGAGTTACGGCTTTCTTGAGTGAGGCCACACTTAGCTTGCCACCTGCTAGAAAAACGATGTCTCCAAGGCCCTTCTTTTCATCTTTGCTTTTCTTTTTGCTGCTACCTGCTTTGCCAACGTACTTGTCCATTTTGAAAGCCGAAAGTTCTATGCCCTCTACAGCAGCTTGAACGGCATGGGCGTTGTCTTTAGTGTGCTTGGTAAGGCTCAAAAGATCATAACCAGCACCTGAGACCTTAAGGGCTTTTA
The DNA here is from genome assembly GCA_013216195.1 of Bdellovibrionales bacterium. Lineage (GTDB taxonomy): Bacteria > Bdellovibrionota > Bdellovibrionia > Bdellovibrionales > UBA1609 > JABSOQ01. The sequence continues at coordinate 626 of JABSOQ010000274.1, forward strand.
GCTTATTGTAGGCGACAGAACTCACTCTTCTTACGAGTTCATAGTCGTTTGATTTCACTTTTCCGAGGCCAATAAGAAGCAAATGTTTTGCTGATTCAACGCCACAATTCATAAGCGGCATGATTTCTTCTTTTTTACCGCTAAAAATTCCTTCAGAAACAGCGTCACTGACAGCGGCCACAACATCTTTGTCTAGCCCAGGAAGGCTAACTTTCGATGAACTTTGTTGAGGCACAAACACGACTAAAGTTGAGACTTTATTTGCTGCAGCTGTACCTTTGCTAACCGATAGATTCATTTCGAAACTCCTTGCCGTTTTGCGCGACGCATTAAGTAAGAGAAAGATTAAGATTTTTGATAGCACACGGCAGGAAAGGGATAAAGCCAAATCCTTGATAAAGTTACGAAAAAAATCACCCGACAAGATCTTTACAATGGAGTTTTTAAACTCAGATTAAACAATATGGACCAACCCGAGGAGACCGTAAGTGGCCTTAGTTCCTGTAGTCGTAGAGCAAACACCAAGAGGCGAGCGCAGTTATGATATTTATTCAAGACTGTTGAAGGACAGAATCATCATTCTCGGGACAGCTGTGACCGATGACGTTGCAAATAGCATCATCGCTCAAATGTTTTTCTTAGAGATGGAGAACCCAGAGCAAGACATTCACTTGTACATCAACTCTCCTGGGGGGAGCGTTTCAGCAGGGCTTGCGATTTACGACATCATGCAGTTCGTAAAGTGTGAAGTGAGTACGTACTGCATGGGTATGGCAATGAGCATGGGCTCTTTGCTACTAGCCGCTGGTGCAGAAGGTAAGCGTTATGCGTTACCTCACTCTCGTATCATGATTCACCAACCACACATAATGGGTGGTGGCATATCGGGTCAGGTTAGTGACATAGCGATTCATGCGAAAGAACTGCAGAACACGAAGAGTAAATTAACTGACATTTATGTAAAACACACAGGCAAAGACTTCGATCTATTAACAAATGCCATGGATCGAGATAGATATTTGTCACCAGAAGAGGCAAAGAGTGAATTTGGCCTTCTGGACAAAGTTGTAGAACACAGAAAGCAGTCTAAAGAAGGGAAAGCTGAATGAGCAAAAAAGAGAACACCCAAGGTGCTTTGTGCTGCAGCTTTTGTGGCAAGAGCCAAAAAGAAGTTAAAAAGCTCATTGCTGGACCAGGCGTTTACATCTGCGACGAGTGTATTGAGCTTTGTAATGACATTATCGCTGAAGAAAAAGAGAGAGAAGTTGCTACGCGTGCGACTCTTAAGGTACCAAAGCCTGTGGATATTAAAACCCACCTCGATGACTACGTAATCGGTCAAGAGCCGGCGAAGAAGTCACTCAGTGTTGCGGTACACAACCACTACAAGCGTGTGAACTCAGTCAAAGCTAAAGGCAAAGATGATGTTGAGATTGCGAAATCCAACATTCTTCTAGTTGGCCCAACAGGTTCTGGTAAGACCCTATTGGCTCAGACGATTGCCAGAATTCTTAACGTTCCATTTGCAATGGCAGATGCAACAGCACTAACTGAAGCGGGTTACGTTGGAGAAGACGTTGAGAACGTTGTTTTGAATCTTCTTCAGGCAGCGGACTACGACGTAGAAAAGGCTCAGAAGGGCGTGATCTACATTGATGAGATCGACAAAGTGACTCGAAAATCAGAGAACCCTTCTATTACTCGAGACGTTTCGGGCGAAGGTGTTCAACAGGCTCTGTTGAAGATCTTAGAGGGTACGGTTGCAAATCTGCCTCCTAAGGGTGGTCGGAAGCATCCACAGCAAGAGTTCATCCAGGTCGACACCAGTAACATTTTGTTTATTGTTGGTGGTGCATTCGTAGGACTTGATAAAGTTGTTGAGAACAGAATCTCAAGTAAGGCACTTGGTATTGCCGCTGACATTAAGACTCGCGATGAACGCATTAAAGAACATGAAAATATTTTACAGAAGGTCGAGCCGGACGATTTGGCCCGCTACGGTCTGATTCCAGAGTTTATTGGTCGATTGCCTGTTATGGCGGTTCTCGATCCTCTAGATGAAGCCGCTCTGATGGATATCTTGCAAAAGCCTAAGAATGCTCTAACGAAGCAGTATCAGAAGCTTTTCAGCTATGAGGGTGTCAACCTTACATTTGAAGATCCAGCCCTTCGTGCAATTGCTCAAGAAGCGATTAAACGAAACACCGGTGCCAGGGGTCTTAGGGGTGTGATTGAGAGCGCTATGCTGGACATC
>JABSOQ010000275.1 GCA_013216195.1 Bdellovibrionales bacterium
AAACTCGAACCTCTACTAGGAATTTCTTTTTTGAAACACGTCAATGTTCAAGGAGGGCTCGTCGACCAGATGCTCGCTCCCGGTTTCGATGATTCTGCTCTTTTAAATTGGCTAGGCCCTTCCGCAGATTCTTGGTCTTGCTTCAAACACCGCCCATCGTAAATCCAGATAACCTTCATGGCATAAGGCTTGTAAATCAGCTGAGTATGAAAAAACTGATTACTGCTCTAATGTCACTAGGTTTGATCTCCAGCTTAATAGCTGGCAACCAGGCGACTTCGACCGAAGGTGAGAACCCAAAAGGGGCTCTTACGGCAACAAATTCTGCTCCCACCACTTGTGATGCAGAAATGGGAGCCATCGTCGCGGCACAAATGAGCCGAATCCGCGATGGTATGGCAAGACAGGCCCTCATTGTTGAAAGCTTCTCTGATGTGGCTCAAAGCCTGCACCAAGTCTTTGAAAAGTATGGGGTCAACTTCGATGTGAAAGGGGCCTCACTTCATGACATCGAGCTGACGGCTGCCCTCTCTCGAACTTCAGCCGAAACCGCTCAAGCGGATTCAGAAGCTGCAACAAGACTGTTTCTGACTAACCTACAAGCTGCTCTGTCTTTGTTTTTCACGAGCACTGATCTGAACGACCCAACTCAAGTTCAACTTCTAGGTGAAGTTGCAATGGTGCTGTTCAAAACGACTCACCCAGCACTGATATTCGATAACAACCTTGATGAAGAGTTCGCCACATTCGCTCGCTACATTGTAGAAACAGGCACTCCACAAGAGGGAGTCGTGAACGAGTCGGTGTTTGAGAACCTTGTTACCAACATCACTTCGGCGGCAAATGCATTGAAAGATCAGGGCATTGAGCCTGCTGAGTTTTCTGATGTCGTCGCGCTGTTTGCGACCGATCACTTTCACCATGGCCCGAATCACACCTTCACATACAGAATGCAATCTCAACCAACCACAGGCACTCAGCTGATCGAGTAGGCAAAGGCATCGATCGCAGACAATTCATGACTGATGATGCTCAATATCTGCTTGGCAGTTTAACGATACAACACGCCCAAATTTAGACTGGCAATCCCACTTTTTATATCCAACATTGTCATGGCATTAGGCTTAGCCTTAAGGCCGAAGCAGAAGAACGAATGCGTTGTTAGCAAAAATCCCGCTTAGGAAACTGTTTTCGAATCCACAAAGGCGTCCATTGCTAGACTACAGACTCGGGCTGATCGTACCAATGAGTCTTCTGGTCATACAGTATTCACGTTTAGGATGGGCTAAGCTTCCAAATATATAAAAATTGGGCAGCAGGGTCGGAATAGCATTTTCTAACTGGAAACAGTCTTTGATTTTATCTGTCTTGGTCACAGCGTAAGCCGCCATCATGCGTAGCTCCTCTTCAACAATCCGACTACCTTTGCCGTAATAGTTTTTTGCCCATCGTGAGTGAATCCGTTGATGTTCGGCACTGATTTCAGCGACGGTGAGACTAGACTTTGTGGACAACTGAGGACGACCCATGTTCGTGAAGAGCGCCAGAACGAGACTGATACCTACAACAGTGCTCAAAGTTTTTAAACGTCTCATCAATCTTATTCCCCTATGTGACAATTATTTACCCAGCATGGCCGCAGCTCCCTCTTCGAGGGTCTCCATGGATTCGGCGAGAGTTTCATTTTCTGAAATCTCATTCATGACTCGTTCGGCCTCCTCAGCGGTTAGATCATAATCCTTCTGCAAGGTCTCTCCCCAGTGATCCTTGGTGGAGCCACTGATAACATCCTCACTAAGAGTGGCTCTCATCTCAATGGCTGTGTTTGAGTAATTAACTCCAAACCGCTGACCAGGTTTTGACATCCTCGTTGGGACATTGAGATCAAGATGCGGCACCGCTGAATTTGCGTAGGGATCTAGGGTGATATCATTAACAGCGGTTGCAACTCTTGCCGCATCAATAACAGCTTGGCTCGCTGGAGCTCGCCCTTGCTGCATATCACGAGCTCGATCAACAATCGCCATTTCTGCCTGATGATACGTTTCATGAGCTAAGGTCTGCATCGTTTCAGTATTATAATCATCTGACAAAGTATCGTCGGGAACCGTGGCAAAGACCACGCCCCCAAGGTTAGGCCCCAGCCTGTCCGCAAAACCGGTAACGTTATCCTCTTCATCAATATCAGTAAATACATCATGAAAGGTTGAGCGCCCCATAACCGCCACAACAGTGACCTGCTGACCGAGTTGGTGCATGTTGCTACTGAGTTCATCGGAAACCGGGCCTGTCAATGGCGTGTGAATATTGACCTCTCTATTCAAAAACATATCATCCAGTGCATAGACGTTATTCAAGTCCTCTTGGCTTTGATTTTTTATTCCGATGTTATAGGTGACATGGGCCTCGACGGGACCACCAGGTAAACCCTGACCAAATTCAGATAGTCGGTGCCCGCTCATATTTGGGTCTGTGACTTTCGGATCAACAACGGCACTGTAGTAGTTGTGCATCTGAGTCTGCTCACGCTCAACCATGGAGCAAGAGCCTTGGCACTGAGTATGGGTTTGGGTGATTGAATAACTGCGCGCATTCAAATGGGTCCTAAGATCCTTTGTCGACACATGATTGTTGTAGTTAGGGGCCCATGAATCAATGGCTCGACTGTCTGCTCTAGATTGATTCGTGGCTGTTTCACCCCTTGGATCGGGGTTATCATCGGACCCACCGTAAAGTCCTCGGTCAGCAAGGCTATCAACATTGGGGTTTGAGTCGAGACCAGAGTACCCACTGTAGTCTGACTCGTCTTGAAAGTCGTTGAAGGCTTCTGTGGCACTGCCATCTTCATCCGTGGAAAAATTG